>CANHMF010000008.1 GCA_947461705.1 Synechococcaceae cyanobacterium
ATCGGCTCCTGGCCGGTGGTGGTGGCCGTGGGGGCCCTGCCCTACCCGGTCACCTTCCTGTGCACCGACCTGATCAGTGAGATCTGGGGTGAGGAGAAAGCCAGCCAGCTGGTGTGGGTAGGGCTGCTGCTCAATGGCTGGATTGTGCTGATCCTGTGGCTTGGGGGCGTGCTGCCGGGCCTGGCCGGTGCGCCCGACGGCACCTTCTTTGAGGTGCGGCGGTTGGCCTTTGGCGCCGTGGGGGCCTCGATGGTGGCCTACCTGGCTGCCCAGTTCACCGATGTGCGGCTGTTCCATTTCTGGAAACGCCTCACCGCTGGCCGGGCCCTGTGGCTGCGCAACAACGGCTCCACCCTGGTGAGTCAGTTGGTGGACACCAGTGCTGTGGTGTTGATCAGCCATTACGGCGCCCACGTGCTGCCGGTGCGGCCAGGGGAGCCGGTGCTGCCCCAGTTGCTGAGCTTCATCGCCAGCGGCTACCTGTTCAAGGCGGCGGCGGCCCTAGCGGACACGCTGCCCTTCTATGCCCTCACTGCCTGGCTGCGCCGCTGGCTGGAGGTGCCGGGTGATGGCGCCGAGCTGGAGGCCAATGCGGGGCCGGCCTCCCTCCCCTGAGGCCTACGGTGCGGGAATGACCACCCTTCCTGTGCTCGATCCCCAACGCTTTCTGGCCGATGGGTTCGACCTCTCGGCGCAGCTGGCCCGTTACCTGGATCTCAGCATCGAGGAGCTGGCGCAGCGCCTGCCCACCAGCACCGACGATCTGGCGGCGATCCATCCCGGTGCCTTCGATCCCGACCAGGCGGGCGCCTTCTACGAGGAAACCGTGGGCACCGGCCACCTGCTGGAACTGGCGGCCTGGCATCTGGGCAGTGCGGATTACATCGCCGACACCCTGCGGCTGCAGGCCCGGTTTGCCAGGGGGCATGTGCTCGATTTCGGCGGTGGCATCGGCAGCCATGCCCTGGCGGCGGCGGCCCTGCCCCAGGTGGAGGCGGTGTGGTTCGTGGATCTCAACCCCCACAACCGTGCTTTTGTCACGGAGCGGGCCCAGGAGCTGGGGCTTTCCGATCGGCTGCGCTGCTTCCGCGATCTGGACGACCCCCAGCTGCCGGCCCAGTTCGACACGATCGTGTGTCTCGATGTGTTGGAACACCTGGCGGATCCCGCGGCCCAGCTCGGCCTGTTCGAGCGGCGCATGGGCAGCGAGGCGATCGCACTGCTCAACTGGTATTTCTTCAAGGGCTTTAACGGCGAATACCCCTTCCACTTCGATGCTCCCGAGCTGGTGGAGAGCTTCTTCCGCACCCTGCAGGGCCGCTTCCTCGAGGTGTTCCACCCCTTCCTGATCACCACACGGGCCTATCGGCGCCTGAGCTGAGCGCCCCCATCAAAAAAGCCGGCGGGGTGACCGCCGGCTCTTGAACCTGTTGGTGCTGCTGATCAGCCGACGGCGATGTTGATGCGCTTGCGGGTGCGCAGGCCGCGCTTGATGGTGTCAAAGCTCACCACACCGTCGCTCAGGGCGAAGAGGGTGTCGTCGGAACCGCGACCCACGTTCAGACCGGGCAGCACGGAGGTGCCGCGCTGGCGGATCAGGATCGAGCCGGCGCTGACACTCTCACCGCCGTAGCGCTTCACGCCAAGGCGCTTGGAGTTGGAGTCGCGGCCGTTGCGGGTGGAGCCTGTGCCTTTCTTGTGGGCCATGGTTCAGAAGGAGAAGGGTGGGAAGGAATGCTGGGGAGATCAGCCGAGGGCCTTGCCGCCCACCGTGATGGACTTCACCATCACGCGGGTGAGTTCCTGGCGATGACCGTTCTTGCGGCGGGTCTTCTTCTTGGGGCGCATCTTGTAGACGATCAGCTTGGGGCCGCGGCGATGGGCCATCACCTGCAGTTCCACGGTGGCGCCTTTCACGTAGGGCTGGCCCACGTTGGCGGCCGAGCCGTCGTTCACCAGGAGCACGTTCTCCAGGGTCACCGTGCTGTCAACGTCGGCGTTCAGACGATCGAAGTCGTAGTAGCGGTTGGGCTGAATCCAGAACTGCGTACCGGAGGCTTCAACGATCGCGTAGGGACCGGTGGGGGTGGCTGTACTCATGGAGGTCCGGGGCGTGGACAGGCTGACGAGTTGGCCTCGTCATTGCGGCCTGCCGCACGGCAATCGAAAGACAAACAAGGATCCTCACCTTTCAAGGTCCTTGTCGTCAACACTGGGGGCACTGCCAGGGGCCTTCGCTCGGCTCATGTCTCAGCCGGCTCTCACTATCGCTTCGTTGCTGTCAGACCCGCGCCTGGAGCGGACCTGCCGGCAGTGGCTCAAAGGTGGCCGTTATCAGCTGGAAAATCTGGGTTCCCGGGTGACTCCATTGCAGGAGCTGGAGGAGCGGCGCGACACCTTTGATGTGGTGCTGGTCCAGCAGGGCGCCTATGCCCCGGAGATCTACGAGGGGCTGCGTCGCCAGGGCCTGATCCTGCCTGCCGTGGTGGTGGGTGAGGTGAGCGGCCGCATCGAGTACCACGAGGCCGAGGTGCATCTGCCCGAGGACCAGCTCGAGCAGATCACCTACAGCGTGGATGCCGCGGTGTCCCGCTTCCTGCGCCAGGGGCCCCAGGCCGGCTCGGCTGGGGAGTCCGCCGCCGCCAGTTCCGGTGGGGTGGCCACGCCGGAGAACTGGCGGCTGCCCAACCGCCTCAAAGGCCGGCTGGGCTATCTGGGCGTTTTTTACAAGCGCGATCCATCGCTGTTCCTGCGCAGCCTCCCCCAAGGGGAGCGCCAGGAGCTGCTGGCGTCCCTGGAGCGCAGTTACCGCGATCTGCTGATCAGCTACTTCAAGGACCCGGCCGCTGCCAACCAGGCGATCGAGAGCTTTGTGCATTCCGCGTTCTTCAGTGATCTGCCGGTGAACAAGGTGGTGGAGATTCACGTGGATTTGATTGACGGTTTCTGGAAGCAGCTCAAGCTGGAAGGGCACAAGAACGACTTTCTCCAGGACTACCGCCTGGCCCTGCTCGACGTGCTTGCCCATCTCTGCGAGATGTACCGCCGATCGGTTCCGCCCGATCTGCCGCTTCCCGGCCCGGGATCGGGATCGGGGGCAGAGCCCAGCCAAGCCACCGCCGCTGCCAACCAGGACTACGCCCAGGAGGTGAATTAGATGAGCCCGCGCAAGACCTACATCCTCAAGCTCTACGTGGCGGGGAATACCCCCAACTCCATGCGGGCGCTCAAGACGCTGCGCAACATCCTCGATACCGAGTTCCAGGGGGTGTATGCCCTGAAGGTGATCGATGTGCTCAAAAGCCCGCAGTTGGCGGAGGAGGACAAGATCCTGGCCACGCCCACCCTCGCCAAGATCCTGCCGCCGCCGGTGCGCCGCATCATCGGCGATCTCTCCGATCGCGAGCGCGTGCTGATCGGCCTGGATCTCCTCTATGAGGAGTTGAACGATGAAGGGTTCGCCACGGATGTGGAGGCCGGCGAGTTGCCTTGAAATCCTGCTAAGCCCAGTTAGAACGCCCCGTCTCGCTTAACTTTCCCTCAGGACCATCCGATCCATGCAGGACCCCAGCTCCCCATCCCATGCATTGATGTCCGTGCAGAAGCTCCCCACGGGGATCGAGGGCTTCGACGACATCTGTCAGGGCGGCTTGCCGATTGGACGCTCCACCCTGATCAGCGGCACCTCCGGCACCGGGAAAACTGTTTTCTCGCTGAATTTTCTCTACAATGGCATTCGTCAGTTTGATGAGCCGGGCATCTTCGTAACCTTCGAGGAATCGCCCCTCGATATTCTGCGCAATGCCTCCAGCTTTGGTTGGAACCTGCAGGAGATGGTGGAGCAGGATAAGCTTTTTATCCTCGATGCCTCGCCGGATCCCGAGGGGCAGGATGTGGCCGGCAGCTTCGATCTGTCGGGTTTGATTGAACGCATCAATTACGCCATTCGCAAATACAAAGCCCGAAGGGTGGCGATTGATTCGATCACGGCCGTGTTTCAGCAATACGATGCTGTTTCAGTGGTCCGCCGCGAGATTTTCAGGCTGATTGCGCGTCTCAAGGAGATCGGTGTTACCACCTTGATGACCACTGAGCGCATCGATGAATACGGCCCGATCGCCCGCTATGGCGTCGAGGAATTCGTGTCCGATAACGTGGTGATCCTGCGCAATGTGCTGGAGGGGGAGCGCCGGCGGCGCACCTGCGAGATCCTCAAGTTGCGGGGCACCACCCACATGAAGGGTGAATTCCCCTTCACGATGGGGGCCCACGGTATCAGCATCTTCCCGCTGGGGGCGATGCGCCTCACCCAGCGCAGCTCCAATGTGCGGGTGAGCTCCGGTGTGCCGCGGCTCGATGAGATGTGCGGTGGTGGCTTCTTTAAGGATTCGATTATCCTGGCAACTGGCGCCACTGGCACCGGCAAGACGCTGCTGGTGAGCAAGTTCGTAGAGAACGCCTGCGCCAACAAGGAACGGGCGATTCTGTTTGCCTACGAGGAATCCCGCGCCCAGCTACTGCGTAATGCCACCAGCTGGGGCATTGATTTCGAGCAGATGGAGCGCGATGGTCTGCTCAAGATCATCTGCGCCTACCCCGAGTCCACGGGTTTAGAGGATCACCTCCAGATCATCAAGACCGAGATCAGCCAGTTCAAGCCATCCCGCATGGCGATCGATTCCCTGAGCGCCCTGGCACGGGGGGTGAGCCACAACGCCTTCCGGCAGTTTGTGATCGGCGTGACGGGTTATGCCAAGCAGGAGGAGATCGCCGGTTTCTTCACGAACACCTCCGAGGAGTTCATGGGCAGCCACTCGATCACCGATTCCCACATCTCCACCATCACCGACACGATCCTGCTGCTGCAGTATGTGGAGATCCGCGGCGAGATGGCTCGAGCCCTCAACGTGTTCAAGATGCGTGGCTCCTGGCACGACAAGGGGATCCGTGAGTTCGTGATCACGGGCAATGGCCCCGAGATCAAGGATTCCTTCTCCAACTTCGAGCGGATCATCAGCGGTGTTCCCCACCGCATCAACACCGACGAGCGCAGCGAGCTCTCGCGGATTGTTCAGGGCGTCACCAGCGACGACAAGCTCTGACGTTCGGCGGCCATGCGCAGTTCATCGGTGTCGGCCAGGTCGAGCGGCAGGTCGAACCAGAAGGTGGTGCCCACCCCCAGTTCGCTGGCCATGCGGATGCGCGTGCCGTGCTTTTCGAGGATGCCGCGCACGATTGAGAGGCCCAGGCCCGTGCCCACCTCGGTGTGCACGGCGTTTTCCACCCGGTAGAAGCGCTCGAAGATGCGCTCCTGATCCTCTCGGGAGATGCCGGAGCCGGTGTCGGCGATTTCCACCCGCAGCCGCGGCAGGGGCGCGGTGAGATCGCAGGTGGGGTTGTCGCTGTTGGGGGCCATGGCCGGATCCAGCTGGCAGGAATCGGGCCAGGGGTAGGCCCGCAGGGCTAGCAGTCCGCCGCTGGCGGTGAACTTGAGGCCGTTGCCCACCAGGTTGTCGAACACCTGCAGCAGCAGGTCCCAGTTGCCGAGCACCCGAGGCACCCGTTCATCCACATCGAGCTCCAGTTGCACGCCCTTGTCGTCGGCATTGAGCCGGTAGTTGCGCAGGGTCTGCTCCATGGCGGGCCGCAGTTCGATCGGCTCCAGGGTCCAGACGCGATCACTCTCCAGGCGGGAGAGATCGAGCACATCGTTCACGAGCCGGGTGAGGCGATCGGTTTCGGCGTTGGCGATCCCCAGAAATTCCTTCTTCTCCGCTTCGCTCAGCTGATCGCCCAGGTCGTGGAGGGTTTCCACGTAGCTCTTGATGTTGAACAGCGGCGTGCGCAATTCGTGCGACACGTTGCTGATGAAACGGCTCTGGGCCGCGTTGAGTTCCACCTCACGGGTGAGGTCCTGCACCGTCACGGCGATGCCCTTGAGGGATTCGCCGCTGGCATCCCGCACGGACTGCAGCACGATCCGCAGGGTGCGGGCCGGTTCGCCGAAACTGCAGCGCACGTCAGTGCTGTCCTTGTCGCCGGCCAGCAGGCTCTCCAGGGGAGCCTGCAATTCCACAGCCAGCAGCTCCGGCAGCTCCTCGCACAGCTCGCTGCCCTCCAGCTTGCGGCCCTCCCAGCGGAACAGCCGCCGGGCCGTGGGGTTCACCAGCACCACCCGACCCTCGGCGTCGAGCAGCACGGCGCCATCGGCCATGGTGGCGATCAGCGACTGCTGCTTCACCTGGGCAGCGGTGAGCTCCTCGATGTTGGCCTCGTTGTAGGCCTCCAGCTGGGAGGCCATGTCGTTGAAGCCCTCCAGCAGTTCCCCCAGTTCTCCCCCCACGGGCAGGGCGATGCGGGCTTCGAAATCACCGCCGGCGATCGAGCGCACCCCCCGCAGCAATTCCTTCACTGGCCGGGTGATGGTGAGGGCGTTGAACACGGCCCCCAGGATCACCAGCACCCAGATGGAGATGAACACCGCCACGGTCACCTCGCGGCTGAGGGCGGCGCTGGCCAGGGCGGCTTCGTTGGGGTTGATGCCCAGGGCCAGCACCCCCAGGTAGCGGTCGCCGGCCACCAGGGGCACGAACACATCGGTGACCTGCCCATCGGGGCTGAGGTGCTGGCGGATCAGTGGGCTCTGGGGCCGGCGAGCCAGATCGGCGGGCACCTCCAGGCGGCGGCTGAGCAGCAGCTCGCTGCTGCCGCTGGTGCCGCTGATGGGGATGCCCAGGTAGATGATCCCTTCGGGATCGGCGAAGAAGATGTAGCGGAGGCTGCGGCTCGACTTCCAAAAGCGCTCCGCCACCGCCGCCAGTTCCCGGTCGTTGCCCTCGGCCACCAGCGGTGTCACGTTGGCGGAGAGCAGCAGGCCCAGGTCGCGGGCGAAGCGGGTGTCGCTCATGCGCACGTCGGCTTGGATGCCGTTGAGCGCAAAGAAGGTGATGCCCGTCATCACCAGGCTCACCACCAGGGTGGCGGCGGCCAGCAGCTTGGTTTGCAGGCTGAATTCAGCCCACCAGCGCTGCAGGTTCTGCCACCAGGAGAGTCCGGCCCTGGGCATGGTCAGGGGGGCTGGCTCGGCAGAACTCGCGGGGCTGGCGCTGGTCACGGCTGGGGGTGCCCATGGCGTCGGAGCGGGGCGCAGCCTAGGAGCGCGGCCTAACGGCCACGAACCTGGTGGCCGATGTCGCGCCGGAAGGTGATGCCCTCGAAGCTCACCTGGGCCAGGCCGGCGTAGGCCCGCTCGAAGGCTGTATCGAAGTCGTCGGCCTGGGCCACCACGGCCAGCACCCGGCCGCCGCTGGTCACACAGCTGCCGTCGGCGTCGCGGCGGGTGCCGGCGTGGAACAGCTGCAGCTGCTGGCTCGGCTGCAAGCTGCTGCTGATCCGGTCGCCCTTGCGGATGTCGCCCGGGTAGCCCTGGGCTGCCGCAATCACGCAGGCACTGCAGCTGGGGGCAATGCTGAGCGCGGGGGCCTGGTCCAGGGCCCCGTTGGCGCAGGCCAGCAGCACCTGGGCCAGTTCAGGCCCCAGCAGCGGCATCAGGGTTTCGCACTCCGGATCGCCGAAGCGGCAGTTGAATTCGATCACGCTCGGGCCGTCCTCAGTGAGCATCAGCCCCGCGTAAATCACGCCGCGATAGTCGATGCCCCGGGCCTGCAGGGCCTGGAGGGTGGGCTCCAGCACCAGCTGCCGCACGTGCTCCAGCCCTGCGGCATCCAGCAGGGGAGCCGGGGCATAGGCGCCCATGCCGCCGGTGTTGGGGCCGGTGTCGCCCTCGCCGATGCGCTTGTGGTCCTGGGCGGGGGGCAGCAGCACCATGCGCTGGCCATCGCTGAGGGCAAACACCGACACCTCGGGCCCATGGGTGCGCTCCTCCAGCACAACGGAGGCCGCCTCGCCAGCAGCGGTGCCACCGCCAAACCGGCCGGCAAAAATCTCCTCAATGGCGGCCCGGGCCTCGTCGAGGCTCTCCGCCACGGTGACGCCCTTGCCGGCGGCGAGGCCATCGGCCTTCACCACCAGGGGTTTGCCCTGGGCCTCCAGGGCCGCCAGGGCTTGTTCGCGGCTATTGGCGGGCCAGAACCCGGCGGTGGGGATGCCGGCCTCGCGCATCAGCTGCTTGGCCCACTGTTTGCTGGCCTCCAGCTGGGCCCCATCGGCTCCAGGACCAAAGCAGGGGAACCCTGCTGCCCGCAGGCTGTCGGCCAGGCCGGCCGCCAGGGGGGCTTCCGGGCCCACCACCACCAGATCGATGGCGTGCTCCTGGCAGGCCGCCAGCAGGGCGTTGTGGTCGGTTTCGGCAATGGCCAGCTGCTGGCAGCCCTCCAGGCTGAGGGTGCCCCCGTTGCCCGGGGCCACCCACACCTGCTCCACGCCATGGGAGCGGGCCAGGGCCCAGGCCAGGGAGTTCTCACGGCCGCCACCGCCCACCACGAGCACGCGGGCGGGACTCAGCGGGGTCGCCGGGGTGGACATGGCAGCCGGGGAGCAAGGTGGGACGGCCCGCTGGGCTCCCCTAGGTTGTGGGCCAGAGGACGGAACGCGGTGCCACCCCTTCTTTACACGCCGGTGCGCCCCGCGCCCGCCTGGCGTCTGGTCGGCCGGCTGTGCGCGCCCCTGGCAGGTGCCCTGATGCTCATGGCCGCTGCCCCAGCGCAGGCGAAGCTTCCCTTTATCGGCAATCTGTTCGCCAAGCCGGCCCCACCGCCCAGCGGCCCCTCGGCACCACCGTTGCCGGGCAGCACCCCGGAGGCCGAGTTTCAGGCCCTGCTCCTGCGCGGCACGATCCCCGAACTGAACCTGGCCTGCGAGGAGGCCGCCAGCTTCGACTTTGTGACCCGCCTGCGCTTGCTGCGCCAGCGGCTGATGCTGGTGGCCCCGGCCCCGCAGCCCCTCGACACGGTGTTGCTCAATGCCAATGCCCTGCTGAGCTGCCGCGCCCCGGACGATGCCCTGGTGGTGCTCAACCGCTACAGCCCCAAGGCCGGGGTGGAGCGGGACCGCTGGCTGATCCTGCGCTGGCGGGCGGCCAATGCGGGCCTCAATCACGCCCTAGCGGCGGAATCCCTGCAGCTGCTGGCCAACGGCCAGCTGGCCAGCCTGGAAACCGTGGCCTTGCCACTGCGGTTGCGCGATGACGGCACCCTGGTGACCCGTGCCGCCCTGGACGTGCTGGCCGATCACCTGGCCACCCTTGGGCGCGATCAGGAGGCGGCCGCGGTGCTGCTGGCGGCCCGAATGCCGGGGAAAGCGGCGGCGGAACGGCTGCAGCGGGCCGTGGCCCTGCTGAGCCAACTGCCGGCGGCGGACCGCAACCAGCTGCTGGACCAGGCCCT
Organism: Synechococcaceae cyanobacterium; assembly: GCA_947461705.1. GTDB lineage: Bacteria > Cyanobacteriota > Cyanobacteriia > PCC-6307 > Cyanobiaceae > Vulcanococcus. The sequence goes on from CANHMF010000008.1 coordinate 9,345, forward strand.
CGACCAAGCGGCCGCCGATGGGGCCTGGGGGCTGGCCCTGGCCCTGCTGAACGATCAGCGCCAGCTGCTGCAGGCCACTGGTGGTAATGACGAGGCTGCTCGCCAGCGCTTGCTGCGCCTGAGCCAGCGGGTGGACGATGCCTACAGCGAGTGGCAGGCCAGGCGGCAAGATCCTCAGGAGGGAGAGCGGGCGGCTCAGCTGCAGCAGCAGCTGCGTTCGCCACGGGCTCCCGGAGGCCACGCCACATCCCAGCCATGACCGCTTACACCCTCGGCCCCCTGCTGTACGAAGGCAAGGCCAAGCGGGTTTTCCAGACCGACCAGGACGACCTGGTGGCGGTGGAATACAAAGACGACGCCACGGCCTTCAACGCCCTCAAGAAGGCCCAGTTGGCGGGCAAGGGGCAGATGAACTGCCAGATCTCGGCACTGTTGTTCGAGCTGCTGGAACAGGCGGGGGTTCCCACCCACTACCTCGGCGTGCAGGGCACGAACTGGATGCTGGTCAGGCCGGTGACGATCGTGCCGGTGGAGGTGGTGATGCGCAACACCGCCGCGGGCTCCCTGTGTAAGCAGATGCCCATCGAGGCCGGTACGCCCCTCGAGCCAGCTCTGCTCGATCTCTATTACAAGGACGACGCCTTTGGCGACCCCCTGCTCACCGAGGCCCGGCTGGAGCGCCTGGGGCTGCTCACCGCTGAGCAGCGGGCCGAACTCGAGCGCCTGGCCCGCCAAGTGAACGACGTACTGCTCAGCTTCTTCGCCGGCATTGGCCTGCAGCTGGTGGATTTCAAGATCGAGCTCGGCTTCACTGCCGCCGGTGCCTTGGTGCTGGCCGATGAGATCAGCCCCGACACCTGCCGCCTCTGGGACCTGGAGGTGGCCGATCCCAGCGACCGGATCCTCGATAAGGACCGATTCCGCCAGGATCTGGGCGGCGTTGTTGAGGCCTACGGGGAGGTTCTCAAACGGGTCCAAGGGGCCTGTGCGCCTGCCAGGGTTTACGGGTAGGTTCAGCGGCATTTGCGGCATGGCCGCACTGCCCGGACTCCCATGGCTGGCCCCCGCAACGGCATGAACCTGGCGCATCGGGGTCGGGCTGTCCATGGTTTTGCCGCTGCCCTGCCTCTGGCTGCTGCCGTTCTGGCTCAACCGGTGATGGCCCAGCAGCCGGTGTCCGGCCAAACCAACGCGCCCTCCAGCGCCAACGAAGCGCCCCTGCCGGCCCCCATCGGTTCGGACCAAGCCCCAGCAGCCGTACCGGAGCCTGCCCAGGCTCCAGTCCCCAGTGAGAGCCTCGCCCCTGCGGCCCAGGCGGAGCCGCGGGTGTTGATCAGTGAAGTGGTGGTGAAGGGCATCGAGGGCCATCCCGAACGGGAGCGTCTCGAGCTGGCCGTCTACGACGCCATGGCCACCCGGCCCGGCGCCCGCGTGACCCGCAGTGAGCTGCAGGACGATCTCTCGGCGATCTATGCCACCGGCTGGTTCTCCGACGTGCGCATCCAGCCCGTCGACAGCCCTCTGGGCGTCCAGGTGGTGGTGACGGTGGCGCCCAACCCCGTGCTCACCAAGGTGGAGCTCGATGGCGTGGGTGCCAAGACCAAGCTGCCCCCGAACCTGATCCCCGACATCTTTGCCGCGGATTACGGCAAGACCCTCAACCTCAACAGCCTGCAGACCCGCATTGCCGAGCTGCAGAAGTGGTATGCCGATCAGGGCTATTCCCTCGCCCGGGTCACCGGCCCCACCCGGGTCAGCCCCGAGGGTGTGGCCCAGCTCCTGGTGCGCGAGGGCACGGTGGTGGGCGTGGAGGTGCAGTTCCTCGACAAGGAGGGCTCAGCCACCAATGACAAGGGCCAGCCCTACCGGGGCAAGACCAAGCCCTGGGTGATCAGCCGGGAGATCTCGATCAAGTCGGGCGAAACCTTCAACCGCCGCCAGCTGGAGGAGGACATCAAGCGCCTCTACGCCACGGGATTGTTCGGGGACGTGAAGGTGACCCTGCGGCCGATGGCCGGCACGCCGGGCAACGTGACGATCGTGCTTGGGGTGGTGGAGCAATCCACCGGCTCCCTCTCCGGAGGCCTGGGGTACAGCCAGAGCCAGGGCGTGTTTGGTCAGGTGCAGGTGCAGGACAGCAACATGCTGGGCCGCGCCTGGGACCTGGCCCTCAACTTCACCTACGGCCAGTACGGCGGCCTGGCGGATCTCTCCTTCACCGATCCCTGGATCAAGGGCGATAAATACCGCACGGCCTTCCGGGCGCGGGTGTTCCTCAGCAGGGAGGTTCCCCAGATCTTCCAGAGTCAGAACAACGGCACCATCAACACGGTGTCCGATGTATCCAACGACTTCTACAGCGCCCCGGCCTCTTCGGCGGCCTACAACATCAACAGCAACAAGAACCCCACGGGCAATTCATTCGGTTCGATTGAGAAAGCCCAGCAGGCGGATCCCAGCCTCAACTGGTTCAATCTTGATAACAACTCGATTGCCCTGCAACGCATCGGCGCCAACGTTCAGTTTGTTCGCCCCCTCAATGGGGGCAATCCCTTCAAGCGTGCGCCCTGGAGCGTGGTTGTGGGCTTCAGCGCCCAGGAAGTCACGCCGATGAACTTCGCCGGGGATGTCATGCCCTACGGCCTGAGCACCAACGGCTACAACAACGGCAAGGCCGAGGTGAAGGATGTGATCTGTGTGGCCTACAACTGCGCGGATCACAACCAGTTGGTGGGTGTTCGCGTGGCCGCCACGATGAACAACCTCAATGACCCCCGCAACCCCACCTCGGGCAACTTCCTCAGCCTCGGCAGCGAGCAGTTCTTCAGCGTGGGAGAAGATTCACCCACCTTCAACCGCCTGCGGGCCAGCTACACCCACTACATCCCGGTGAACTGGCTGAAGGTGTTCAAGGGCTGCCGTCCCAAGCCCGGTCAGGCGGCGGATTGCAAGCAGGCCCTGGCCTTCCAGGCCTCCGTGGGCTCGAACGTTGGCAACTTGCCCACCTACGAGGCTTTCTGCCTGGGGGGCTCCAACTCTGTTCGTGGCTACTACGACTGTGACCTCGGTGTGGGCAAGAATTTTGGTGAGGCCACCATCGAATACCGCTTCCCGCTGTTCAGCATCATCAGCGGAGAGCTGTTCGTGGATGGCGGCACCACCTTCGGCAGCCAGGCCAGTGTGGGCGGCAACCCCGGCGGCCTGCTCAATAAGCCCGGGCAGGGATTCTCCGTGGGCACGGGTTTGATCGTGACTACCCCCGTGGGGCCCCTGCGCCTAGAGGTGGCTAGCCAGGACTTCACCGGTGAGTACCGCTTCAACCTCGGTGTGGGTTGGAAGTTCTGATGGGACTCCAGCCATGACCATTTGGCCCAGCGATTACGGCCAGGCCTGGACCCTCGCCTGCGCCGTGGAGCGCACCGGCATCGGCTTGCATAGCGGTGGCCAGGCGCGGGTGAGGCTGGAACCCTCCGATCTGCCGGGATACCGCGTGGGTTGGCTGGACGCCCCTGATCTCGCCCCGGTGCGCCTGGCCCCTGAACAGGTGTGTGAGACCCAGCTCTGCACGGCCCTGCAGCTCGATCAGCGGCGCCTCGCCACGGTGGAGCACCTCCTGGCGGCCCTGGCCGGGGTGGGCATCAGCTCCGCCACGATCCTGGTGGATGGATCGGAGATTCCACTGCTGGATGGCTCGGCCCAGCCCTGGGTGGAGGCCATTGCCGAAGCGGGCCTGCAGAGCTTGGGGGAGCGGCCAGCGCCAGCGCCCCTCACCGCTCCGATCACCCTGCAGCATGGCCAGAGCTTTGCCACGGCCCTACCCAGCGATCGGCTGCGCCTGGGGGCCGCCATTGAGTTCACCCAGCCCGCTATCGGCCGGCAGCTGTTCTCCCTGGAGCTCACCCCCCAGACCTTTGTGGACCAGATCGCCCCGGCCCGCACCTTTGGCTTCCGCGAGCAGGTGGAGCAACTCCTGGCTGCTGGGCTGATCAAGGGTGGCGCTCTGGATAACGCCCTGGTGTGTGATGGAGCCCAGTGGCTCAATCCGCCCTTGCGCTTCGCCGACGAACCGGTGCGCCATAAGCTCCTGGATCTGCTGGGGGATCTCGCCCTGGCGGGTCTGCCCCAGGCGCAGGTGTTCGCCTTCCGTGGTTCCCACGGATTGCACACGGCCCTGGCGGCCGCCCTGGCGTCTGCCTCTCGCCCCCTGCCCGTCTGATTGCCTTGACTGCACCCACCTCGCCATCGGGCCATCCCACTGTGCCTGTGCTCACCAGCGAGCAGATCCAGGGATTGCTGCCCCATCGCTACCCGTTTGCCCTGGTGGACCGGGTGATCGAGCATGAGCCGGGCAAGCGGGCTGTGGCGATCAAGAACGTCACCTTCAATGAGCCCCAGTTCCAGGGCCATTTCCCCGGTCGCCCCTTGATGCCGGGGGTGCTGATCGTGGAGGCCATGGCCCAGGTTGGCGGCCTGATCGTGACCCAGATGCCGGATCTGCCCAAGGGGTTGTTCGTGTTTGCCGGCATCGATGGCGTGCGCTTTCGCCGGCCGGTGGTGCCCGGCGATCAGCTGGTGATCAGCTGTGAGTTGCTCAGCCTTAAGCGTCAGCGCTTTGGCAAGGTGAAGGCGGAGGCCAAGGTGGATGGCGAGCTGGTGTGTGCCGGTGAGCTGATGTTCTCTCTGGTGGACTGACCGCTGTGATGACCAGCAGTCCTGCGACAGAAACCAACATTCACCCCACGGCGGTGGTGGATCCCCGAGCCGAGCTGGAGCCTGGCGTGGAGATTGGCCCCTATGCGGTGATCGGGCCGGAGGTGTCCATCGGGGCCGGCAGTCGCATCGGCCCCCACGTGGTGCTCGATGGCCGCGTGCGCATGGGCCGCCGCAACCGCATCTTCCCCGGTGCCTGTATCGGCGCGGAACCCCAGGATCTGAAATACAACGGCGCCTCCACCGAAGTGGTGATGGGCGACGACAACTCGATTCGCGAGTGCGTCACCATCAACCGCGCCACCCACGAGGGGGAGCAGACCCGGATCGGCAATGGCAATCTGTTGATGGCCTACAGCCACCTGGGCCACAACTGCCTGCTGGGGGATCGCATCGTGATCGCCAATGGGGTGGCTGTGGCGGGCCATGTGGTGATCGGTGATCGCGCCGTGGTGGGTGGCGTGCTCGGTATTCATCAGTTCGTCCACATCGGCACCATGGCCATGGTGGGGGGGATGAGTCGCATCGACCGCGACGTGCCTCCCTTCGCGATCGTGGAGGGCCATCCCGGGCGGTTGCGCGGTCTCAACCGCATCGGCATCAAGCGCAGCGGCCTGGCTGAGCTCGATGACGGCGCCCAAGCCAAGCAGCTGCAACAGGTGTGGGCCGAGCTCTACCGCAGCGATGCCGTGCTGGCCGAGGCCCTCAAGGCCGTGCGTCAGTACACGCTGCATCCACCCGCCGAAACCCTGGTGAGCTTCCTGGAGGCCTCCACCGGCCCAGGTCGCCGCGGGCCGCTGCCTGCCCAGCGTTCATGAGTCGTCTCCTGATCAGCACCGGTGAGGTGTCTGGAGATCTGCAGGGCGGTTTGCTGGTGCAGGCCCTGCGGCAGGAAGCTGCGGAGCGCGGCCAGGAGCTCGAGATCGTGGCCCTGGGCGGCGAGCGCATGGAGCGGGCCGGAGCCCGGCTGCTGGCCAACACCGCGCCCATGGGGGCCATCGGCCTCTGGGAGGCTTTGCCCTTGGTGCTGCCCACCCTGAGGTTGCAGCGGCGAGTGAACCGCTGGCTGGCGCAATCGCCTCCCGACGGAGTGGTGTTGATCGATTACATGGGCGCCAACGTGGGCCTGGGCCTCAAGCTCAAGCGCCGCCTGCCCCAGGTGCCGATCACCTATTACATCGCCCCCCAGGAGTGGGCCTTCCGCATTGGCGATGGCGGCACCACCCGCTTGATCGGCTTCACCGATCAGATCCTGGCCATCTTTCCCGAAGAGGCCCGTTTCTACGCCGCCCGTGGGGCGGAGGTCACTTGGGTGGGACATCCCCTGCTCGACACGCTGGTGGATCTGCCCAGCCGGGAGACAGCCCGCGCTGCGCTGGGTCTGCAGCCAGGGGAGCAGTTGCTGCTGGTGTTGCCGGCCTCGCGAACCCAGGAGCTCCGCTATCTGCTGCCCCCCTTGGCCGCGGCGGCGGCCGAGTTGCAACGGCGTCTGCCGGGGCTGCGGGTGATGGTGCCGGCGGGCCTGGCCTCGTTCGAGGCGCCCTTGGCGGAGCTGCTGGCGGCGGCGGGGGTGAAGGCCGAAGTGGTGAAGGCCGCCGATGCCGATCGCCTGCGGCCCAGCCTCTGTGCGGCCGCCGATCTCGCCCTCACCAAGTCGGGCACCGTGAATCTGGAGCTGGCCCTGCGGGGTGTGCCCCAGGTGGTGGGCTATCGGGTGAGCCGCCCCACGGCCTGGCTGGCGAAGCATCTGCTGCGCTTCCAGGTGGAGCACATCTCCCCAGTGAACCTGGTGCTGGGAGAACGGCTCGTGCCCGAGTTGCTGCAGGACGGCTTCACCGCCGAGGCGATCGTGGCCGAGGCGCTGCCGCTGCTCGCCTCCCCCGAGGCCCGGGGGCGTATCGAGGCTGGCTACCGTCGGCTCCACCAGGCCCTGGGGGACACCGGCGTGACCCGTCGGGCCGCTGCGGCCATCCTCGACGCCTTGCCATGAGCCGTGTCCGCCTTCTTGCCCTCGTGCTGCTGGTGCTGTTGGGCTTGGGGGCGCCGGCCCAGGCCGCCATCGAGGAGGCGGTGTTCGGCGGCGGCTGCTTCTGGTGCCTCGAGCACGATCTCGAGGTGCTGCCAGGGGTGGTGGAGGCGGTGAGTGGTTACAGCGGTGGCAGCCTCAAGAACCCCACCTACAAACAAGTGTCCGCCGGTGGTACGGGCCATCAGGAGGTGGTGGAGGTGCGCTTCGACACCACCAAGATCAGCTATCCCACCCTGCTGCGGGCCTACTGGCGCAATGTGGACGCCACCGATGGGGCCGGCCAGTTCTGTGATCGTGGCGGCTCCTATCGCCCCGTGATCTTCACCAGTGGCGAGGCTCAGGCGCAGCAGGCACGGGCCAGTCTGCAAGCGGCTGCCAAGGAACTGGGGCGGCCTGCGGCAGCCCTCAAAGTGCAGATCAAGCCTCTCCAGACCTTCTGGCCCGCGGAGAGCTATCACCAGAATTACGCCGAGCGCAACGCGGTGAAATACCGCTACTACCGCTGGGCCTGCGGCCGCGATCAACGCCTTGATGCCCTGTGGGGCCCCCAGGCCCGCAGCAGTCGGGCTTGGGCCACGAGCCGCGGACGAGGGAGTTTCTATGGAAAAGCTGAAGACGGCTGCAGCATTCCTGCTGCTTTTTTGAGTGGTGGAGCGGGTTTCCGCCCTTTTATCTCTGGGCAGCTGCTCCTAACTTGTATGCAGCTCAGGTGCAGGTGTGTGTATGTATCTGCTGACGATTCGGGATGGGCTGGTCACCCGCCACATCGGCCCCTACGAGAGCCCCAAGCAGGCATCTGACGATCTGGATCGCCTGCTGGAGCAGTTCGGCGACCGGGCCCGCTGGCAGATTCATGCCCTGGAACAGCCGGCGGATGTGCTCGGCAGCTCCGCAGTGCCTTCGGCGCGGGTGATGGCGGCCTGAGTCAGGTGCCTGATTCAGCGCTGTTGCTGGCCGGGGTAGCCCCGCAGCAGCCCGCTCTCGATCATCAGCCCCACCCCTGCCACGATGGCGATGAGGCTCAGGGTGCCATACCAGAACCAGGGGCCGTGGGGCTGGCCCAGCACCTGCAGGGTGCGCCGCTGCACCGCTTCGCCGAACAGGCACAGACCCGCCGGCAGCAGCAGCACCCCGGCCTGCGCCTTGACATACCAGCGGATCTTGGGAACAGCCATCGGAACCTGGAGCTGGGGACGCTCGGTTCAGGTTACGGGGAGCCTCTGGCTGGTTCCCATCCGCTCAGGCCGCTCCGCCGGCCAGCACCCAGTTCACCAGGGTGCGCACCCCGAAGCCGGTGGCACCCGCCGGGTCCATGCCGCGGCCCTTGTCACTCCAGACGGTGCCGGCGATGTCCAGGTGGGCCCAGGGGATGTCCTGGCCCACAAAGTCCTGCAGGAACAGGGCGGCGGTGATCGAGCCGCCGGGGCGGGGGCCGGTGTTCTTCATGTCCGCCAGGCCGCTCTTGAGGCCCTCGCGGTAGGAAGGCCGCAGCGGCATGCGCCAGAGGGCTTCACCGCCCTGCTCGGCGGCGCCCACCAGGGCTGTGGCCAGGCCGTCGTTGGGGGACCACAGGCCGGCGATCTCCTCGCCCAGCGCGATCAGGCAGGCGCCGGTCAGGGTGGCCAGATCCACAACGGCATCGGGTTCCAGCCTGCTCGCGTACACCAGGGCATCGGCGAGGGTGAGGCGGCCCTCGGCATCGGTGTTGTTGATCTCGATCGTCTTGCCGTTCGAGGCCGTCACGATTGCGCCGGGGTGGATGGCCCCACCGCTGATCATGTTGTCGCAGGCGGCCACGATCATGTGCACTTCCAGGCCCGCCGGCTTCAGCTCGGCGATGGCGCGCATGGCCCCCAGCACGGCTCCACTGCCGCCCATGTCGTACTTCATCATCTCGATCTGGGAGCCGGCGGTTTTGAGGTTGTACCCGCCGGAATCGAAGGTGAGGCCTTTGCCCACCAGGGCCAGCCGGCGGTTCACCGGGCCCGCGGGGCGATAGGTGAGGTGGATGAATTTGGGTGGCAGGTCGGAGCCCTGGGCCACCGCCAGGTAGGAGCCCATGCCCAGCGCTTCGCAGTCGGCGCGCTCCAGCACCTTCAGCTCCAGGCCGAACTCCGTGGCGATGGCGGCGGCGGTGTCCGCCAGCGCTTGGGGGGTCACCACATTGGGCGGGGCGGCCACCAGTTCCCGGGCCAGCTCCACGCCGCTGCAGATGGCCGCCACGGCACTGAGGCCGCTGGCGGCTGCCTCCGCCAGGCCCAGCAGCTCCACGATGGTGGGTAGGGGTTTCGGGTCCGCCTCGCTCTTGAAGCGCTGATCGCTGAACAGGCTCAGGCGCACCGCTTCGGCGATGGCGGCGGCGGCAGCCACGGGTTCGAGGCCCTCCACCGGCAGGGCGATGCCCAGGCTGCCGGCTCCAGCGGCCACACTGGCCTTGGCGGCCGTGGCAGCGGCCTTGCGCACCCCCTCCAGCCCGAAGCCCGCCGGTTCCCCCAAGCCGATCAGCAGCAGGGTTCCCGGCGCCTGGCCCAGCAGCTCCAGGCTGAGGCACTCGCCGACCTTGGCCTTGAAGCGGCGTTGCTCGAGCCGTTGGCTGATGCCGGCACCGAAGCGGGCCTCCAGCGTTGCCATGGCGCCAGCTGAGGCCGCGCCGCTGAACAGGCCCACCGCCAGGGTGTCGCCGCTCCAGTCGCGCAGGGTGCTGGGGCTGCAGCGGAACTCCATGGCCATCGAGGCGTCGCGGGTGGGCGCGATGGTAGGGCGATCAGTCGAGATCGGTGGTGAAGGGGGTGGCCCAGCGGCCCCGGGTTTCCTTGTTGAACGGCGGCAACCAGTGCCGGATCAGCTCCTGCTCCAGGGCCCGGCGCGGTTTCACCTGGGCCGGGGCGTCGCTCCAGAAGCGGATGCTGAGCAGGCTGCCCAGGCCCACCTGCTGCAGGGCTTCGCCGTAGGCGGCCAGGTAGCTCTTGCAATCGTGCTCGCCCTTCCAGCGCTGGTCGGCCCGGCAGGTTTCGCCCACGTAGAGCAGCAGCGGCTCGGGGTGGTGCGGCGGTTGATCGAGCACGAAATAGAGGGCCGCTCCCTGGTGCTGGGGTTGGGGCCAGCGCCAGAACTGCAGGTGCTGGGCCGTCAGGGCGAGCGGATTCAGGTTCAGGGCCAGGCCGGCCTGGCCGGGGGGCTCAAACAAGCTGCCCTGGCTGCTGCCGCTGGCCAGCCCCTGGGCCGCTGCCGCAAACAGGGGCCCCTGGTGGGCCGCCAGCCGCTGCTGCCACTCCCGTAGTTGGTGCTCCAGCAGCGGCAGGGTGTCCCCAGCACCGCCGCCCAGGCCCGTGTCGCCGCCGAACAGTTGACCCTGGCGGGCCTGGGAGGAGGGTGCCATGGAAGCTCAGGCGGAGCGGGGCAATTCAGGACCGGCCGGACCCTTGCCGAAGCGCACCTTGCCAATCAGTTGTTCCACCACCGCCGCGGGCAACTGCAGCCGCTGCTGTAGGTCGGCCAGGTCGAGGAACGGGGCCCGTTGCCGCTCCCGGAGCAGCCTCTGGCAGCGTTCCTGGCTGAGTTGCGGCAGGCTGCGCGCCAGTTCAGCGGCGCCGGCGCGGTTGAGATCGAGCTGGCTTGCTGGGGGGCTTATGGGGGCTCCGTCGCCATACCAGCGAAACAGCAGCAGAGGGGCCCAAGCCTCGATCTGACCGGGGCTGAGTTCCAGGAGCCGTTGCAGGTCGTCCGGCCCGCTCAGCTGGACGCCACCCGCCTGGAGCCGCAGCAGTAGATCCACCTGGGCGGGCTGCAGGCCGGGAAGTCGCAGCCAGTCGGCGGCGGTGGCCCGGTTCACGTCCAGTCGCCAGCCCAGGGCGGCAGCCTGGCGCACCTCCGTGGCGTTGCTGAGGCGCCGTTTGGGATCTTGTTCCAGCTTGAGGGCCAGCAGCTCCTGCTCGATCGGGTCGTGCTCCGGGCTCGCTACTGGGCCTGGGTCGGGCCGTGACGGCTCCGGCCGCGGCCGTGGCGCGATCTGCCCCGCCGCCTCCAGCAGGGTGCGGGCTAATGGATCCAACCAGTGGCCCCGGGCCATGGCGGCAAAGGCGCGCGGCAGAACGGCCCGACCTTACCCAGATTCAGGCCAGTCCAACAAACCCAGCCGCAGACCCTCCACGGCCGCGTGGGTGCGGTCGCGGGCCTGCAGCTTCTGCAACACGCTGCGCATGTGGGTCTTTACGGTTTCCAGGCTGATGAACAGGCGCTGGCCGATCTCCTGGTTGCTGTTGCCACCGGCGGCGAGCTGGAGCACCTCCACTTCCCGGCTGCTGAGCGGCGCCAGCGGCGGCCCCTGGCTCCCCGGGTAAAGCGCCAGATACACGGCATTGAGGTTGCGCTGCACGTAGAGGCCGCCACCGCTCACGGCGGCGATGGCGGCCTTGAGCGTGCCCATGCCCAGTTCGGACTCGTCGCAGATCCCATTGCACCCGGCCTGAATGGCCACCTTGATGCGTGCCAGGGGCTGGTGGCGGGTGAGGATCAGCAGGGTGCGCACCTCGGGGTGGTGGCGTTTCACCTGTCCCACCAGCTCCACCCCGCATCCCTGCTCGAGCTGATCGGTGCAGATCAGCACAGTCCCCTGCTGTTGAGGGATCAGCGCCAGCCCCTCGGCCTCGGTGGTGGCGGCCCCCACCAGCTGATCTCCAGGCTGAATGGCGCAGATCAGCAGGCTCAAGGCCAGGCGGCTGCCCATGCAGGCCACCAGCCTGGAGTCGTGGAGCATCAGGTTGCCGTCCCTGGAGTTGCGGCGCACCTGCTCGATCAGCGGGGTGTAGTCCAATGCGGTTCAAGCACCGCGGTCAATGTGTGCCGGATTGCCGGATTCCGCAGCCCTGTGATGCGTGGATCCGCACTCGCCACAGCCCCTGGGGCCCAGCACAATCGATCGGAGCGCACCGGCCCGATCGCCATGGCTTTCTTCGAGTCCGAGATTGTTCAGGATGAAGCGAAGCGGCTCTTCGGCGATTACCAGCAGCTGATGCAGCTGGGGGGCGAATACGGCAAGTTCGATCGCGAGGGCAAAAAGCTCTTCATCGACCGGATGGAGGAGCTGATGGACCGCTACCGCGTGTTCATGAAGCGCTTTGAGCTCTCCGACGACTTCCAGGCCAAGCTCACCGTGGAGCAGCTGCGGACCCAGTTGGGCCAGTTCGGGATGACCCCCGAGCAGATGTTCGAGCAGATGCACCGCACCCTGGAGCGCATGAAGGGTGAGCTGGAGAAGGAGGTCTGAAGGCGCGGCTGCGTACCATCCGCACAGGCGAGCAGGTGCAATGGCTGAGGGTGCGCAGGCACGTCCCGAGTGGTGGCAGCGGGGGGTGGCCGATCTCTTCCCCGCCGGTGCTGGCCCAGAGGCCGCCCACGATCCCGACCAGCACCTCAGCGCCCGGTTGGCCCAGGCTGAGCACAGCGGTGTGCCCCTGCGGGTGAAGCTCGGCATCGACCCCACCGGCTCGGACATCCACCTGGGACACTCAATCCTGTTCCGCAAGTTGCGGGCCTTCCAGGATGCGGGCCACACCGCCGTGTTGATCATCGGCGACTTCACGGCCCGCATCGGTGATCCCACGGGCAAGAGCGCCACCCGGGTGCAGCTCAGCGCCGCTGAGGTGGAGGCCAATGCCGAAACCTATCTCGTGCAGCTGGGCCTGGGTCAGGACCCTGAGCGTGCCCTGCTCGATTTCCACACCCCCGGCCGCCTGGAGGTGCGCCGCAACAGTGAATGGCTGGCGGGCCTTGATCTGCCCAAGGTGATCGAGCTGCTCGGCACCAGCACCGTGGGCCAGATGCTGGCCAAGGAAGACTTCGCCAACCGCTACGGCTCCGGCACACCCATCTCCCTGCACGAGTTCCTCTACCCGCTGCTGCAGGGCTACGACTCGGTGGCCATTGAGGCCGACCTGGAACTGGGCGGCACCGACCAGAAGTTCAATGTGGCCATGGGCCGTGACTTGCAGCGCCATGTGGGCCAGCGGCCCCAGTTCGGGATGCTGCTGCCGATCCTGCCGGGCCTCGATGGCGTGCAGAAGATGAGCAAGAGCCTGGGCAACACCGTGGGCCTCAGCGACGACCCCCTCTCGATGTATTCCAAGCTCGAGAAGGTGCCGGATGCGGTGGTGGAGGACTACCTCACCCTGCTCACCGATCTGGATCTGGAGGCTCTGCCGGTCAACCCGCGTGAGCGCCAGAAGGCGATGGCCCTGGAGATCACCCGCCAGCGCCACGGGGCGGAGGCCGCCAGTGCCGCCCAGGCCGATGCGGCCACGTTGGTGGGGGGTGCCCAGGGCGCTGGGGCAGCTGCTGCCGAGGTGCCTGAGGCCTCCCTGGAGTTGGTGAATTTCCCTGCCAAGGCCTTCTATCTGCTCAGCGCCGTGGGACTCTGTGCCAGCAGCAGCGAGGCCCGCCGCCAGATCCAGGGGGGTGGTGTGAAGCTCGACGGCCAGAAGCTCAGCGATCCCAACCAGGAGTTCGCGGCTCCGGACGAACTGGCCGGCAAGGTCCTCCAGCTGGGCAAGAAGACCTTCCGGCGGCTGGTGGCGGGCTGATGGCTAGACAGCTGGGTGCCGATCCCGCCGATCGGATCATCGTGGCCCTCGACGGCATGGCGCCCGCGCAGGCTCTTGCGTTTGCGGCGGCGGTGCCCGAGCTGCGCTGGGTCAAGGTGGGCCTCGAACTGTTTGTGGCCGGTGGGCCAGACGTGGTGAGCCAGCTGCGGGATCAGGGCAAACGGGTGTTTCTGGATCTCAAGTTCCACGACATCCCCGCCACGATGGCCGGTGCCTGCCGCAGTGCCGCCCGCCTGGGTGCTGAATTGATCACCGTGCACGCCTGTGCCGGCAGCGAGGCGCTGAGGGCCGCCCAGGCGGCGGCCCAGGACTCATCCGCGGCAGCAGGTCTGCCGGCCCCAACCCTGCTGGCCGTCACGGTGCTCACCAGTTGGGATCCGGCCCGTTTCGCCAGCGAACTGGCGATCGATGAGCCCGTGGCTGAGTACGTGCCGCGGCTGGCCGCCCTGGCCGCGGCGGCCGGGATCGGCGGCTGTGTGTGCTCGCCCCTGGAGGTGGCCCGGTTGCGGGCGGTCCATTCCCATCCCTTTGCGCTCGTGACCCCTGGGATCCGTCCTGCAGGGGCGGCCCTGGGCGATCAGCAGCGGGTGCTTACCCCGGCCCAGGCGATCACAGCCGGCTCCAGCCAGCTGGTGATCGGCCGGCCGATCACGGCGGCTCCGGATCCGGCCGCTGCCTTTGCGGCCTGCTGCGCGGAGCTGGAGTCATAGGCCCGCCAGGGTTGCTTGGGGCACCAGACCGGCGTAGAGCAGTTCGAGCTGGTCGATGTTGCGCTCGAGGGTGTAGCGCTCCAGGGCCCGTGCCCGGGCGCGCCGGCCCAGTTCTGCGGTGAGCACGGGCTGGTCCCGCAGCACCGGCAGCAGGGTGCGCAGCTGGGTGGTGACCCCCTGGGTGCTGATCACGATGCCCGCCCCCCCCTCCAGCACCTCGCCATCGGCCCCGGCATCGGTGGCCACGCAGGCGGTGCCGCTCGCCATCGCCTCCAGCAGCGCCAGGCTCAGTCCCTCCACCAGCGAGGGCAGCAGGAACACCTCGGCCAGTTGCAGCAGCGCCAGGCGTTTGGCCTGATCGGGTTCGTGGCCCCACCAGTGCACATCGATCTCGGGGCCGTAGGTCTGCATCAGCGATTGGCGCACCGGCCCATCGCCCACCACCACCAGCGTGCAACCGGCTGGCTGTACCAGTCGCCAGGCGCGCAACAGGGCCTCCACGTTCTTTTCGGTGGCGATGCGGCCCATGTAGAGGAACACCCGCTGGCCCGCAAACCGTTGCCGCAAGGTCAGGAGGTCGGCCGAGGCCGCCGTGGCGACTGGGGCTGGGGTCCACAGGTTGGGGTCCACACCGTTGGGGATCACGGCCAGCCGCGCTTCCGGCACCCCCAGCCGACTGAGGACCTCGGCCTGCAGCTCGGAGAACACCACCACCCGGTGGTATTTGGCCAGGGAGGGGGCGTAGAGCTGATAGGTGAGCTGTTGGGTGCCGGCGCTGAGGTTGCGCAGGCTGGCGTCAAAGGCGGGATGAAAGGTGGCCACCAGGGGTAGCCCGAGCTGCTGGCATAGATCCGGCAGCCGGAAATCGAGGGGGGAGAGGGTCAGACTGGCGTGCACCAGATCGGGTTGCAGCCTCTCCAGGGACTCGCGCAGTTCCCGTTGCGCCCCCGGCGATGGAATGGTGTACACCTGGGATTTCACCAGGTAGGACAGGGCCACATCGGGGGCACCTTCACGGTTGGAGGGCTTGGCTGGGGCCGATCGGAAGCGCTTCAACCCCTGGTGCAAGATCCCCTGGTTCAGCCCCCCCTCGGCGTCGTCCCGCTTGAGCGGAAACCCTGCGGGCGTGTCGAAGTGGATGAAGCTGATCTCATGGCCCCGGCTGCGCAGGGCCTCGGTGGTGGCCAGGCCGTAGGTGACGTTGCCGCAGAACGGTGACTTCTTGCCCAGCCAGGCGATGTGGGCCACGCAGCGGCAGGCTCAACCAAGGGCTGACGCTAGCAGCGTTTCCAGGGTTTCTCGAGCAGGGCCGCCGCCAAGGCCAGGGCCGCCAGGGCCCAGAGCACGGGTAGCAGGCCGTAGCGGCTCACCACGGTGCCCGCCAGCACTAGGGGCAGGCTGAGGGCGATGTTGATCAGGTTGTTCTGCAGGCCGAACACCTTGCCGCGCATGGCTTCGGGGGTGTCCTCCTGGATGGTGGTCTGGGCAGGGATGGCCAGCAGGGCAGCGCCGAGGCCCAGCACTCCACACAGCACCAGGGTGAACACGAGGTTGCCCCGCAGCTGCCCCAGCAGCACCAGGCTCCAGGCAATGGTGCCCAGGCCTGCCGCGGCCAGCCGGCGGCGGTTGAAACTGTGGCCCACCTGGGCCACGGCCACCGCGCCAATCGCCAGGCCGACCCCACTCATGGCCAGCAGGGTGCCGAACTGGGTGGGGCCCAGGCCCTGGATGGCCGAGGCCAGGCTGATCGCCAGCACGTAGAGAGCGGCCAGCAGGCTGTAGAGCAGCACGAGCTGCAGCATGGCGCTGCGCACACTCGGCCGCTCCCGCAACACCTGCAGACCCTCGCCGATTTCCCGCCACACGGTGTCGCCACTGGCGGCCCTGGGCGTTTCCTCCACCCGGATCCAGGCGATCGAGAGGGCCGCTAGGCCGTAGCAGAGGGGGAGCAGCGCGAATTCGCCATTGGGAATGCCCACCCCGGCCAACCCGTACTTGAGCAGCCGCAGGATGGGGTCGCCCAGGGCAAAGCCCACGATCGTGGCGCCCATGCTCGTGGCCTGGTAAAGCGAATTGGCCGCCAGCAGCTGATGCGTGGGCACCAGCATCGGAATGGCGGCCTGCTCGGCCGGTGCGAAGAACTGGGTGAGCACCGATTCCAGGAACGTGATCACCAGCAGGGTCCAGTAGCCCCAGCTCAAGCCGAGCCACGTGGGCCCATCCAGCAGGCACAGGGGCACCAGCAGCGCCAGGCCGGCCCGGATGGCGTTGGAGGCCACCATCAGCTCGCGCTTGCGCCAGCGATCGGCCCAGACGCCGGCCACCAGTCCCAGCACCATGGCCGGGATCGTGTTGGCCACGTAGATGCCGGTGGCCAGCAGGGTGATCAGCTGGGCCCGACTTTCGATATCCAGCTTGAAGGCCCCGGCGGCTTCCGCCAGGGCGCCATCGGCTGGAGGTGTGGCGCTCACCCAATACTGGGCGATCAGAAACACCATCAACACGATGTAGAACTTGTCCGCCAGTTGGCTGAACATTTGCCCCAGCCAGAGCTTGCGGAATTCCGGCAGGGCCAGCACGCCTTGGAGGCCGGAAGATCGCGCGGGTCCGCTCAAGGGGTCTAACGATGGCCGGCTCACGATGATGGCGCACCAGCCGGCCCGAAGCACTGGCGCAGCAACGGCCAGGCCCTGGCGCTGCGGCCCAGATGCTCCCGGCTCCACAGGTCCACCAGCTGCAGCAGCCGCAGCCACACCTGCTGGGGCCCCATCAGCTCGCCGTCGCGGCGGCGGGGCAGGGCTGGCCGCAGCAGCCGTTGCAGCAGGGCCAGCTCGGAGGCATTGAGCACCAGTTGGGCGCCCGCCACGCCGCCGATCACAAAGCCCTCACTGGGGATCAGGCTGCAGCGCCACTCCCAGTTGCCCAGGGGTGGATCGAGGCGTTCACCGCTGCGGGCGCAGGCGGCCAGGGGCAGGGCGTAGCCGCCCAGGGCGAGTAGGTGCACCCCGCCCTGCACGGCGATCGCCAGGGCCTCCAGGCTGTCCTGGCGCTCCTTCACCACGGCCTCCAGCAGATTCAGCTGCAGCAGCAGGTCGTCGAGCACGCCCTCCACAGGGTCGCCGCTGGGCACCAGCTGCAGGCTCAGTTCGGCCAGGCCCTGGGCGGCGGCCAGGGTTTCCAGCCGCTCGGCCAGGGCGGAGAAGTTGCGCTGCACCTGGAGCTGGCGCACCCGCCGCAGGCCGCGGCTGCCACTCACCTGCAGCGAGAGCACCGCCAGGGGCACGGCAGCTGCCAGGGAGCTCTTTGGTTTGCGCGCGCCCGGCACCGCCAGCCGTGTGAGGCCCTCGGCGTTGCTCAGCAGGGTGAGGAGCCGGTCGGCCTCCCCCAGGGGGCTGCACTTGAGCACCAGCCCCTCCAGGCGCTGCTCACCGTTCAAGGTCCGGGTGCCCGCAGGGCCTGCATCAGGGCCACGCCACGGCTGGTACCCAGGCGGCCGGCCCCGGCCTCCACCAGTTCGATCGCCTGCTCCAGGGTGCCAATGCCACCCGAGGCCTTCACGGCTGCCCGGCCGCGGGCCAGGTCCCGCAGCCGCTGCACCTGCGCCACGGTGGCGGCCGGACCGAAGCCGCTGCCGGTTTTCAGAAAGGTGGCCCCCACGTCGATCGAGGCCTCCACCGCCAGCTCCAGGGCCGCTGGGTCGAGGCGACCCACCTCCAGGATCACCTTCACCGGCAGCCCCAGTTCCACGATCACCGCGAGGTCCTGGCAGAAGCTGCTGCTGTCGGCGTCGGCCAGGGCGCCGAAATCGGGCACCACATCCAGTTCCTCGGCGCCGGCGGCGGCGGCCCACTCGGCCTCGGCTTGCTTGATCGCTGGCGGCACGGCTCCGAAGGGGAAGCCCACCACGCTGATCAGCTTGGGACCGCGGCCGCCACTGGGGCCCAGGCGCTCCCGGGCCGCCGGCAGCCAGCGGGAGGCCACACACACCCCGGCAAAGCCGAAGTGGCGGGCCTCATCGCAGCAGCGCTCGATCGCCTCCCGTCCCTGGTGGGGATCGAGCAGGGCGTGGTCGATCAGCGAAGCCAGATCAGGAAGGTCGCGCAAGAGGGGAGCAGGGCCGAGCAGACCCTGGATTCTCAGGCCTTGGCCTGGATCACGCCGAAGCCGCCGTGGTTGCGTCGGTACACCACCTGCAGCTCGCCGGTCTTGTCGTCGCGGAAGAGGTAGAAATCGTGGTCGATCACATCGAGCTGGTGCAGGGCCTGATCGAGGCTCATCGCCGGCATGGCGAAATACTTGCGGCGCACCCCAGGGCTCGGCAGGCTGGCCTCTTTGCCGTCCAGCAGAGAACCACTCACCACGTCGTCGCCCACCAGCTCGGCGGTGCTGGGGGTGGCGCTGGCGTGATGGCCGGGGCTGTGGTGATGATCGCCGTGGCGGTCCTTGTAGCGGCGCAGTTGGCGGCTGAGTTTGCTGGCCACCAGATCGATGCTGGCGTAGAGGTTCTCGCTGCGCTCCTGGGCGCGGATCACGGTGCCGTTGGCAAACACCGTGACCTCGGCGGTCTGTTGCGGCACCCGTGGATTGCGGGCCACCGAGAGGTGCACGTCCGCTTCCTTCACCATGCCATTGAAATGGCCGATGGCCCGCGAGAGCTTGTCTTCGGTGTAATCCCGGATGGCCGATGTGACCTCCAGATTGCGCCCGTGAATCAGCAGCTTCATCCCGTGGCTCCCAGGCAGTGGGGATGCCTCAACGCTAGGAACGGTGTGTGAATCCCACCACCAGTGACGCAATCTGTTTCCAACCCCCGGGGCTGGTGGCGTTCCCGCAGGCCTGGGGCTGGCAGCAACAGCTGCAGCGCCGGCTGCTGGAGGGGCCCTCGGGTCCTGATGCGGTGCTGCTGCTGCAGCACCAGCCCTGTTACACGCTGGGTCGCGGGGCCGATCCCAGCTTCCTGGGCTTTGATCCCATGGCGCCGCCTGCGCCCCTGCACCGCATCGATCGCGGCGGTGAGGTGACCTTCCACGGCCCGGGCCAGCTGGTGCTCTATCCGGTGCTGAACCTGCAGCGCCATGGGGCCGACCTCCACCTCTATCTGCGGCAGCTGGAGGGGGCGGTGATCGATGTGCTGGCGGCCCTGGGCCTGCGGGGGGAGCGGATCGCGGGGCTCACCGGGGTGTGGCTTGACGGGTGCAAGGTGGCGGCCATCGGGGTGGGCGCGCGCCGCTGGATCAGCCAGCACGGCCTGGCCCTGAACGTGGACGGCGACCTCAGCGGCTTTGCCCAGGTGGTGCCCTGCGGCATCCGCGACCGGGCCGTGGGCAGGCTGGTGGACTGGCTGCCCCAGCTCACGCTGGCCACGGTGCAGCCGCTGCTGTTGCAGGCCTTTGCCCAACGGTTCAGCCTGCGTTTGCGCCCCCCCAGTCGCCAGGAGACCCTGCAGGGGTGGTAAGACCGGCCCAGCTCCATCCCCCCGCGCCAACCATGGGCCACCTCCAGACCCCTGCAACCCCCCTGGCGGAGGTGCTCTGGAGCGGCAGCCGCCAGGATCAGCGGGCCTTGGCCCGGGGCAACGACTGGACCGATCTCACCGGGTTGGAGCAGCTCTGGGGGCGCCTGGCCGAGCGCTATGGCGACGCCACGGCCCTGGAGGCCCCCCATGCCAAGCCGCCGGAGCAGCTCAGCTTTCGCGAGCTGCACAGCCGCATTGAGCAGGTGGCCGCCGGCTTTGCCGCCCTGGGCGTGCGCCCCGGCGATGTGGTGGGCCTGTTTTCCGAGAACAGCCCCCGCTGGCTGGTGGCGGATCAGGCTCTGATGCGCCTGGGCGCGGCCGATGCCGTGCGGGGCAGCAGT
Organism: Synechococcaceae cyanobacterium; assembly: GCA_947461705.1. Lineage (GTDB taxonomy): Bacteria > Cyanobacteriota > Cyanobacteriia > PCC-6307 > Cyanobiaceae > Vulcanococcus. The sequence continues at coordinate 29,249 of CANHMF010000008.1, forward strand.
GCACCGGCCGAAGAGCTGCGTTACATCACCGCTGATTGCGGGGCCGTGGCCCTGGTGGTGGAAAGCGCCGAGCTGCTGGCCAGCCTCAGGCTCAGCAGTGCACTGCTGGGGCAGGTGCGCTTTGTGGTGCTCCTGCAGGGGGATCGCGGCTCAATCGTGCCGGTGGTGCCCTGTTACACCTGGGCTGAGCTGCTGGCCCGGGGTGCCCAGGCCCCGGCGCCGGCCTGGCCCGAGGGCGGCGAGCAGCGCCTGGCCACGGTGCTCTACACCTCTGGCACCACCGGGCAGCCGAAGGGCGTGCCGCTCAGCCACGCCAACCTGCTGCACCAGCTGCGCAACCTCGGCGTCGCCGTGGCCCCGCGCCCCGGCGACCGGGTGCTGAGTGTGCTGCCTATCTGGCATGCCTATGAGCGCACCGCCGAGTATTTCCTGCTGGCCTGCGGCTGCAAGCAGACCTACACCAGCCTCAAGCAGCTCCGGCCCGACCTGCAGCGGGTGCGTCCCCACTATCTGATCAGCGTGCCGAGGCTGTGGGAGGCGTTGCTGGGCGGATTTGAAGATGCCCTGGGTGCCATGCCGGCCCCGCGCCAGGCGCTGCTCAAGCGGGCCCTGGCCGTGAGCCGTTTCCACTGCGCCCAGCGGCGCACCGCCCGCGATCTCACCCTCGCGCCCGAACCGCTGGGCCGCAAGCTGCTGGCGGCCGCTGGCACCCTGCTGAGCTGGCCCCTGCACGGCCTGGCCGCGCGGCTGTTCTGGCCCAAGGTGCGCCAGCAGCTGATCGGCGGACGTCTGCGCACGGCCATCAGTGGTGGCGGAGCCCTGGCCAGCCATGTGGATGGCTTCTTTGAGGCCATCGGCATTGAACTGCTGGTGGGCTACGGCCTCACCGAAACCAGCCCGGTGCTCACCTGCCGGCGTGCCTGGAGCAACCGCCGCGGCAGTGCCGGCCAGCCGTTGCCGGGCACCGCGATCCGCATCGTGGATGGCGAGAGCGGCGTGGTGCGGCCCATCGGTGCCCGCGGCACGGTGCTGGCGAAGGGGCCCCAGGTGATGGCTGGCTACTTCCGCAAGCCGGAGGCCAGTGCCCAGGTGCTGGATGGCGAGGGCTGGTTCGACACCGGCGATCTGGGCCACCTGCTGGCCGATGGAACCCTGGTGCTCACGGGCCGCGCCAAGGACACGATCGTGCTGAGCAGCGGCGAGAACATTGAGCCGGGGCCCCTCGAGGAGTGCCTGGTGGCCTGCAGCCTGGTGGAACAGGTGATGCTGGTGGGGCAAGACCGCAAGGCCCTCGGAGCCCTGGTGGTGCCGAAGGCGGAGGCCCTGGCGGCCTTTGCCCTGGAGCAGGGGCTGCAGCGGCCGGCCGCCTGGCCCGATGGCAGCCCGGCCGGAGGTGCGCCCGACCTGCTCAAGGCCTTCACCAGTCGTCTCAATCGTCGCTTGCAGGCCCGGGTGGGGTCGCGCCCCGATGAGCGCCTGGCGGGCGTGGCCCTGGTGGCGCCGTTCTCGATCGATAACGGCCTGCTCACCCAGACCCTCAAGCAGCGCCGGGATCGCATCGCCCAACGCGATGCCGCCGCCATTGCGGCCCTCTACGGCCGCTGAGCAGCGGGTGCGGCCAACCGACCGTTGACCCCGGTTCGCCGGGCTGACAGCGTGGGCGCTGCTTTTGCTCTCCCATGGCCGACGGCATCCTCTCGATCAAGCGCACGATCACCGTGCGGGCCGTGGTGACTCCCCGCTGGAAGGAGGACGCGGAGCGGGAGCTCAGCAATGCCGTGGCCGGCAGCGATGCCCAGCTCTCCCAGCTGGAACAGGAGGGGCAGCAGTTGGTGGATGCGATTCGCAGCCAGAGCGCCAACCCCCTCGACCCCCGCGTTCAGGAGCAGGTGGCCTCGGTGCAGGAGCAGGTGGCGGCCAAGCGGGCCGAACTGGAGGAGCAGAAGCGGCAGCTGCTGGAGCAGCAGCGCCAGGTGCGTGATCTGGAGATGGAGCAGATCGTGGAGCAGGGCCAGCTGGAGAGCTTCACCGATGTGCGGGTGGGCGACAACCTGGTGGAGAAGCTCCAAGTGGCCGTGGTGGTGCGCGATGGCGTGATCGAGGCGATCGAGGGGGCCTGAGCTGTCCTGAGGGGCGGGGGGATCAAGCCACGTAAAATCCCCCCACTTGCACGGCAGACCTCCGTTGGCCACCCACGAAATCTTCATGCCGGCCCTCTCCTCCACCATGACGGAGGGCAAGATCGTGGAGTGGCTGAAGAAGCCCGGCGATCCCGTCGCCCGCGGTGAGTCGGTGCTGGTGGTGGAGTCGGACAAGGCCGACATGGACGTGGAGTCGTTCAACGAGGGCTTCCTGGCCGCGGTGCTGATGCCCGCTGGCGGCACGGCTCCCGTGGGCGAAACCATTGGCCTGATCGTGGAAACCGAGGCCGAGATTGCCGAGGTGGCCGCGAAGGCCCCGGCGGCTCCAGCAGCGGCGTCGGCTCCCGCCCCGGTGGCCGCCGTTGCTCCTCCGACCAGCACAGCACCGGCCCCCGCGCCGGTCTCTGTTGCTGTTCCCGTGGCTGTTCCCGCGCCCTTGGCTGTTGCTGCGCCTGCTCCCGTGGCCTCTGGCCGTGTGGTGGCCTCGCCCCGCGCCAAGAAGCTGGCGAGTCAGCACGGCGTGGCTCTGGACAGCCTGCGGGGCAGCGGCCCCCATGGCCGTATTCAGGCCGAGGACGTAGAGCGGGCCCTGGGTCTCACCGTGGCGGTGCCCCGGGTGGCGGAAGGGTCCGGTCCTGCTGTTGTGGCTGCGGCTGGTAACGGTGCTGCCCTGGCGGCTTCCGCTCCTGCCGGTGAGGCCTTCGGCCGGCCGGGCGAGAGCGTGGGCTTCAACACCCTCCAGAACGCGGTGAACCGCAACATGGTGGCCAGCCTGCAGGTGCCCTGCTTCCGGGTGGGCTACACGATCACCACCACCAAGCTCGATGCTTTCTACAAGCAGGTGAAGCCCAAGGGCGTCACCATGACGGCCCTGCTGGCCAAGGCGGTGGGCGTGGTGCTGGCGCGGCATCCCCAGGTGAACGCCGCCACCAGCGCCGATGGCAGTGCCATGAGCTTCCCCGCCGCCGTGAATGTGGCGGTGGCTGTGGCCATGGAAGACGGCGGCCTGATCACCCCGGTGCTGGCCAACGCCGACAAGACCGACATCTATTCGATGGCTCGCAACTGGGCCGATCTGGTGGCCCGGGCCCGCAGCAAGCAGCTGCAGCCCGAGGAATACAGCACCGGCACCTTCACCCTCTCCAATCTGGGCATGTTCGGGGTGGATCGCTTCGACGCGATCCTGCCTCCCGGCACCGGCGCGATCCTGGCGGTGGCGGCCTCCCGGCCCACCGTGGTGGCCGGCAAGGACGGCTCCATCCGCGTGGCCAACCAGATGCAGGTGAACCTCACCTGCGACCACCGCACCATCTACGGCGCCCATGCTGCCGCCTTCCTCAAGGACCTGGCCCAGCTGATTGAGACCAATCCGGAGAGCCTTGCCCTCTGATTCGGCCGATCGGCAGCTGTCCAGCTACAACTTTGAGCTGCCGGAGGAGCGCATCGCCCAGCGGCCCGTGGAGCCCCGCCATGCGGCCCGGCTGCTGGTGGTCGATCCCGCCGGGCTGGGGCCCGATCCCCATGCCCGTCATCTGAGCGTGTGGGACCTCCAGGCGGAGCTCATGCCCGGCGACTTGTTGGTGGTCAACGACACCCGGGTGCTGCGGGCACGGTTGGAGGCGCGCCGGCCCAGCGGCGGGGCGGTGGAGCTGCTCGTGCTCGAGCCCTGGCAGCCGCAACCCGGTGAGAGGCCTGTTCCCGGCCAATGGCTCTGCCTGGCGAAACCCGCCAAGAAGCTGCGGGCCGGCGACTGGCTTGAGGTGGTGGCGGAGGGCCAGCCGTCGCTGCCGGTGCAGGTGATCGGCAGCGACCTCGCCACCGGCGGCCGCATCCTGCAGTTTCCGCCGGAGTGCAGCGATGCGGCCGCCCTCGAGCCGCTGCTGGTGCAGTACGGCGCCATTCCCCTGCCGCCCTACATCCACGAGCACGACGCCAGCGACAACGAGCGGTATCAGACCCGCTATGCCGCTCGCCCTGGAGCCGTGGCGGCCCCCACGGCGGGCCTGCACCTCAGCGATGAACTGCTGGCGGCGATCCGCGACCGCGGTGTGGAGCTGGCCACCACCACCCTGCACGTGGGCCTGGGCACCTTCCGGCCGGTGGAAACGGAAGATCTCAGCCAGCTGCAGCTGCACAGCGAGTGGGTGGAGGTGAGTCCGGAGCTGGTGGCGGCGGTCACGGCCTGCCACGCCCGTGGTGGCCGGGTGATCGCTATCGGCACCACGTCGGTGCGCAGCCTGGAGGCGGTGGCCCAGCTGCACGGTGGCGTGCTCCACCCCCACACCGGCCCGGTGAATCTGGTGATCCAACCCGGTTACCGCTTTGCCGTGGTGCAGGGGTTGCTCACCAATTTCCACCTGCCCAAGAGCTCTCTGCTGCTGCTTGTGAGTGCCCTGATCGGCCGTGAGCGCCTGTTGGCTCTCTACGCCGAGGCGATCGAGCGCCAGTACCGCTTCTTCTCCTACGGCGATGCGATGTGGATTCCGCCAGAGGCGGTGCTCAGCAGCGCGCAGCCAACGGCCTCAGCAAGGGGTTAGCCCCAGGCATGACGCCAACAAAAAAGCCCCCGGGGTGTCCCCGGGGGCCATGGCGAAGAGGAGCTGTGTGATCAGGCAGCGGCCAGGTTGGCGGCCACGAAGTCCCAGTTCACCAGCTTCTCCAGGAAGGTGGTCATGTAGTCGGGGCGACGGTTCTGGTAGTCCAGGTAGTAGGCGTGCTCCCACACATCCATGGTGAGCAGGGCCGTCTGGCCGTGGGCTAGGGGCAGGTCGGCGTTGGGGGTCTTGGTCACCTTCAGGGTGCCGTTGTCCAGCACCAGCCAGGCCCAGCCGCTGCCGAACTGGGTGGCGCCGGCGGTCTTGAAGGCCTCCACGAAGGCCTCGAAGCTGCCGAAGTCGGCGTTGATCTTGTCGAGCAGGGCGCCGCTGGGGCTGCCGCCACCGCCGGGCTTGATGCACTGCCAGTAGAAGCTGTGGTTCCACACCTGGGCGGCGTTGTTGAACACCCCGGCCTTGCTGGCATCACCGGCCACGGCGGTGATGGTGTCTTCCAGGCTCTTGCCGTCCAGGTCGGTGCCGGCCACCAGGTTGTTGAGGTTGGTCACGTAGGCAGCATGGTGCTTGCCGTGGTGGAACTCCAGGGTCTGGCGGGAGATGTGGGGCTCGAGCGCGTCGAGGCCGTAGGGCAGCGCGGGCAGCGTGTGGGCCATGGAGGGAGTCCGGTGAGCGGCCGGCATCCTAACGATCGCTTCAGGTTTCGAAAGTCGGGAGAACCGGCCTGCCCGTTGGCCTCAACGGCCGATCTGCAGCAGTTCCACCTCGAAGATCAAGGTGGCGTTGGGGGGGATCACCCCGCCGGCGCCACGCTCGCCGTAGGCCAGGTCTGGGGGGATCACCAGTTTGCGCTTGCCGCCCACCTGCATGCCGGCCACGCCTTCATCCCAGCCCTTGATCACCCGGCCTGCTCCGAGGGGGAAGGAGAAGGGGCCGCGGCCGTAGCTGCTGTCGAACTCCTTGCCGTTTTCGAGGGTGCCGCGGTAATTCACCGACACGGTCTCGCCGGATGTGGCTTCAGGACCATTACCGATCACCAGGTCGGTGATGCGCAGGCCGCTGGGGGTCACGCGCTCTTTGGCGGCCACCAGCTCACCGCCAAGGGCATTGGCGCCGGAGTTGGCGATCTGATCGGGGGAGCCGGCGTCGTCGATGGCCATGGCAAACAGGGTTGGGTTGGGATCTTCGGGATCCAGCTCGATCCGACCCGCCGTGGCGGTGCTGCTGCTCACCATCGCCGTGCTCAGCGCCGCTGTAGCGGCGGGATTCGGGCTGGCGGCCACCACCGTGGAGGGCGACACGAGCTGGCTCACGAGGGCCAGCAGCAGGCAGGCCACGCACACCGCCGAACTGATCAGGATGTCGCGCATGGGAGAGGGATCGAGCGGTCCGTGGGGGGATTCTGCCCCAGGGATTCCATGGGGCCGTCGCCCCCTCAATCGGGGATGTCGCTGAGGTCGCCGCCGGAGGGGCGCCCGCCGTTGTTGCGCAGCTGCCGCTCCAGGCGATCCAGGCGCCCGCGCAGTTCGTCCAGTTCCCGCTGCCGGGCCAGGCCCAGGTCCTGCAGCAGGTGATCGATGTTGCGTCCCACCTGGCGCTCCGTCTGCTTTTCCAGTTCGGGGTTCTCGCCCCGCAGGCTGCTGAGCACCTCTTCCACTAGGGCAGTGGCCTGGGCCGGATCGAGCCGGCCGCTGCTCACCCAGGCCTGGGTCACGCTGCGCAGGCGGTCAGCCACCAGGGAGGTGGTGCCGAGGCCCCGCAGGAGTAGCTGCTGGAGGGGATTGGCTGGATCCATGGCTGGCAAAGCGCCTTGGGTTCACAACCCAAACCATGGCGCTTCCTTAGGTTGCTGGCCATGGCAGGGAACCGGCAGTTCTGGTGGATCACCGCCCTGGGTGGTGGGCTGTTGGCCGGTGCGGCATTGCCCCCCCTGGGCTGTCCGCCCCTGTTGTGGCTGGCCCTGGTGCCGCTGTGGGCCCAGGGCCCCCGGGCCGCCTGCGTTTGGGGTGCCGGGGCGGTGCTGGTGAGCCATCGCTGGCTGCTGTGGCTGCATCCCCTCGACTGGGTCGGGGTGCCCCTGCCCCTCAGCCTGCCGCTCTGCCTGTTGCTGCTGGCGGCATGCGCCCTGCTGGGGGGCCTGCTGGTGGGCAGCTGGCGCTGGCTGGTGCAACGGCTGGGGGCGGAGGGTTGGTGGGCGGCGCTGCTGGCAGCCAGCCTCTGGGGTCTGGCGGAAGTGCTCCTCGCCCGCGGCCCCCTGTTCTGGATTGGCCTCGGATCCGCGGCCTTGCCGGGGGACCGGGCCCTGGCGGGCCTCGCCCAGGGGCTGGGGGCCGGTGGATTGGCGGCCTTGCAGTTGTTGCTGGGCTGGGGGCTGTGGCGCGTCTTGGCCGCTGCTGTGGCCGACCAGAGGCGCTGGTGGCGCTGGGCCATGGCCTGGCTGGCGGCGGTGCTGGTGCTGCATCTCTGGGGCTGGCAGTTGCTGCAGCCCTTGCAGCGGCAGGCAGGCCTGGAGCCCGAACGAACGCTGCTGCTGCTTCAGCCCGCCATCCCAACCCGGCACAAGTTCGAGGTTGCCCAGCAGCAGCTCTTGCTGCGCCGGTTGAAGGGCGCCCAGGAGGAGGCTGAAGCCCGCGGGGCCTCGGCCCTGGTGCTGCCCGAGGGCGCCCTGGCCCTGGGCCAGTCCTTGCCTCAGCCCGCGGCGGTGGAGGTGCTCACGGGGGGCTTTCGCCTGGCGGATG
>CANHMF010000009.1 GCA_947461705.1 Synechococcaceae cyanobacterium
GGAGCGGCTTGGGATAGCTGAGCGTGAGCAACTCGCCGTCGCCGTCGCCGAACCCACTCATGGCTGTCCTGGAACCTTGGCCGCCGCGGGCAATTCCAGGGCAATGGGGCCGAGCACGCCGCGGCGGAAGTCGTCGAGCAGGCGCTGGGACATGCGGGCCGTGTCGCCGCTGGTGTGGCGCGTGGCCGCGGCCTCCAACCAGGCGGCGGCGTCAGGGGGGAGTCCTGCGGGGTGCTCTCCGGAATTCTGTACAGGCTGTACAGAACCCTGCGAAGGCGCCTCTGAGCCTGCAGCCACCGCCCCGAGCGCCTGCAACGGCACCCCATAGCGGCGCTCCAGCAAGCCGGCGGGCACCCCCGCAGCCAGCACGGGCTCCAGCCCTGCCAGCACCCGCACAAAGGCCATGGCCACCGCTTCGCCGTCGTAGGCGGCCTGGCCGATGTCGTCGCATAGAGCGAGGCGCAGGGCCGCCAGCTGGTCATCCAGCCTGGGTGGCAACACCCCTGGGGCATCCAGCAGATCGAGGTCCTGCCCCAGGCGCACCCAGCGCAGGCTGCGGGTCACGCCGGCCCGGCGAGCACTGTCCACCACCTTCTGGCGCACCAACCGGTTGATCAGGGCCGACTTCCCCACGTTGGGGAAGCCCAGCATCAACGCCCGCACGGGCCTGGGCTTCATGCCGCGACCGGCGCGGCGGGCATTGAGGGCGGCTCCGGCCCGGATCGCCGCCTGCTGTAGCTGCTTCACGCCGGTGCCGGCCTTGGCATCACACCACCAGGGGGTCTGGCCATGGGCCCGAAACCACGCTTCCCACAACTGGCGAGCCTCGGGGCTGATCATGTCGCGCCGATTCACCACCAACAGGTGCTGCTTGCCCTTGATCCAGCGCTGCAGGCGGGGATGGCTGGTGGCCATGGGGATACGGGCGTCCCGCACCTCAATCACCAGATCCACCTTGGCCAGGTTGTCGGTGAGGGAACGCTCCGCCTTGGCGATATGCCCGGGGTACCACTGAATCGCCGGGGCGGCACTGCTGAGCAGTTCAGCCTCCATCACGGCACCACCAGCACGGGGCAGGGCGCCAGTTGAATCACGCGGGAGGCGGTGCTCGGGGCCTCGTCGGCCTCAAGGCTGAGGCCGCGGGTGCCCATCACGATCACATCGGCGTTGATCTCATCGGCCACATCACAGATCACGAAGGCCGGCTTCCCCTCCCGCTCAATCACCTCGCAGCTCACGCCCTGCTCCTGGAAGCGGCTGCGGGCCTGCTCCAGCAGCTCCGCCACGGCAGCGGGATCGTCCTGCCCGGGCTCCACCACCGAGAGCACCACCAGGCGGCTGTCGTGCTGCTGCGCCACTTTCAGGGCCGTGGCAGCGGTTTCGGCAGCCTGGCGGCTGCGGTCGATGGGAAACAGAACAATCTCGAACATGGCCAACCGGCCGGTGCCCCCTCTGTCTAGCGCCCTGGGCCATCAGGGCAGGCCTGGCTGGCCAGGCTCTAATGGGTCATACGCTTAGGCCCTGTGCCATGCAGTCTCCGTGGCCTTCCCTCCGCCGGGTGCTCTGGGAAAGCCGTCCCTTACGCCAAAAGTTGGCCCTGGGGGTGTGGTTGTCCGTAGTGCCGATCTCCCTGGTGGCCTCCTTGGTGGCCCTGGAGAACGCCAAACGGGTGGTGGTTGGACAGTTGCAGCAGCAGCTGATCTGGGATGCGGAACAGGCCAGCAGCTGGCTCTACTGGTGGGACAGCCAGCACCTGCGCACCCTGCAATTCAGTGCTGACTCCCCCGCAATCCGCAGCCTGCAGAACCAGGAGGCGAGTCAGGCCATGCAGGGCCTCGCGTCGATCTTTCCCAACTACAGCTACAGCCTGATTGAGCGCAACGGGGCATTAGTACACAGATCCGGCCAGCTCACCGCCACGGAGGGCGAAACGATGAGCCAGTTGCTGAGGGATCCACACAGCTCCTATGCCAGGGCCCTGGCCGGCACTCCGACCAGCCGCCCCCTCGCCCCACCGCATGTGGCACTGCCCTGCATCGCCAGCAGCGTGCCCGTGTATCGCGGCAGCACAGCAGAAAAACCGCAAACCATCGGGGTACTGAGCAGCTGCCTGGCCCTCAGTGAACTGGGCTCTGTAACCGGCATCAACGAGCTGATCAAGGCCGCCTCGAACGGTCGCGGAGCGCTCCCCTTGATCGATCTCGACCATGGCAAGCCTTACGGGTATGCCCTGATGCTGGTGATCGATCCCGGCAGCGCGATTCTGCTGGGCCAGCCCAATGCCAACCTTCAGGACCAGCTCCTGCTGCTCGATCCACACCGCAACCGCACCACCCAGTGGTGGCCCCTGATCCGCCTGGCCATGGCGGGGCGCACCACAACCAGCTTCGAGCGCATCCAGCTCAACGGGATCTGGTACTTCGTGGGAGTGGATCGCAGGATTGCCGGCCGGACCGTGCTGATGGTGCTCGATGAGCGCTCGGCCTTTGCCACCGTGAACTCCCTGTTCACCTGGATCTGGCTGGGGAACCTGCTGGCCCTGGTGGTGAGCTCGTTGGCCATCCACCGAATCTGCGGAGCCCTCGCCAAACCTGTGGACCAGGCCGGTGAGGCCCTCTCGCGCATCAGCCACGGTGACTTTGGCGAGCCCCTCCCCACCGACAGCAGTGATGTGGGTCGCCTGTTCAACTATGTGAATCAGGCCTCCAGCCAGCTGCAGGCCTTTCTGGCTGACGCCAAGGCCCACGCCATCACGGACACCCAACTGGAAGAAGCGCGCCGGATTCAGGCGGACTTTCTCATTCGCGATCTGCCCTCCAGCCCCCAGGTGGAGCTGGCAGCCATGTTCGATCCGGCCTACCAGATCGGCGCCGATTGGTACGACGCCCTGGAGCGGGATGGCGTTGTGTTCGTGGTGGTGGCCGACGTCTGCGACAAGGGAATTCCCTCTGCCCTGTACATGTCGGTGTTTCGCTCCCTGCTGCGGCTCAGCCTGGTGAAGGAGTGGGACCTGTGCCACGAGCCGTGCCGAGCCATCTGCCGCGCCATCGGCACGGTGAACACCTACATGGCCGAGACCCATGGCAGCACCGCCATGTTTGCCACGGCCTTCGTGGGGGCGTACGACCCCCAGCACCAGCAGCTGAGCTATGTGGTGGCGGGCCATGAGGCGCCCCTGGTGCTGCAGGGAGACCAGCTGCAGAGCCTCACCCTGGGCGGACCAGCCCTGGGCCTGTTCCGGGCGGCGACGTTCCAGCCAGGGCAATGCCAGCTGCAGGCGGGAGGCCTGTTATTCGCCTTCAGCGACGGTCTGCCCGATGCGCGCACCCCAACGGGCGAGTCGTTCGGGCAAGCCCGCATCGCCACCCTGCTGCAGACCAGGCCCTCCAACTGTTGGACCGCCGCAGAGTTGGTGCAGCGGTTCCGGCAGACCGTGCAGGAGCACATGGGCACAGCCGAACAGTTCGACGACCTCACCTTGCTGAGCCTGAAGGTGGGCGGCTGAGGCCGCTTGTTCGGTTGGCCCCTTGACCCACCCGCTAAATTCGCCCGACCTGAACCCTCCTGCGACCCCATGGCGAAGCGCTCCCTGGCCAGCCTCTCCGCTGACGACCTGCGCGGCAAGCGCGTGCTGGTTCGGGTTGACTTCAACGTGCCCCTCAACGATGCCGGTGCCATCACCGATGACACCCGCATCCGGGCTGCCCTGCCCACCATCAACGCCCTCACCGACAAGGGCGCCAAGGTGATCCTGGCGGCCCACTTCGGCCGTCCCAAGGGGCAGGTCAACGAAGGCATGCGCCTCACCCCCGTGGCCGCCCGCCTTGCTGAGCTGCTGAGCAAGCCTGTGGTGAAGACCGACAGCTGCATCGGCCCCGATGCCGAAGCCAAGGTGGCCGCCATGGCCGAAGGCGATGTGGTGCTGCTCGAAAACGTGCGCTTCTTCGCCGAGGAAGAGAAGAACGAGGGCGATTTCGCCAAGCAGCTGGCCGCTCTGGCCGATGTGTACGTGAACGACGCCTTCGGCGCCGCCCACCGTGCCCACGCCTCCACCGAGGGCGTCACCCAGTACCTGAGCCCCTCGGTGGCCGGCTACCTGATGGAGAAGGAACTGCAGTACCTGCAGGGCGCCATCGATGAGCCCAAGCGCCCCCTAGCCGCCATCGTGGGCGGCTCGAAGGTGAGCTCCAAGATCGGCGTGCTCGAGGCCCTGATCGACAAGTGCGACAAGGTGCTGATCGGCGGCGGCATGATCTTCACCTTCTACAAGGCCCGCGGCCTGGCGGTGGGCAAGAGCCTGGTGGAAGAGGACAAGCTGGAGCTGGCCAAGGAGCTGGAGGCCAAGGCGGCCGCCAAGGGCGTGCAGCTGCTGCTGCCCACCGATGTGGTGCTGGCTGACAACTTCGCCCCCGACGCCAACAGCCAGACCGTGTCCATCAACGCCATCCCCGATGGCTGGATGGGCCTGGACATCGGCCCCGACTCGATCAAGGCCTTCCAGGAGGCCCTGGCCGACTGCAAGACCGTGATCTGGAACGGCCCCATGGGCGTGTTCGAGTTCGACAAGTTCGCCGCCGGCACCAACGGCATCGCCCACACCCTGGCCGACCTGAGCGCCCAGGGCTGCTGCACGATCATCGGCGGCGGCGACTCCGTGGCCGCCGTGGAGAAGGTGGGCGTGGCCGACAAGATGTCCCACATCTCCACCGGCGGTGGCGCCAGCCTGGAGCTGCTGGAAGGCAAGGTGCTGCCCGGCGTGGCCGCCCTCGACGAGGCGGCCTGAGCCTCATCGCATCAGCGCCTGGGCAACAGCTGCTGCAGCTGCGTCATCTCCTCGCGACGTAGCTGCATCCGGCCGCTCTGCAGCCTCTCGAGGCAGCCCTCCACGGCCAGCAGGCCCCGGGCCTGCTCCAGGCAGGTGCCGCTCTGATCCAACAGCGTGAGCCGCTGGCTATGGAATCGCTGCTCCAGGTCGCGCTGGGCTCTTACATAGTCGCGGCGCTGCTGGGCACTGAGCTTGGTGAGGGCTTCAGCGCGCTGGCGCTGCCAGCCCTGCCAGCGCTGCTGCAACTGGGATTGCGGAGCCGGCTGCTGTGCCAGGACACTGCCCCCGCTCAGCACCAGCAGGGCGGCCAGGGCGGGCCAGGAACGGAGACGGGAGTGCATGGGAACGCTTGGGCCGGGACACCCCCATGCTCAGCAGCGGATCGGACCCAGAGCTGACTGCCGCAGCCCGGATCGATGACCAGATCCAACTGACCCTCTCTCACACCGCAGCAGGCAGCGAGCGGCCCTGCAGCACCACGGCAAACCCCTGCTCGCTGCGCACGGCTTCCAGCCCACCGCCATGGGCCGCCGCCACCCGGGCGGCGATGGCCAGGCCGAGGCCGCAATGGCCCAGGCCACCGCGGGCGCGATCCAGCCGTTGGAAGGGCATCAGGGCCTGGGCCCACTGGTCGGGGGCGATCCCCGCACCGCAATCCCACACCGCAATCCGGAAACCCTCCCCGTCCGGCAGCGCCGAGCGCAGCACCAACCGCAGCGGCGCCTGACCATGGCTGAGGGCGTTATCCAGCAGATTGCCGACGGCCCTGCAGAGCGCCGTGGGCTGCACCCAGCGCTGCAGTGGCTCGAGATCCAGCTGCAGCTCACGGGGATCGATGGCAGCACTCAGCTCCGCCAACAGCTGCTCCAACGGCACCTGCACCGGCGGCTCCGCATCCACGCCGCCGGCAAACAACAGGAACTGGGCCGTGATGCGCTCGAGGGCATCGAGATCGGCCTCGGAGCGCTGCAGATCCGCGGGCTCCGGCCGGGCCAAGCCGAGCCGGAGCCGCAAGCGGGTGATGGGGCTCTTGAGGTCGTGGGCGATGCCGGCGAGCATGGTGGCCCGCTCCCGCTCGCTCAGGTCTAGGCGCTGCACCATGGCGTTGAACCGCCCCGTGAGCCGCCGCACCGCCCCAGTGCCCAGGGCGGCCAGGGGAGCAGGCCGGGCCGCCAGCCCCACCTGGCTGAGGGCCTGCTCCAAGCGCTGCAGAGGCCGTTGCACCTCGACCCAGAGGAACAGCAACGAGGCCGACACACTGCCCCCCAGCAGGGCCAGGCCCAGCAGCAGCGGATCGGGGGGCCAGCGTTGGGGGGAGCGCATCGGCGCGAATAGCCACACCGGCTCGAGAGGCGAGAGCAGCGCCACCCACACCCCCCGGGGATCCCCCGCCGCCGGTAACACCGGCGGGCAGTGGGGGAGCTGGCGGCACAGGGCCTGCTGCAGCCGCTCCGCCTGCACCGCCAGGCGGCCATCGCCCCCCGTGGGGGGCAACTCCCCCACCCGCAGGGGCAGGCCACTCAAACGGGAGAGAGCGGCCGGCGGCAGGCGCTCGAGGGCCAACTCCCCCAGCCGCAGGTTGAAGGCCACCTCCGGGCCCATCTGGGCGATCTGGGCCCGCTCCAAGCGCTGGGCCAGCAGGGTTTGCAGCAGCACCAGGCTGAGGGCCGACACACCGGCCCCCACCAGGGCATACCTAACGGGTGCGGGGCTGGCCATCGGGCACAAATACGTAGCCGTAACCCCAGACCGTTTGCAAGTAGCGGGGCCGGCTGGGATCGGGCTCCACCAGCTTGCGCACCCGCGACACCTGCACGTCCATGCTGCGGCTGTCGGTGTCGGAATCGGGGCCGCGGGCCAGTTCAATCAGCCGCTCCCGCGACAGGGGCCGGTGGGGGTGCTGCACAAAGGCCACCAGCAGGCTGAACTCACCGCTGGTCATCACCACCGGCTCCCCGCCGCGCTGCAGCACCCGGGCCGCCAGGTCGAGCACGTTGTCGCCGAAGGCCACCTGCTGGCCCTCCGCCAAGGGGGTGCCGGCAGGCAGGGCCACCCGCCGCCGCAACACCGCCTCGATGCGGGCCGTGAGTTCCCGGGGCAGGAAGGGCTTGCCCAGGTAGTCGTCGGCCCCCTGCTCCAGGCCGATGATCCGATCCACGGCATCGCCCTTGGCGGTGAGCATCACCACCGGCAGGTCGTCGCCGCCATCGCGCAGACGCCGCAGCAGGGTGAGGCCATCGTCGCCGGGCAGCATCACATCCAGCACCACCAGATCGGGCCGCTGGCTCTCCAGCCGGGCCATCAGCTGCTCGCCGGTGGAGAGGCAACGCACGTCGTAGCCCTGGTCGGTGAGGTAGGTGCCGAGCAAACGCCGCTGTTCAGGGTCGTCGTCCACCACCCAGATGTGCTGTGACTTGCCCATCCGGGCAACCGGCTGCTGGCCCGACTGTATGGAGATGCGGGCGCCGGGTCAGCGGCAGAAGGATCTGGTCATACCTTCACGGCCCGGGGGCCACGGCCAGTGGCCAGGCACTCCATAGCCTTGGGCCATGCGGGTGTTCCAGCCAGCCTTGTTCGCCTCCAGGCTCACTGCGGTGCTGGCCCTGGCCCTGCAGCCCCTGGCCTGGGCCCAGCCACTGCTGGCCCAGACCAGGGGCGAACTGGAGACCTACCAACGGCGTCTGGAACAGCTGTTCGAACGCCTGGACAGCAATGGCGATCGACGCCTTACCCCGGCGGAAGTGCAGGGCCATCCCTACCTGCAGCGCCATTTCCAGCGCCTGGATCGCCAGGGCCGTGGCTATCTGGTGCCGGCCGACCTGAGCCCCGTCAACCCGAGCGTCCACGGGGAGCGGGCCCAGCAGTTCTTCACCTCGGCTGATCGCAACGGCAACGGCCGCATCGATCGCCAGGAGGCCGATGCCTACCCCTGGCTGGAGCGACGCTTCAACGCCATCGACAGCAATGGTGATGGCGGCATCAGCCGCGAAGAACTGATGAATCTGCGCAAGCGGCAAGCTGGCGGCTCCTGAGCCCCACGCCTCCATGCCGGCCCCAAGCCTGCCCAGCGTCGCCTTCCTGGGGTTGGGATGCCTCGGCCAACCAATGGCCGCCAACCTGCTGCGGGCCGGTGTGCCCCTCACGGTGCACAACCGCACCCGGACCAAGGAAGAGGTCCTGGCCGCCCAGGGAGCCCAGCGGGCGGCCACACCCGCCGCCGCGGTAACCGAGGCGGCGGTGGTGATGCTGTGCCTCAGTGATGACGCCGCCGTGGTGGAGGTGCTGTCGGCGGCGCCTCTGCGCCCGGGGGCCCTGGTGATCGACACCTCCACCATCAGCCCCGGCACCAGCCGCCGCCTGGCCCAGCAGTTGCAACACCAGGGGGTGGCCTATCTGGATGCACCAGTCACGGGCGGCACCGAGGGCGCCCAGGCCGGCACCCTCTCGGTGCTGGTGGGCGGCGCCGCGGCGGATCTGGAACGGGCCCGGCCGCTGCTGGAGGTGATTGGTCGCAGCATCAGCCACTTCGGGCCGGTGGGCTGTGGCCAGGAGGCCAAGGCAGTGAACCAGGTGCTGGTGGCAGGCAGCTATGCCGCGGTGGCCGAAGCCCTCGCCCTGGCCCAGCGGCTGGGACTGCCCCAGGCCGAGCTGGTGGAGGCCCTCAAGCACGGGGCCGCCGGCTCCTGGGCCCTCGAGCACCGCAGCCGCCAGATGATCGAGAACACCTACCCCCTCGGCTTCCGCCTGGCCCTTCACCACAAGGACCTCACCATCGCCCTGGAGGCCGCCGCGGGCCAGCAGCTCGACCTGCCCATCACGGCCCAGGTGGCGGCCATGGAAACAGCCCTGCTGGATGCAGGCCATGGCGATGAGGATGTCTCCGCCCTGGCCCGCTGGTTTCAGTTTCCGGCTGCGAGACGGCCTAGAGATTGAGACCGGACTGATCGGCCACAACCCGCACCTGCTTGGTGGCACTCACGATCCCCTTGGGGTGCACCAGCAGCACGGCCCAGGTCTGGGTGCCGGGTTGGTAGGGCGCCTGCACCGACTTGAACAGACCGCCGCCACCGAGGGCCTCGAGCTCCAGGGCCGGGCTCTCCAAGCTGATCAGCTCGGCCACGGTCACCGGCTGGATCGCCCCGGCCGCCACGGAGCCCTCCAGGGGGTCGTCGAAGATCACATCCAGGTCGTAGCGCTGGCCCGTGAGCACGGCATCCGGGATCAGCAGGCTGACGCCCAGATCGGCATCGCCGCTGCGCAGCATGGAGCTTTCGCGAATCACCTGCTGGCGGTTGAAGCGCGCCGCGCTGCCGCCCAGCACCAGCTGCTGACGCGCCTCAAAGCGGAAGGCGTAGGCCCCCAGCTGGCGGGTGCCCTGCACCAGCACCTCCGTGGTGGCGCGGCCATCCCGCAGTGGGGAGCCGGGGCTCACGGTCCAGCGGGCGTCGGGGAAGCGCTGGCGCAGGGCGGCCTGGCGGGCCTCCACCTCCTGGGGATCGAGGCCCGGGCCAGCCTCGAGTACCGCCGCCAGCGCTCCTGGCCCAGGGGTGTTGAGGGCCGTCTGCAGGGCCTCCAGGCTGGGTGCAGCCCGAACAGCCCCCGGCAACACTCCGCCAACCACAACGCCCGCCAGCGCCAGAACTGCCGGCAGGAGAGGGCGGAAGCGCACGACAGGCAAAGCGGGATCAGGCTTTTAAGTTAGGCCCGCTTGCCGCCGCTGCCCATGTCCAGGCTCCTGATTGCTGCGAGCGGCACCGGTGGGCACCTGTTCCCGGCCCTAGCCGTGGCCGAGGCCCTGCCTCCGGACTGGACCATCCACTGGCTGGGGGTGCCCGACCGGCTGGAGCGCCAGCTGGTGCCGCAGACCTATCCGCTGCACACCATCCGCGCCGGTGGCCTCCAGGGCCAGGGGGTCCAAAAGCTCTGGCAACTGGCGCGGCTGCTGGGCTCCACCGTGAGCGTGCGGCAACTGATCCGCCGGGAGCGGATCCGGGTGGTGTTCAGCACCGGTGGCTACATCGCCGCCCCGGCGATCCTGGCGGCCCGCTGGTGTGGTGTGCCGGTGGTGCTGCATGAATCGAATGGCATCCCGGGCCGGGTCACCCGGCTGCTGGGGCGGCTCTGCACCCACGTGGCGGTGGGGCTGCCCCAGGCCACCGAGCGCCTGCTCCATGGCCAGCCCCGGGTCACCGGCACCCCCGTGCGCAAGACCTTCCTGCAACCCGCCTCCCTGCCCGCTTGGGTGCCCACGGGCCCAGGCCCATTGCTGGTGGTGATGGGCGGCAGCCAGGGCGCCGTGGGGCTCAACCGCATGGTGCGGCCGCTGCTGCCCGGGTTGCTGGCGGCGGGGGTGCGGGTGGTGCACCTGAGCGGCAGTAACGACCCCGACAACGGCCAGCTCCACCACCCGGGCTACGCAGAGCGGCCCTTCAGCGAAGAGATGGCCGGACTGCTCCAACACGCCGATCTGGTGATCAGCCGCGCGGGGGCCGGCAGCCTCAGCGAACTGGCGGTGTGCGGCAGCCCCTCGATCCTGGTGCCCTTCCCCCAGGCCGCCGACCAGCACCAAGACGCCAACGCCGGGGCTGCGGCCGCCGTGGGGGCCGCCGTGATCGTGTGGCAGCACCCGCCTGACCATCCGGCTCTGGAGCAGGCCATCTGGCGACTGCTGGGTCCGAGGCTGCGGGGCGCCGACGCCAGCGTGGATCCCCTGAACAAGCTGCAGGCCGGCATGGCACGGCTGGCCGTGCGCGATGCCGATCAGCTGTTGGCAAGGTTGCTGATGGCGCTGTGAGGCCGTTGCCCGTGATGTCCGCCTCGGACCTCCTGCGCCCATGAGCCGCCTGAGCAGCGATGGCTGGGCCCTGGGGATCACAGCCGGGCTACTGCTGATCCGCCAGGCCCTTAGCGGCGTGGATCTGCTGAGCCTTCTGATGCTGGTGCCCCTGCTGATCTGCCTGATCCCCAGCCTCGACAGCCTGCAGGGCACGGGCACGATCCGCATCTGGGACCGTTGGCGGATGCGCTTCACGCCGATCGAGCGCAGCCGCCGCGCCTGGAGCTACTGGATCAATCTGGTGGTGAGCTGGCCGGCCGCAGGCTTCTTCGCCTACGCACTGGTGTTCATGCCGAAGCGGTAGGCGTCTCCGGCGTACAGGAGGGGTCGAAATCCTGCAGGGCCTCCACCACGACTGACTCACAGGGCGCCATAGTTGCAATGGTGTCTTCCAGGGCGGCCAGACGGCCCTCAAGCGCGGCCAACAGCGCCGGCCGGGGAGTGGGGAGCGCAAACGGACCCTCCTCATAACGGGCTCCAACAGCAAACACCTGCAGCTTCTGCCAGGCATCCGGCCAAACCTCACCGAGGCCACAGGCCAGATCAAGATCGGAATCAGCACGTGCCTCGCGGCGGCCACGGGACCCGAAGGCCACCAACGGCTGCACCTGAGGCTGGTTGCACAACGCCGCGAGCCCCTGCCGAAGCGGCCCCGCGTCACAGCCCGGGCCCAGATCAACGGCCTCCGGCAGGGGCTGGGGCTCCAGCCAGGGAGTGGCCGGCGCAACGAAACCCGTCGGTACGGATGTGGCCATGGACCCGGGCTAGCGATGGTGCAGAGGGGTCCAACCGCTCAGCAGACCAGCGCCTGGCGCAGGGCCCGGATGATGCGGCCGTTGTTCCAGCGGCTCTGGTAGCCGATCCGCAACCAGGTGTCGCCGAGCCCCTCAAAGGAACGGCAATCGCGCACGAGGATCCTGTGCCCCTGCTCCAGCCGCTGGCGCAGGGAGTCGAGACTGGAAGGCTGAGCGTCCCGCTCACCGCGCACCAGCAAGTAGTTCGCGGCAGACGGCATCGGCTGCAGCCCAGGGATGGCCTGCAGCTGCTGCCGCAACCAGGCGCCCTCAGCAGCCACCCAGGCCTGCACGCGAGCGCACCAGTGGTCATAAAGGTGCGGCTGGCCCATCAAGGTCTCCCCAGCCGCCGCCGCCAGGCTGTTCACCGGCCAGGGGTCGCGCCAGGCGGCCCAGCGCCGCAGCCGTTGCGGATCGCCGAGGGCGTAGCCGAGCCGCAGGCCGGCAATAGCGAACAGCTTGGTGAGGCTGCGAATCACCACCAGATTGGGGTGATCGGCCAGCAGCGGCACCAGCGACTGCGCCTCACCGCCCGGCACCAGCGGCAGAAAAGCCTCATCGCAGATCACCAGCGCGAAGCGCTGGAGCAGTGCCTCCAGGCTGGCCCGGCTCCAGAGCTGCCCAGTGGGGTTATGGGGATTGGTGATCCACACGGCCTGGGCTGAGCCGAGGTCGGCCGGCGGAAGTGGCGGCAAGATCGCCGAAGCCGCATCACACCAATCCAGCCGCAGGGGCCAGGACTCCACCGGGGCCTCCCAGCAGCACAGGGCCCGCCGGTAGTCGGCGAACCCCGGCTGCGGCAACAGACTGGGGCCAGCGGCAGCGGCATCACGGGCCGCCCAGGTGAACAGCTCGGCGGCGCCATTGCCGGGCAGCACCGAGGCCGGATCCAGCCCATGCTGGGTGGCGATCACCGTGCGCAAGGCCTGGTAGCTGCGATCGGGGTAGGGCTTGAGAGCCGCCTGGCGCAGGGCCCGCCGGAGGAGCCGTGGCGGGGCGAAGGGCACGAGGGAGGCACTGGCATCGAGCAGCTGTCCAGGCCGGCAGCCCAAGCGCCGCGCCGCCGCATCGAGGTTGCCGCCGTGGAGCTCGGGCACAGGCGAGGCCTGGAAGTGGGCACCAGCCTGATGGATCGGGCCGGATCGACGCCAACCGCCAAGACCGTTAGAACGGCGTACCCCTTGGCCAACCGATGCCACGGCTGCATCGCCTGCTTCCCCTGACCCTGTGCCTGCCCCTGGCAACCGGCATGGGGGCGATGCTGAATCGGCCTGCCCGAGCCGCCGATCCCCAGCAGCTGATCCAGCTGCTGGAGCAGCGGAGTTGCAAGGCCTGCAAGCTCCAGGATGCGGATCTGGTGCACGCGGATCTGCGGGATGCCCAACTGAATGGCGCCCAGTTGCAACGCGCGAACCTGAGTGGAGCCCAGCTCGATGGCGCGGATCTGCGGGGCGCCAACCTCAGGTTCACCAGCCTGGAAGGGGCCTCGCTGCGGGGGGCCGATCTGCGGGGCAGCGTGCTGGAAGGCACCGATCTGCGTCGCTCAGACCTCAGCGGGGCGCGCCTGGATCCCCAGGCCCTGAGCCGCAGCCACTGGCAACAGGCCCGCGGCATCGACCCCAGCCAGCAGAGCTACGCCGAGCTCCATAACGCGGGTGTGGCCGCCGCCCAACAGGGACGCCACCCCGAAGCCGAGACATTCTTCGGCGAGGCCATCCGCAAGCAACCCGATGCCGCCATCAGCTGGGTAGCCCGCGGCATCACCCGCAGCGAACAGGGCAACAACCAACTCGCAGCCCAGGATCTCAACTACGCCGCCTCGCTCTACCGGCAAGCCGGCGATCTGGACCAGGCCAGCGAACTGGAGAAGGCCTCCAAAGAACTACTGACGCCTCCAAAAAAGGCGAAGGGTGGCAATGGACTGGCCTCGCAGCTCGCCAGTGGCGCGATGGCGGCCTTCCAATTCCTGGCCCCGATCGCCGCAAAAGCCTTCATGCCAGCTGGATTTTAAAAAGCCGAACCTGCGGCTGGAGCAGCCAAGAAGCGACGCATATCAGGGGTGGCAGGCTGATATCCGTAGCCATAGGAGCCCCCATCCACGTCATCAACAATACGTGGGGTAACCAGGATTACAAGCTCATTTTTCTGACGAGCATTGGATGACGAGCGGAAAAACTGCCCCACAAAAGGCATGTCACCCAGGATCGGCCATTTGGTTACAGCCTGCCTGTCCTCATCGGCAATCACGCCCGTGAGGATGAGAGTTTGGCCATCACGCACTCGAACTTCTCCCGTATCGAGACGTCGAACTCGCAAGATGCTGACATTGCCACAACCCTCAATCTGCTGCGGCGTGTCCGCCACCGCGGAAACAGCAGGAGAGAGCGAGAATGTCACGAACCCATTGTCGTCAATTTTTGATACCTTCGCCCCAAAAGTCAAGCCGGCAGTGCCAAATTTGGGCTGGCACGTATTCGGGGCGCCGTTCTGCCCCGCCTGCACGGTGTAATCGGTGATCACCTGCGTGCCGACGGTCACAAACGACTCATTGGCAAAGGGTCTACCAATCGAAGCCGTATTCAACACGGCATTGTCGCCACCTGCAGCGCCAGCCGCAACCGCAGCTCCTCCCAGGATAGGCTCCGGATTTTCACTGAGAATCAGCGTGGGGCTTGCCAGGACTTTTGTGCTTTCAGACTGAATTTGAGCGCGAATCAGATCATAAAATCGATTGGGAGAGTAAGCCGCAGCCGGATTGATGGGAGCGGGCGCAAGAGGGGGCTGCACAACGCTTTCGTCATTTCTTGGAACATAAATAGGCTATGCATTGCTAGCCCCTCCACTTAGGAGATCAAACTGACCAGACCCAGGCGGGAGCCTATCGTTAAATGCTCCGATCATCCTCCCATCTTCACTCACAATAAAATTACTGCCATAGCGAAAGGCGAAGCTATTTTTGATGTCGGCATCATTACGCAGCGTCACGTCCAGGATCTTCACCGACAAGGCCACCTGCCGTTGGCGCAGGTCGATTTGCTTGAGGTAGTTCTCAGCCACGGCAACCACCTGCGGGTCTCCCACCAGAGTGATGGTCTGCAAGCGGGAATCCGTGGTGCCCGTAAGTCCCTTCAGTGGACCGGTACTGGCGCCATAGGTCTCAGTGGTGGTAATCCTCTGGGTCTGGGTCTGCTGTGAATCGGGCGCTCCCGCAACCTGGCTGGCCTGAGACTGGCCCTGGCTCACGGTGTTGGTGATGAGTGTCACCTTGGTGATCTTGGCCCCAAGGCTGGCCAGATAATCTGCCGCCGAGGCTGCGGTGGCCTGATTGAGGCGATAAACCTTGGACAGCTGGGCCCCAAAAGTTTTTCCCAAGACCGATGGACCCGCCAGAATCATGTTTCCCTCGAGCTTGCCCTGCAGACCCGCGGCAAGCAGTACAGAATTGATGGCTCTGGCGTAACTTTCACCACGAAAAGAAATCGAAACTGGACGCCCCTGCGCAGCGGCGACTGCCCCAGTGCCGGTGGCCGCTCCCGCCGGCGAAGTGCCTGTGGGCGGGTCATCATCCACATAGACAAACCCATAGCCACCCATCTGGGCCAAGGCCATCAACACATCACGGGCCGGGGCATTGCGCATCGTCATGGAGACAGCCGGCCCATTCACATGGAGAAAACTGCGATTGCGCAGCACCATGCTTCCCACTGCCATATCCCCCAGCGGTGGCGCCACAGCTCGAGGCTGCAGCAGCGGGGCATAACTGGGCTGCGGCACGGCGCCCGGTGTGCGCAGATCCAGGCGCGCGGTCTGTTCAGATATCTGGGGCGCCGTGGCAAAGCTGATCACCAGGTTGCGACCATCGGCACTCACCACGGGCCGGCCCAAGGGCGCACCCGGCATCGGCTCCACGAGAACTTGGTAGGTGTTGCCCGAACCCTGAAAGCTCACCAGCTGCAATCCAGCCTCCGGGAGCGACAGCCGCTGGGGGCCCAGCCGCAGACCAGAGGGCGTGGCCGTGCGCAACTGCCCAGCCCAGCCACCACCGGCCGTGGTGCCCTGTTGCAGCACGGGTGCCGGCCCCGTGCCCGCAATCACAATCTCCACAGCCCCGGCACTACGGCGCAGGCTGAGGGCCAAAGGGCCACTTCCAGTGGCAGACGCCGGTTGAACCGGCAGTGGCACCGCCTGCACAGAAGCGCCACTCCGGGGCGCCGCCTGCAGCGGGTTCGTTGCAACGCCTGCCGCCAGCAAGGCCAGGATCAGGCGGCGACGACCACGAACCACCACGCTTGAGAACACCAGGGTTTTGGGCGGATGGTAACGGTGCTCACCACTGACCACCAGTGCGCCGCTGCCTGGGTCAGGGCGGGGTTGGGGCTCGAGGAGCCGGGGGCTCACCGGCCTTGGCATAGAGGCCGAGGTTGAGCTTCAAGCTGGTTTGCCCGCGCCGGGTCTGGGACGCCTTCGCCCCCTGCTCTGGGGGCTCCGCCTTCAGGCTCAGATCGCTCTGCACCACCAGCAGGCTCAAGGCCTCCAGGCGCCTCAGGAAATCCTGCAGTTGGGGAGCTGTGCCCCGGGCCGTGAGCAGCAGGGTGGTTTTCTCCAGGCCTGGTGCCAGCAGCGGATCCACCGGCCGGGGCACCTCCTTCTGCGGCCCCTTGCTCTGCGCGGCACCTCCCTTCGGCTCGGGCTCCACCTGGGTCACCACGGGCTCATAGCCATCCAACTGCACGCCGCTGCGCTGGGCCTCCACGGCCAGCTGGGTCATGAAGGTGGAGATCTCGCCGCTGCCGGCAATCAGCCCCAGGACCCGCCCCCGCCTGGCCTGGCCTTGCTCCTCGTTCTCCAGGGCCTTGGCGATCTGGCTGCGCAGCAGGGGCAGGCGCTGCTGCTGCTCATGCAGCTGACTGAGCTCCAGCTGATCCTGCTGCAGCCGCCGCCAGGCGGGCCACACCAAGCCGGCTGCCACTCCCAGAGCCAGCAGCAGCCCCAGCAGAGCCGGGGCAGCCAGCAACACCTGCTGCCGGCTAGGCCGGGGCTGGGCTCCGGGAGTGAGGTTGGTCATGGCAGCACCCCCGCCCGGGCCAGCACCTGCAGGCGCCTGGCCATGCCATCGGCGCCCAGCCGCTGCAGCAGGCTGAGCTGGGCCGCGGGGCTGAGCTGGGCAAACTCGGCCGCCAGCTCCCAGGCCACCGGCGGCACAGCCCCTGTCGCGGCTGTGCCGCCCGCCTCCTGCTCCCGGGCCAACTTGAGCACCCGCACGCTCTTGGCCACAAACAACGGCGATTGCTTCAACAGCAACTGCAGGGCATTCACCCGCCGAAAGGCCTCCGGATCCCGGGCCACGCCCTTGAGCTGCAGGGCCGAACCGGTCACCACCGCCTCCGTGAGCTGCACCCCCTCGGGGGTGATCGCCGCCAGCTCCGTCACCAGGGCCGAGCCGGAGGACACGGCCACCAGCCCCTTAGCCAGGGCCGCATTGCTGGCCTGCACCTTGCGCAGCCGCAGCCGCGCGGCCTGGGCCTGGGCTTCCAGGCCACGTACGGCGGCGGGGATGGCCCGCAGGCCCTCGAGCTCCGCCGACACCTGACCCTGGCGCACCCCCAGCAAGGCCCACACCAGCAGGGCCGCCCCCACAGCCCCGAGGCCCGCAGCAGCACCGATCAGCAGCAACCGCCGAGCCGGCACCAGGGCTGGGGCCTCAGGCGGCAGCCCCCGCTCAAGGCGCCGCTGGTGCAGCAGATCCAGGGATCCCGGCAGCACCCCGCTCATGGGCTCAGCTCCGCCAACGCCAGCCCCCAGAGCCCCAGCAGCTCCACCCCAGCCGGCGTTGCGCTGGATCGGGCCACCTCCGCGGACTGCAACCATCCCAAGGCCAGAGGATCCACCACCATGGCCGGAGCGTCCAGCTCCAGGGCCGCGGCCAAGCCTGGGGCGGCCGCCAGGGGGCCATGCAACAGCACCTGCAGGTCCGCCGCTCCGGGATCCTGCTGGCGCCAGAAGCTCAGGCACTGGCGGATCTGCGCGGCCAGCGCTGCGGGCTCGAGGGCAGCGGGCCAGCGCCGCTCATACACCGGCAGACCCTGACGCACCAGCAGTAGCTGGCTGGCCTGGGCACCCAGCTCCACCAAAGCCGTGAGCTGATCAGCGGGAGCATCGCGCAGCAGCGGCTCCAGCCCACGGCACAGACACAGGGGCGCGGCCTCCAGCCCATCCAGCGCCACACCCGCCGTGGCGAACACCGCAATCCAGGCCTCCAGCAGATCGGCTGGCACCGCCACCAGCAGCGAGGTGGGAGGTTCCAGCGCCAGCGGCACCAGCCGCAGATCAGCCTCCTGGAGGGGAACCGGCAGGGCCAGCGGCTCCTGGCGCTCCAGCAGCACGGCCTCGGGATCAGCAGGCCATTGGCCGCCTGGCCACTGCACCAGCCGGCAGTGGCTGGCCGCCGCTGGCAACAGGGCCCGCACATGGGCCAGGGCCCACCCCCGTTCAATCAGCAGATCGCCGATCAGATCGCCAAGGGCCTCGGGCTGCTGGGGATCGCCCCCCTGGCACAGGCCTTCAGGCAGTGGAATGCGCTCGAGCCACACCACCTGGCCGTGACGCAGGGCCATGGCCGTGATGGCCTGATCGCCCAACTCCAGGAGCACGCGCCTGGGGAATAACCAGGCCTGCAAGGGGGCCAGACGCTCCTGAACTCCAGCGAGCACCAACGCCCTTGACTCCCATCTACCGGCAAGTTATCGCCGAAATCACCTACTGCCAGGGCACACCACTGCCCACCGCCTCGCTGATGTTGCGGAAGCCATGGCGATCGAGCTGCTGACTCAGGCCCTCAAGGATCGCTGGCACCAGCTCGGGGCCGGCATAAATCCAACCCGTGTAGAGCTGAATCAGCGAGGCACCGGCCGTGATCCGCTCCCAGGCCGCCTCCGGGGAATCGATCCCGCCCACGCCAATCAGGGGCAAGCCAGGCCCAGCGGTGACTCGCAGCCGCCGCATCACCTCCAGGGCCCGGGCCCGCAGGGGGGCGCCGCTGAGGCCACCGGCTTCTTGGGCGAGGGTCTTGCCGCTCTGGGCGATGCGGCGCCCCTCCAGTCCTAGGCGGTTGAGACTTGTGTTCACCGCAATCAACCCGGCCAGGCCCTCCTCGTAGGCCAGGCGGGCAATCGCATCGATGGCCTCATCCTCCAGGTCGGGGGCGATCTTCACCAGCAACGGCGGGCAAGCCGGCAGCCGCCGCAGGCGCTCCACCAGCCGCCGCAGCTGGCTCTCGTCCTGCAACTCGCGCAGGCCTGGCGTGTTGGGAGAGCTCACGTTGATCACGGCGTAGTCCGCCAGCGACGCCAGCAGCTCCAGGGAGGAGGCGTAGTCGTCGGGCGCCAGATCCAGGGGCGTGATCTTGGATTTGCCCAGGTTGATGCCGAGCACGGCCGGCCGCTGACCAGCGGGTGGCAACCCCTGGCGCTCCAGGGTGCGCCGCGCCGCCTCGGCCCCATTGTTGTTGAACCCCATCCGATTCAGGGCGGCCCGCTCCGCCGCCAGGCGAAACAGGCGCGGCTTGGGATTGCCCGGCTGGGGATGCCAGGTGATGGTGCCCACCTCGGCAAAGCCGAAGCCGAACTGGTGCCAGATGCCAGCCGCCACGGCGTTCTTGTCGAATCCAGCCGCCAGTCCGACGGGATTGCTGAAGCGGCAGCCGAACAGGGTCTGCTCCAGCCGCAGGTCGCGGCGCTGCAGCTGGGCACCGAGCCCGGCCAGGCTGCCGCTCACCAGGGGCCAGTGGCGCCGCAGCGAGGCCTGGCCGAGGGCGGTGAGCGTGAGTTGGCTCAGCTGCTCGGCGTCAGCGCCATCATCACGACTGAGCAGCGGCCCAACGAAACGCTGATAGAGGGCACCGGTTCCAGCCTCAGCCATGGCCTTCATCCCCGCTGCTCGCGTCACCCGATCCTGCCGCGCCACGCTCCAGGCGCCAGCGGCCGTCAGCCGAGGGCACCACAGTCCAATCCCGCCAGGGCCAGGGGCCCTGCTTGGCCTCCAGCTTCTTGAGCGGCATCCCCACCAGCTGGGCCAGCTCCACCAGGCTGAGCCCGTAGCCACCGGCCGCCAGTCGATCGGCCACCTCCAGGCGGCTGAGCAACTGCTGCAGGGCCGGTGGCGCAGGCTCGGCCGCGGCCGCAGGCTCGGGCAGCACCAGGCCGCCGTACTCGCCATGGGCCAGCTGCGGCTTGCCCCCCTTGGAGAAGGCCACGGCGATGGCATCGCAGCGGTCGTTATCGGGATCGCCGCTGTGGCCCTTCACATAGGTGAAGGGCAAACCGGCGATGCGGGCGGCATCCAGGGCCTCCCACAGGTCGCGGTTAAGCACGGGGCTGCCAGAGGCCGTGCGCCAGCCCTTGCGCTTCCAGCCGCTGATCCACTTGCTGAAGCCATCGATCAGGTATTTGCTGTCGGTCCGGATTGTCAGCTCCGGATGGCGGGGAAGCGTCTTGAGCTTCTCCAGCAACGTGAGGGCGGCAGCGAGCTCCATCCGGTTGTTGGTGGTGGCCGGGTCGTGGGCCCCGAATTCCTGCACCGAGCCGTCTTCGAAGCGCAGCAGGCATCCCCAGCCACCGGGCCCCGGATTGCCGCTGCAGGCACCATCACAGGCGGCGGCCACCACCCGCGGGGATTGCGGCTTAGATGCCACTGGGCTGCTCCAACAAAATCCGGTACAACGCGTTACTCCGGCGGCGTCGAGGACACCACTCCATGAAGCGAACCTACCTGGCCTCCCTGGGCCTCTCCCTCGCCGGCGTCACGGCCGCGGCCCTGCAGCCCCAGGCCCTGGCGGCTGGCCTGTTCAGCAGCCAGCCCCTCGATGGCGCCCGCTTCGCGGTGCTGGGCAAGCCCGTGGGCCGCACCGACTGGACCCTGCTGGTGCTCGAACAAATTGCTGCCACACCGCGCTGCTGGGAACCCCGGCCCGATGGCCTGGTGGATCCCAGCCTCAACCGCTTCGACTTCACGGGCATCTGTAGCCGTTACCTGGACAGCAACGGCTATTCGCTGCGCATCGGCCAGGACGATCTCGCCACCAGCTACCGGCTGCGGCTGCAGCAGCAGGGCACCAGCCTGCGGCTGCTGGCCATGAGCCCCAGCCAGGCCAGCGAGATGCTGGTGGGCCGCGGCACCGTGAACCAGCGGGATCGCGATGGCTTCGTGCCCATCAGCCTCGAACCCGGCTGGACCCTGGAGCGCCGGGTGTACGGCAGCCAGACCCTCAG
This sequence comes from Synechococcaceae cyanobacterium, assembly GCA_947461705.1. GTDB lineage: Bacteria > Cyanobacteriota > Cyanobacteriia > PCC-6307 > Cyanobiaceae > Vulcanococcus. Next base: position 20,722 of record CANHMF010000009.1, read on the forward strand.
CCACATCTATTTCGCCAACGGCACCCCCCTGGCCCAGTTGCTCGCCGCCAGCCAGACCGTGGCCAGCACCAACAGCGTGCCGCTGCGCCCGCTCACCCCGCCACTTGGCAACAACAACGACGACAACGGCCGCTTCAGCCAGGGCCCGATCGCCCTCCAGGTGATCCCCTTCCGGGAGTGAGCCAACCGGCAAGGACAGTTGCGGTAGCGGCCTGCGCCCCCCTTGCTGGCTATTTTCCTCTCACGGTATGGTCTGTGCGTGTGAGGAGTGAGGGACATCACTTCCGGGGTCGAAACGAGGACAGACTCCCAGAAGCGTTCCTGCTCAAAGCCCTGCCTTCGGCGGGGCTTTTTTATTGGCGGTGCCGAGCAGACCGCACCACAAAAAAAGCCGGCTCCCAGAGGAGCCGGCTGGTGAATGAAGCGGTGGCGGGCTGCCGGAGCGGCCCGCCCTGGCGATCACTTGATGGTGACCTTGCCGCCCACTTCTTCCACGGCCTTCTTGATGGCCTCGGCGTCAGCCTTGGACACACCTTCTTTGATGGGGCAGGGAGCGCCTTCCACCAGGGCCTTGGCTTCGCCCAGGCCGAGGCCGGTGGCTTCGCGGACGGCCTTGAGCACCTTGATCTTGGAAGCGGCGTCGAAACCATCGAGGATGGCATCGAACTCGCTCTTCTCTTCAACAGCCTCAGCGGCAGCTGCAGGAGCAGCGGCCATCATGACGCCAGCAGAAGCGGCGGCGGACACACCGAAGGCCTCTTCGATCTGCTTGACAAGCTCGGAGGCTTCCAGCAGCGAGAGAGTCTTCAGGGACTCGAGGATTTGGTCAGTAGTAGCAGACATGGTTGGGAATCAGCAACAGATCTGTTTGGTTGAACAGTGAGGATCGGTTGAGCTCAGCAGAGCAGGCCTCAGGAGGCCTTGCCCTCGCCATCGGCGTGCTGCTTGAGCGCCCGTGCAAGACCGGAAGGAATTTCGTTGATACCCACAGCAACCTTGGTAGCCACGGCGTTGATCGCACCAGCGATCTGCGCCATGAGCACCTCCTTGGAGGGCAGATCCCCAATGGCCTTGATGTCGGTCTGGGAGAGGAGCTTGCCTTCGAAAAGGCCGCCCTTCACTTCAGACTTCTTCGTGTCCTTCTGGAAGGACTGAATGGCCTTCACCGCACCGCCAACATCGCCCTTAACCAGGACGAAGGCGTTGGTGCCAGTGAGCAGGGAATCGAGTTCCGACCAAGCGCTGTTGCCATCAATGGCACGGCGCATCAAGGTGTTTTTGGTCACCTTGCAAATGCCGTTGCTGGCCTGCAGACGGGTCCGCAGATCAGACATCTCCTTGATGGACAGGCCCTTGAAATCAAGAACCAGCGCCATTTCGGCCTCACCGAGGAGCCCTTTGAGCTCTTCGACGATCTGTTGCTTGTTCTCCAGCGTGCGGCCCATAGGAAGTGGAACGGATCGGGGGAACAAGCCGGGTACGCGGCCCTAGGACACCGGGAAGGTGGCGAGGCCGCTGCATGCTCCGCTCCCGATCAGGACCGAAATCCCTAGGGGCAAAAACCTGTCGCGTTGTCCTCGGCAGGACTTACGGGCAACGAAGCCCACCTGCTGTCTGGGGTTGGGCGCGTGCCCTTCTGGCATAAGCCAGTTCAAGATCTTACACGGCTACACACCAGCTACAGCCAAGAGAAAGCCCCATACCTGTCCAGGACAGGCATGGGGCAAGGCCGCGAGTCCGCGGTGATGAAGGCGACTCAGCCTTCCTGCTTGATGTCCTGCAGGGCGGCCACATCCACTTCCACCGAAGGACCCATGGTGGAGGTGATGTAGAGGCTCTTCCAGTAACGACCCTTGGCGCCGCTGGGCTTGTTGCGGTCGATGGTTTCCTGCAGAGCCTTGAGGTTGTCGAGCAGATTGGCCGCATCGAAGCTGGCCTTGCCGAAACGCACGTGCACGATGCCGGTGCGATCGGCGCGGAACTCGAGTTTGCCCGCCTTAAACTCGTTGATGGCACCAGCGAGATCGGTGGTCACGGTGCCGGCCTTGGGGTTCGGCATCAGGCCCCGGGGGCCCAGCACCCGGCCGAGCTTGGCCACCTTGGGCATCATGTCCGGGGTGGCGATCAGCAGATCGAACTCCATCTCGCCCTTGGCGATGGTCTCCACCAGTTCGTCATCACCGGCGAGATCGGCACCGGCGGCCTTGGCCTCAGCCACCTTTTCGCCGCGAGCGATCACGGCAATGCGGATGCTCTGACCGGTGCCATGGGGCAGGGCCACGGTGGTGCGGAGCTGCTGGTCGGTGTACTTGGGGTCGATGCCCAGACGGGCATGGGCCTCAAGGGTCTCGTCGAACTTGGCGGTGGCGTTGGCCTTCACCAGTTCCACCGCTTCCAGCGGGGTGTAGGTGCGGTCTTCGACCTTGTTGACGAGAGCGGAAAAACGCTTGGAAATTTTGGGCATGGCAGGGATGGGGTGCGGACGACCGTGCGGTCTCCCCCGGTAGTGGTGGATCAGTCGTTAACGGCGACGCCCATGTTGCGGGCGGTGCCTTCGATGATGCGCATGGCCGACTCAACGCTGGTGCAGTTGAGGTCGGGCAGCTTGGTCTTGGCGATCTCCTCAAGCTGGGAGCGGCTGATAGCGCCCACAGAACCCTTGGCGGAGGTGGCGGCGCCCTTCTCGATGCCGGCTGCCTTGGAGATCAGCACGGAAGCGGGAGGGGTCTTGGTGATGAAGGTGAAGCTGCGGTCTTCGAAGACCGAAATTTCAACCGGAATCACATAACCGGCCTTGTCCTGCGTCCGAGCGTTGTACTCCTTGCAGAACGCCATGATGTTGACGCCATGCTGACCGAGGGCAGGGCCCACCGGCGGCGCGGGGTTGGCTTTGCCGGCCTGGAGGGCCAGCTTGATCACAGCTACGACTTTCTTGGCCATCGGCTGGGCTACGTAATGAACTCCCCGAGGGGAGTGCGGGACTGCACTCCGGAATGGAGTGCGGGAGGACACTGTCTACACGAGAGAGTGCTGCGGATCGCCGACCCAGGGTCGGCGCTGCGGCAGGTTCCGGAACGGAGCCCGCTAAGGCCGCCCTCCGCAGGGAGGCGGCCGCAGGTGGTCAGCTCTGTTTGCTGATCTGGGAGAACTCGAGCTCCACCGGGGTCTCGCGGCCGAAGATCGAGAGCAGGGCCTTGAGCTTGTTGCGCTCGCCGGACACCTCGATGACCTCGCCCTGGAAGTCCTTGAACGGGCCAGCCGTCACCAGGATCTGATCGCCCTCGGTGAGGTCGACCTTCACCACGGGCTTCTTCTCGGCGGCGCGCTTGAAGATGCGATCCACTTCCTGGCGGCTGAGGGGCCGGGGCTTGATGTGGCCGCGGGCCTTGCCGGTGGCACGGCGCTCTTCCGCCCCTACGAAGTTGATGACGTTGGGGGTGCTGCGCACGGCCATCATCGTGTCCTCATCCAGCACCATGCGCACCAGCACGTAGCCGGGGAACACCTTCTCCTCGGTGCTGGTGCGGTTGCCGTCCTTCTTGATCTTCACCGCCGGGGTCTGGGGGATCTCGATCTCGAGGATGCGGTTGTCCACGCCGAGGGTCACGGCGCGCTGCTCCAGGGTGGCCTTCACCTTCTTCTCGCAGCTGGAGGCCACCTGAACGGCGTACCAGCGGGCCACGGGCGCCCGACCCTCGGCCGGGGCAGCAGCGGCGGCCAGATCCAGCACGGCCTCGCCGCCGTCAACCGGATCGGCAGAGGGGGATTCGTCAGTGATCAGGTCGACGTCGGACACAGGGCGTGGGAAGGGAGGTATGGGGGACAGACAGCTGGAGACTCAGCGGAACACCTGGGTGTTGGCCCAGCTGTAGAAGCGATCGATCGCGGCGATGGCAAAGGCCGACAGCGTCACCATCAGGATCACAGCCACCGACTCACTGAACAGCTGCTGGCGGCTGGGCCAGACCACTTTGCGGAGCTCCTCCACGGTGGAGGCCACAAAACCGGGCTTGGCCGCGTCGCTGGACGGTGCCATGGCGCTGGCTGGCTCGGCGGAGGACGCCGGATCAGCGGCTGGGCGTGGGTCGGTCTGGGAGTCCACTCAGGGGGGTCGCCGGGATGTTCAGGCAGCCACAGGGCGGCATGAACAAGCAAACAGCCACCCTACCGGACGTTGCCCCCCCCCTCACCGAGGGGCGTGAACACCAGCGCATCGGCCCCGGGAACGCCGCTCACCCGCACGCCCCGCGCCGCCACAAAGCGCTCCTCCAGCAGCTCCGTGGCCAGGGGGTTCTCAATGCGCCGGCGCAGCAGGCGCCGCAGGGGCCGGGCTCCGTATTCGGGCTCGTAGCCCTGAACGGCCAGGGCTGCCACCACCTCCTCATCCACCTGGAGCTCCAGGTTCTGCTCCTGCAGCAACTCCGCCAACTCGGCCAACTGCAAGCGCACGATCCGCGCCAGATCGGCGGGCTGCAGGGGCGTGAAGCGAATGGTCTCGTCGATGCGGTTGAGGAATTCCGGCCGGAACTGGCTGGCGAGGGCCTGGTCCACGGCCTCCGCCAGGGCGGCCTCCCGGGCCTGAGGCTCCCCGTCGCTGGTGCGGGCGCTGTCGAGGATGGCGCGGCTGGCCAGGTTGCTGGTCATCACCACCACCGTGTGGCGGAAGTCCACCGTGCGGCCCTGGGAGTCGGTGAGGCGGCCGTCGTCGAGCACCTGGAGCAGGATGTTGAACACATCCGGGTGGGCCTTCTCCACCTCGTCCAGCAGCAACACCGCATAGGGGCGCCGCCGCACGGCCTCGGTGAGCTGGCCGCCCTCCTCGTAGCCCACATAACCGGGGGGAGCCCCCAGCAACCGGGCCACGGCGTTGCGCTCCATGAACTCGCTCATGTCGAGCCGCACCAGGGCCTCCTCCTCGTCAAACAGGGCGGCGGCCAGGGCCTTGGCCAGCTCGGTCTTGCCCACGCCGGTGGGTCCCAGGAACAGGAAGGAGCCCACCGGTCGGCGCGGATCCTTCATGCCGGCCCGGGCCCGGCGAATCGCCGCGGCCACCGCCGCCACCGCCTCGGGCTGGCCGATCACCCGCTCGCCCAGCCGTGCCTCCAGCTCCAACAATTTCTGGCGCTCACCGGCCATCAGCCGCTGCACCGGAATGCCGGTCCAGCGAGCCACCACATCGGCGATGTCGCCCTCTTCCACCTGCTCCCGCAGCAGCGACTGACCGCCCTGCTGGTTGGCCTGCAACTCCGCCTCTAACTGGGCACGGCGCTGTTGCACGCCATGGAGCTGGTCGTACTGGAGCCGCGCCGCCTCTTCCAGATCGCCATCGCGCTCCGCCTCGGCGATCTGCAGGCGCAGAGATTCATCGTCGGCGAGCAGCTGCCGCAACTCCGCCAGTTCCTCCCGTTCGGCCTGCCAGCGCTGCTGCAGCTGCTGCAGTTGCTCGGTGGCGAGCCGCCGCTGGTCCTGCAGCGACACCCGCTCGGCCATGGGAGCGCCCTCGGCCGAGAGCAGGGCCAGCTCCACACGCCGAAGCTCGCTCTCGGCCTCCTCCACCAGCCGCGGCTTGGAGGTCACCTCCATGCGCAGCTGAGCGGCGGCCTCATCGATCAGGTCGATGGCGGAATCCGGCAGGCAGCGATCGGCGATGTAGCGATCCGCCAGGCGGGCGGCCGCCACCACCGCCCCATCGGTGATGGCCACGCCGTGGTGCAGCTCGTAGCGCTCCTTGAGCCCCCGCAGGATCAAGGTGCTCTCCTCGATGCCCGGCTCCTTGATCAGCACCTGCTGGAAGCGCCGGTTGAGGGCTGGATCCTTCTCGATGCTGCGACTGAACTCCTCAGGGGTGGTGGCCCCGATGCAACGCAGGTCGCCGCGGGCCAGGGCCGGCTTGAGGATGCTGCCGGCATCACTGCCGGAACGCTCGGAGCCCACCACCGTGTGCAGCTCATCAATGAAGAGGATCACGCCGTTGGCCGGCGCCCCTTCCGCCTCGCGCACCTCCTTGAGCACCGTGCGCAGGCGCTCCTCGAACTGGCCGCGGAACTTGGCGCCGGCGATCAGGGCCCCCAGGTCGAGGCCGATCAGGCGGAGACCTTTGAGGGCATCGGGCACCTCGCCGGCCACAATGCGCTGGGCCAGCAGTTCAGCGATGGCGGTCTTGCCCACGCCGGGTTCGCCGATCAGCACCGGATTGTTCTTGCCGCGGCGCGAGAGCACCTGAATCAGGCGACGAATCTCGGTGTCGCGGCCGATCACCGGATCGAGCTCACCGGCCCGGGCTGCGGCGGTGAGATCCCGACCGAACTGTTCCAGTGCCGTGGGCTCCTGCTCCAGCCGCAGGCCGTTGTCATCCTGCGGCGGCGACATTGACGGTGGCGGTGGGACCACGGCGGGCACCGGGGTGGGAGCACCCGTATCGATCCAGTCGTCGCCCGGGGCCGGAGCGGCGGGCGCCCGGCGTGGCGCAGAGGGTGCCGGAGGTGCCACTGGCGCTACCGGAGCGCGCAACTGCCGCAGCAACAGGTCTTCGCTCAGGCCTTCCTCGGCCAGCAGCGCCTGGCCGATGCGGGGCTCCTCCAGAAGGGCCAACAGCAAGTGAGGAACGTCCAGCAAGCGGGAGCCCCAGCTGGCCCGCCGCCGATCGGCGGCCTCCAGCACGTCCTCGAGGGCTTCACCGATGAACAGCTCACGGCCCTTGCTGGTGGGCTGGTCGGCACAGAAATCATCGAGCCGGTCGAGCAGCCGGTTGGCATCCACCGGCAGGCGATCCACCCAGGCGGCAAAGCGCTGATCACCCAGCAGCACCTGCAGCAGGTGCTCCACATCCATCTGGTCGTGGCGCCAGCGACGGGCCTGGTCCTGGCTGACCAGCAGCAGATCCCAGGCCGCATCACTGAAGCGATCGGGCTCACTGGTGAGGCTGCCGCGCATGGCGGGATCAGGCTGCATCGGACCGAGACCCCATCGCAATCAGCTCCACCTTGTAGCCATCGGGATCCTCCACGAAGGCAATCACGGTGGTGCCGTTCTTCATCGGACCGGGCTCACGCACCACCTTGCCGCCCTTGGCACGGATGCCCTCGCACACCGCCTGGATGTCATCCACCCCGAGGGCTATATGGCCATAGCCCGTGCCGATCTCGTAGCTGCTGGTGTCCCAGTTGTGGGTGAGTTCGAGCACCGTGTGATCACGCTCGTCGCCATAGCCCACGAAGGCCAGGGTGAAACGGCCACCGGGGTAATCCTTACGGCGAAGCAGGCGCATCCCCAGCACGTCGGTATAGAAGGCCAGCGAACGCTCCAGGTCTCCAACCCGCAGCATCGTGTGGAGCAAGCGCATGTACGGAGCAGTCCGGCTGGACAACCATTCTGACCAGCCCTGTCAGCCAGGGGTCCTGTTCGGTGCCAACGGGCACAACGGGCCCGGCAGGGGCGACCCATAGGATCCTGGGCATAGACCCAAGGCCGCTGTGATCGACACCCTCGACCTCGTCATCGACACCATCGTGGCCCGGGAAGTGCTGGATTCCCGTGGTACTCCCACCGTCGAAGCAGAAGTGATGCTCGAGGGTGGCGCCAGTGGCCGCGCCATCGTGCCCAGTGGTGCCAGCACCGGCGCCCACGAGGCCTGCGAGCTGCGCGATGGCGGCAGCCGTTACTGCGGCAAGGGCGTGCTGCAGGCCGTGGCCAACGTGGAGGAGAAGATCGCGCCGGCCCTCTGCGGCCTGAGTGCCCTCGATCAGGGCACCGTGGATGCCGCGATGATCGAGCTCGACGGCAGTGATAACAAGAGCGCCCTCGGCGCCAACGCGATCCTGGCCGTGAGCCTGGCCACGGCCCGGGCCGCCGCCAACGGGGTGGGGCTGCCCCTCTACCGCTATCTGGGTGGCCCCATGGCCAACCTGTTGCCGGTGCCGCTGATGAACGTGATCAACGGCGGAGCCCACGCGGCCAACAGCCTGGACTTCCAGGAATTCATGATCGTGCCCCACGGCGCCCCCAGCTTCCGGGAGGCGCTGCGCATGGGCACCGAGGTGTTCCACACCCTCAAGGGCCTGCTGCAGGAGCGCGGCATGAGCACCGCCGTGGGCGATGAGGGTGGTTTCGCCCCCGATCTGGGCAATGACGCCGCCGGCGACATCCTCGTGCAGGCCATTGAGAAGGCCGGCTACCGCCCCGGCGATCAGATCTCTCTGGCCCTCGATGTGGCCAGCACGGAGTTCTTCAAGGACGGCCGCTATGCCTTCGGGGGCGGCAGCTTCAGCAGCGCCGAGATGGTGGACGAGCTCGCCAAGCTGGTGAGCCGCTATCCGATCGTGTCGATCGAGGATGGCGTGGCCGAGGACGACTGGGACGGCTGGGCCCTGCTCACCGAGAAACTCGGCAAGACCGTGCAACTGGTGGGCGACGACCTGTTCGTGACCAACAGCGCCCGACTGCAGCGGGGCCTCGACCTGGGCGTGGCCAACTCGATCCTGATCAAGGTGAATCAGATCGGCTCCCTCACCGAAACACTGCAGGCCATCGATCTGGCTGGCCGCGCCGGCTACACCAGCGTGATCAGCCACCGCTCCGGTGAAACCGAAGACACCACCATTGCCGACCTGGCGGTGGCCACCCGCGCCGGCCAGATCAAGACGGGGTCGCTGAGCCGCTCCGAGCGCGTGGCCAAGTACAACCAGCTGCTGCGCATCGAGGACGAACTGGGCAGCCAGGCCGTCTACGCGGGGGCCCAGGATCGCGGCCCCCGCGGCAAGGCCTGAGCTCAGCCGCCTGCGCCCGGCAGCTTTTCCAGACGGCTGTCACGGCGCAGGCGCGCCTGCAACTTGAGCCAGCTCAGCCCCACCGGCAGCCCGCACACCAGGGGGATGGCGGTGAGGGCTGGGCGGGTGCTGGCCGCCAACAGGGCCGCCGCCACTGCCAGAGCCCCTAGCAACACCGCCTGACCGGCGGTCTGCTGGCTCAGGGCCAGGCGGCGCAGCAGGCGATCGGTTTCCCCAGCACGGATCTGCACCTGCAGGTCGCCCTGCTCGATGCGCGAGAGGCTGTCCTCCAGCCGCTGGGGCAAGCCGAGGGCCCGGGTGCCCACTTCCACGGCCTGACGGCCCAGCTGGTTGAAGAGTTCGTTGGGCCCGTTACCGCTGGCAGTCATCAGGGGCAGTAGGTAAGGACGGGCAATGGCCACCAGGCTAAAGCCGGGATCGAGGCTGCGGCCCACCCCCTCGAAGGTGGAGAGGGCGCGCATCACAAAAATCAGCTCGGGCGGCAGGCGGAAGGGCTGGCCGTACACGAGGTCATAGAGGTCCCCCGACAACTTGGCGATCACGTTGGAGGAGAAGGGCGGGGTGAGGGCCTCCGTGAGCATCAGGCGCACCAGCCGCCGCACCGGGCCCACATCGATGCCCTCGGCGATCACCCCGGCGGCCTGCAGCTCCCGCACGAGGGAGGAGGCATCGCGAGCGGCGGCGGCCGTCACCATCCGTCCCAGCCGGCTGCGCAGTCGCTGGGAGATCTGCCCCATCATCCCGAAGTCGTAGTAGATGAGGGCGCCATCGGTCGCCACCGCGAGATTGCCGGGGTGGGGATCGGCATGGAAAAAGCCGAAGCGCACCAGCTGCTGGAGGTAGCTGGCGGCCCCCTTCTCCGCCACCGCCGAGGGATCGATGCCGGCCTCGATCAGCGCCGGGCGGTCGGTGATCTTGATGCCGGGCAGGTAGTCGAGGCACAGCACCCGGCGGGTGCTGAGTTCCCACACCACGGCCGGCACGCGAATGCCCGGGTCGTCGAGAAACTGCTGGCGAAACCGGGCGGCATGCTCCGCCTCCACGCGGAAATCGAGCTCCCGCAGCAGCACCCGCCGGCATTCCTGGGCAATGGACACCCAGTCGCGGCCCACACCCCAGCGGGGGTGCCGCTGCAGCACGGCCGCCACCTGCTGCAGCACCTCGAGATCCAGGCGAAACAGGCGTTCCAACCCGGGGCGCTGAATCTTGAACACCACCTGCCGACCGCTGCGCAGGCTGGCCCGGTGCACCTGGGCCAGGCTGGCGGCCCCCAGGGGAAGCACCTCGAGATCCACAATCTCAGCGCAACGCTCCCCCAGCTCCTGCTCCAGCAGCGCCTGCGCCGTGCTGAAGGGGAAGGAGGGCACCTGATCCTGCAGGTGCGCGAGTTCCTCCACGTAGCCGGCCGGCAGCACATCCGGCCGGGCAGACAGCAACTGGCCCAACTTGATGAAGGCCGAGCCCAGCTGCAGCAGCTCAGCGGTGAGCCAGCGGGCGCGACGGCGCTGGCGGGCGGCGCGCCTGTCGTCGCTCACGCCACCGGGGTAGGTCCAGCTGGCGGCATCCCACCAGAGGCCGAGCAGCAGCTGCAGCACCGCGCGCCAGATACGCAGGGAGCGCCCGAGGCCCCTCAACCCATGCAGCAAACCGCGCATCAGGAGCGGTCCTCAAGCCGGCGAGCCACCCGGGCAACCTGGGCCCGCAAGTCGTCGATCTGCTCCTGGGGATCAGCGGCTGCCGGCTCCGGCCATGGCCTGGTGGAGGCCGAGGCCACCTCCGCTTCGGGCTGCTCCAGCCGCTCGGCCTCTTGCTCCACCTCCTCCAGGAACAACTGCCACTCCTGGCGCAACTTGTCAGGGGCGTCCTGGGCCAGCACAGCCAGGCTGGCCGCCGCATCGGCCAGCCCGCTGCCCAGGCGCGCCGTGAGGCGATTGAGGGCGGCCTGAACCAGGGTCTGGGGCGCGCTCATGGCAGGCCATTGGGGATGGCCAAACTGTGGCAGATCAGGGCTGGCCGGCGGCGGGGGCCGACGGGGCGGGCGGTGGAGTGAGCAGGGGCGGCGGCGGGGCCGCCGTGGCAGCCGGGACTGGAGCGGGAGCCTCTGGGGCCGGCAACTCCGCTGGCTCCGGGGCCAATCCATCGACAGCGGCGGGCCCCTCCGTGGCGGCGGGCGGGGTGGGCGGAGCCTTGTCCTGGGCGGCCTCCTGGCGCTCCAGCTCCTGACGTTCCAGATCGCCCCGAATCTCCGCCTCGGGGGCACCGAAGCGCAATTTCAGGCTCTCCAGGCTGGTACCCGGGAAGGGCTGCACATCGAACCCCGTCCCCGAGCGCCCCCAATCGCCAACATTGAGGTTGGACAGGCGATGGGTCACGCCATAGGCCAAACCAAAACACAGTCCAGCCACCAAGGGGCTCGACCAGAGCATTCCCCGGCGGCGGCGGGACTCAGCGGCAGCGACTTTGGCCTGGGCCATGGACGACCGGGTCGTTCCTGGTGAAGCCATTCTGCTCCTACGTCGTGTAATCGGCGTTGATGCGCACGTACTGGTCGGAGAGGTCGCAGCCCCAGGCGCGGCCCGCGCCAGCCCCGCTGCCCACCACCAGGCGGATCTGCACGGTGTCGTCCTGCAGGTAGGACCCGGCAGCACGCTGGCGCATGTACTGGGACGCGGCGGCACGATCAAAGGCCAGGGGCTGGCCGGCCGCCATCAGCTGGTGCTCTCCCAGCCACAGGGCCACGGCCTCGGGGTCGAAGGGCACCCCAGCGCGGCCGGCGGCGGCCACGATCCGGCCCCAGTTGGGGTCGCGGCCATGCACGGCGCACTTCACCAGCGACGAGCCGCACACGGTGCGGGCGATGGCGCGAGCACCGGCGTCATCCGCCGCTCCCTCCACCTGCACCTCCAGCAGGCAGGTGGCGCCCTCGCCATCGCGGGCAATGGCCTTGGCCAGGTGTTGCGACACCGCCGTCAGGCCGGCCTCGAGGGCGTCATAGAACCCGTGGCTCAAGGGCTCACCGGCTGCAAAAGCCAGGAACGTGTCGTTGGTGCTGGTGTCGCCGTCCACCGTGATCGCATTGAAGGAGCGATCCACCGCCCGCTGCACCATCGCCTGCCACACCTCGGCCGGCACGCCCGCATCGCAGCTGAGGTAGCCCAGCATCGTGGCCATGTTGGGGTGGATCATTCCCGACCCCTTGGCCATGCCGCCGATGCGCACCCGGCGGCCGCCGAGCTGCGCTTCCAGGGCGATCTGCTTCTCCACCAGATCCGTGGTGAGGATGGCCCGGGCCGCCGCGGCACCCCCCTCGGAGCTAAGGGCCGTCACCAGGGGATCGAGGCCCGCCAGCAGGGTGTCCATCGGGATCGGCACGCCGATCACGCCGGTGGAGCAGATCAACACCTGCTCAGCCGCCAGGCCCAACCGATCGGCGGCGGCCTGGGTGGCCCGCTGGCTATCGATCAGGCCCCGATCACCCGTACAGGCATTGGCCTGGCCGGAATTGGTGAGCACCGCCCGGGCCTGGCCGCTGCTGGCCACCAGCCGATCGGCACAGAGATCCACACAGGCCGCCCGCACCAGCGAGGTGGTGAAGGTGCCGGCACACACGGCACCTTCAGGAGCTAGCAGCAGGGCAAGATCGGGATTGCCGGAGGCCTTCAAGCCCGCCGTGATCCCCGCCGCCACGAAGCCGCTGGGGGCGGTGATGCCGCCGGGAATCGGGTGCCAGGGATGGGTCACGGGGCGGCCTGTGCTGCGAACCTGAGCATGGAATAGCGCCCCGCCCCTCGCCAAATCGCCATGGCCGCGACCCTCCGCTGGCAAGGCCCCCAACGCCGCATCGGCCTCACCGGCGGCATCGCCACGGGCAAGAGCAGCGTGGGCCGCTGGCTGCAGCAGCAGGCTGGCCTGCCACTGCTGGATGCGGATGGGTTTGCACGTGAGGCCCTGGCACCGGGTTCCGAGGCCTCCCAGGCGGTGCTGAACCGCTATGGCCCAGGGGTCCAAGCGGCCGGCGGCGGGATCGACCGACGCGCCCTGGGAGCCGTGGTGTTCAGCGATCCGGCCGAGCGCCACTGGCTGGAGCAGCTGGTGCATCCCATCGTGCGCCACCGCTTTGCCACGGAGCTCGACCGGCTGAAGGCGGCACCAGCGGTGGTGCTGATGATCCCGCTGCTGTTTGAGGCCAACCTGGAGGGCCTCTGCAGCGAGGTGTGGCTGGTGGACTGCGAGGAGAACCAGCAGCTGCAACGGCTGATGGACCGCGATCACAGCAGCGCCGCCGATGCCAGGGCGAGGATCAGCTGCCAATGGCCGCTGGCCCGCAAGCGCGGCCTGGCGGATCAGCTGATCGACAACCGGGGATCGCTGGAACAGCTGCACACCCTGCTCCAGGACCTCACGGACCCTGCAGCAGGACCGCTCAGCCGTTGAGCTTCTGAATCAGGATTTGGTTGGCGAGCTTGGGATCGGCCTTGCCGCCGGTTTTCTTCATCAGCTGCCCCACGAAGAAGCCCTGCAGCTTGGTTTTGCCGCCGCGGAAGGCCTCCACCTCCTCGGGGTGGGCCGCCAGCAGCTCCTCCACGATCGTCGTGATCGCGGCAGGGTCGCTGATCATGCCCAGACCCCGCTCCTCCACGATCGCCTTGGGGGAACCACCCTGCTCGAGCAGCTCCGGCAGGATCTCCTTGGCGATCTTGCCGCTGATGATGCCGCCATCGATCAGCTGCACCATCTCGGCCAGCTGCTCGGGGCGGAAGGGCAAGGTGGTGTAGGAGAGGCGATTGCTGTTCACATGGGCGGCGATGTCGCCGGTGATCCAGTTGGTCAGGCCCTTGGCATCGGCGCCGGCAGCCACGGCGGCCTCGAAGTATTCCGCCATGGGGCGCTCATCGGTGAGCACCCGGGCGTCGTAGATCGAGAGGCCCAGCTGCTCGGCGTAGCGGTGGCGCTTGGCCGCCGGCAGTTCCGGCAGCTCCGCGCGCCAGCCCTCGCGCTGCTCGGCACTCACCTCGATCGGGCCGAGATCCGGATCGGGGAAATAGCGGTAGTCGCTGGCGCCCTCCTTGCTGCGCATGCTCTTGGTGAGCTGCTTGCCCTCATCCCAGAGGCGCGTTTCCTGCACCACCGGCTCGCCGGCTTCATAGGCCTTGATCTGGCGCTGAATCTCGTAATCACACGCCTTCTGGATGGCGGAGAACGAGTTCATGTTCTTGATTTCCACCTTCGTGCCGAAGGGGGCATCGGGGCCGCGCCGCACGGAGATGTTCACGTCGCAGCGCAGGGAGCCCTCCTGCATGTTGCCGTCGCTCACGCCCAGATAGCGCATGATCCGGCGGATCTCCGA
>CANHMF010000010.1 GCA_947461705.1 Synechococcaceae cyanobacterium
CATCGATTTGACCAGCGTTCAGGAATTCGCCGCGGGCATCAGCCTGAGCAACGACCTTGGTGAAGGCGTCGAACATTGATTAGCTCCTGTTCTCGACTGAAGTCGGGAAGGGTGAAGAGGGGAATGTGCGGATCGATCTGCATCCCGACCGAAGCCAGGGTTTACATCGAAGCGACACGGAGTCTGGAGGCGTCTCTGTCGGCGGAGATGGAATCGCCGCTCGGCTGAAGTCGTCCCTTGACCTCAGGCATTGTGGACAAGACTCCCGAGGCCATCACCACGGACCCACTCGAAGTTCACAAAGGGTCACCGATAACACCACTGGGTGAGGAGTAGGCCCCCAACTCCGAACCAAATCACGTGAAATCCTGAAGCAAATCTGCAGGATTCATCAAGAGCCTGCTCCCGCCCGCACGCACGCCACGCCACAAAAAAGCCCCGCCGAATGGCGGGGCTGACAGCGATGGGAGCGTCGCAAGGGCCCTCAGTTCACCGGCGTGACACTGGCCACGCGGCCACCCTGGCGGTGGATCTGCTGCTGGGTTTCCAGCATTTTGTCGAAGCTCACAAAGCGCACGGTGTTGCTGCGCTTGTGCAGGCGGTAGTTGTTCAGCCCGGTGACCTCAACGCGATACATGCGCGCCTTCTGGCCAAGGCCCTTGGCCATCTGGGTGATGGCGGTGCTGGGCACACTGGCGGGCTGCAACGCAGACCCCCCGGCATTCGGACTCACCACCGGCACCGCGCGGTTCTGGTGCAGGGCAGCGCCCAGGCGAGAACCGATGCCGGTGACCTCACCCTTCACCGAGGCCGCGGCACCACGGGTGAGCTGCATCAGCCAAGAGAACTGACGCCCCGCATGGCCCTTGGAGTAATCCCAGCCGTGCAGGAAGGGAACCTGCTCCTCTCCGAAGCGATTCTGATACTCGGCACTATCGATGTAGGAATCGATCTCAGCGTCGTAGCCCTGCTCCTGCAGGATCGTGAAGTGATGCAGCATCTCCTCCTTGCTCTGGGGGGCACGGCCCAGCAGATGCTTGAAGTTCAGCTCAATGAAGTGATAGGGATTGGTGTTCTCAAAGAACTTGCCACGGTACAAACCGCTCTTGGCCACAGCACGAACGAACTCGCGCACGCTCAGGTAGCCGTTACGGAACAACGACTCCACACCGGTGAGGCGCTCACTGTCCATCACGTACTGATAACCGAGCACCTGGCGATACACGGCGCGGATCAGCGTGGCTTTGTCTTCACTGGAGCCGACGGACCAATTCTCATTGTTGCGATCGTTGGCAAAACGATCGATGCCCAGATAGGCAGCATTGACAAGCGTCATGACAGGCGGGCTGAGGGGAAAAACAACGGCAGCAGTGCCCGAGCGGAACACTGCAAAACCTCGCCAGGGCGCAGGGCAGCGAAACCCAGGCGGGAATCCGGTGGAGCCGCAAGGTGACTCCATCAAAAATCCTATGGGCAATTGCCGGAATCACCTGAGAAACCCTCATTGATTCGTTACAGGCAAGCTACACATTGACTCAGCCAACAAAAAAGCCCCCTTGCGGGGGCTCTCCAACCGCGGGGGCTGCCATGCAGGCAACCCCTCGCTATCGCGTTGGCAATCAGACCAGAGCGGCGATTGCGTAGTCGATGTAGTTGTTGGCAATCACGCCGGGGTCGCCGGAGATGCCGTGGTTGGCCTTGATGTAGTTCAGGGCCTCCACGTACCAGGAGGGGGACAGTTCGAACGCACGGTTGATCTCGTCGAGACCAGCGATCAGGTACTCGTCGATGGGGCCGGTGCCACCAGCAACCAGGCAGTAGGTCACCTGACGCAGGTAGTAGCCGATGTCACGGGCACACTTGGCCTTACCGCGCGCGTCGGAGGCGTAGTTGCTGCCCTGCATCTGGGTGGTGTAGGGGAACTTGTTGTAAACGGCCTGGGCAGCACCGTTCACCAGCGAGTCAGCGTTGGCGGTGAGGGCCTTGGCAGCCTCGAGGGCGTTCTTGGCGCGCTCGAAACGACCGAAAGCGGCGTTCAGCTCGGTGTTGCTCAGGAAGCGGCCCTGGGAATCAGCGGCTGCTACGGCTTCGGTGAGAGGGGTCTTCATTGTTCGAAGAGAAGAAGAAGGGTGGACCTAAATCAGGGGGCTGTTGCAACAGCCGGTGGCCCATGCAACAGCCAGGGATCAGCTAGCGCTGGTCGCCTCAGGCGACAGCAGCAGCAGCGCGATCGAAGTAGGTGCCGATCTCGCTCATCAGAGCGGAGCAGTCGCCCTGGGTGATGCCGTTGCGATCGTTGGCGATCGAGATGGCGGCGTCCTTCATCTTGCGGATGCCTTCAGCCACGGAAGCGCCAGGAACGCCCAGGGCCAGGTAGGTCTCACGCAGGCCGTTCAGGCAGCGATCTTCCAGCACGGAAGCGTCACCGGTGAAGGCGGCGTAGGTGATGTAGCGGAGAACGATCTCCATGTCGCGCAGGCAAGCAGCCATGCGACGGTGGGTGTAAGCGTTGCCGCCGGGAGCGATCAGCGCAGGCTGCTGATCGAACAGATCGCGAGCAGCGCTGGTGACGATCTTGGAAGCGTTGGAGGTGATGCGGTTCACGGCATCCATACGCTTGTTGCTCTCAGCCACCATGGCGGCGAGGGCATCGATTTGACCAGCGTTCAGGAATTCGCCGCGGGCATCAGCCTGAGCAACGACCTTGGTGAAGGCGTCGAACATTGATTAGCTCCTGTTCTCGACTGAAGTCGGGAAGGGTGAAGAGGGGAATGTGCGCCCTGCCGGCAGCGGCAGCTACCAGGGGTTCACGGGACCAAATCGAGCGAGCAGGCCGAAGTCCGCCTCACCGCTTGGCCCACATATTGTTGGCCCTACCTATGGCCCCCATCAGCAGCGCTTAACAAACAGTCATTCGCGGCGGCAGATCGCCTGCACCGCAAGGCTTCTGCAGGATGAGAGCTGGTTGTAAAACAGAACGAATCGGGGCCCTTGGGGGCCTTTTGTGCCCCAGAGAACAGCGCGGGCCGTAGCACACCCCCTTCCCCGCCTGTCCCAGATCCCTCCTGCCCAGCACGCAGCCATGAAAAAGCCCCCTGCAAGAGGGGGCCGAGGGCACGATCGGGGCCTTGGCCCGCTTACTTCTTCTTAGCAGCCTTGGCCGGAGCCGCAGCCTTGGGGGCATTGGTGTCAATGCCGCCGCTGACGTGAATGCCAGTGATCTTGCCACCCATGCGCTGCACCATGCGCATGGTTTCGTTCATCCGGGTGTAAGGCACGTTCATGACCACATCCGCCGTGCGGGAGTAGTCGTTGTTGGCGATGCCGGTCACGGTGAATGTCACCTGACGGTCATTGCTGAGGCTGGTGCCGCGATTGCCTGCAGAAACCTTCATCAGAGCTACGGGGGTAACGAGGAAAGAAGGCTCCGGTCAGTTGACCGGAGTGACACTGGCGACCCGGCCGCCTTCGCGGTGGATCTGCTGCTGGTACTCGAGCAGCTTGTTGAAGGGGATGAAGCGCACACGATTGCTGCGCTTGTGCAGGCGGAAGTTGTTGAAGCCGGTAATCTCCACGCGGAAGGTGCGGCCCTCTTCTCCGGAACCCACACCCTGACGGGTGACGCCATCGCTGGCGACCTTGCGGAAACCGGCGGCCTTGGAGCCAGGAGCCACAACGGGCATGGGCTGCTCGGCATGCACCGCGGGATTCAGGCGCGACTGGTTCTTGAGGATGTCGCCCTTAACGGAGGCGGCAGCACCACGGGCCAGTTGCAGCATGTAGGAGAACTGCAGTCCCTGCTGACCCACGGAGTAATTCCAGCCGTGGAGATAGGGCACACCCTCTTCGCCGAAGCGATCCTGATACTCGGCGCTGTCGAGATAGGAATCGATCTCAGCGTCGTAGCCCTGCTCCTGCAGGATCGTGAAGTGGTGCAGCATCTCTGCCTTGTTCTGGGGCGCGCGGCCCAGCAGATGCTTGAAGTTGAGCTCGATGAAGCGGTAGGGATTGCTGCTCTCGAAGAAGCGCTTGCGATACAGACCGCTCTTGGCCACCTGGCGCACGAGCTCGCGCACGCTCAGGTAGCCGCGCTTGAACAGCGACTCAGGACCTTCGAGCCGCTCACTGGCCATCACGTACTGGTTGCCGAGAACCTGCTGATACACAGCACGGATCACAGCTGCTTTGTCGTCCGACGAAGCGGACATCCAGTTTTCGTTGACGCGGTTGTTGGCGTAACGCTCGATGCCCAGGTAGGCAGCGTTGGCGAGAGTCATGGGACTTCAGGGGCGGGCTTGCGGGCCAGGGGAGGAGCAAGGGCAGCACCGAGGGAGATGCCGCACCGAGGGGCAACCTGCGCTGGTGGTGCCAGAGCCGGATCCTATGGGGCCCATTTGCCGCCGAACACCGGCTTTCAGAAACGTTACAAAAAGCAGGCCTGGCACCTGGGCCCTGCGCCGATACCATCCGCCCAAATCCAATCGGCCCGAGGGATGTCAGCTGCGTCTTCCGCCTCGCTGCAGCAACGGATCAGCGAGCAGCTCCAGGCCCTCAGCCAGGTGGGCGAAACCCTCACCCTGCGGCTGCTGGAGTTGGAGGAACGGCTGGCGAGTTTGGAGCAGCAGATCGGTGACCTGGGCACCAACCAGGCCAACGATCCAGCCAACCTGGAATCGAGTGAAATCCTGGCCCATACCGAAGAGCGCATCGCCCGCTTAGAGGAGCTCTTAAACGAGCAGCACCCCAGCGCCCAGGTGCACCCCTTCCCGCCCAGGACGGAAGAACACCGCCAACCACCAGCCCCCTCCAGCGAGGAGCCTGAGCTGGAGTTGGAGCTGAACCCCTTCCCAGACGAAGAGGAACAGCCCTTTATGGATGAGCTGAGCGCCTGAATCAGCCGGCCGACCCGGTGCTCAGCATGGCCCCGGCGGTGGCCACCAGCACGCGCACCAGTTCCAGGGCACCCACGCCAGCCAGGGCCAGCCAGAGGGTCTGCGCCAACTTGGGGGGCTGACCGCCAACCCAGGCAGGAGACATCTGACCACCGCTGAACTGGGCACCACCACCGGCATAGGGGTTGGCGGGAGCACGCTTGGCGCTGATCTCACGCCAGTAGGCGTCATAGCGGGGAGCCTTCTGGTTGAAGGGCAGTTGAGCCTTGGCATGGCCGGCCAGCACCCGGGAGCGCTGATAGGGCACCTCATCGGTGCCGAAGGCCTCCATGTATTCGGGCGATTCGAGCAGGGCATCCACAAAGCCCTCAAGCCCCTGGTTGGCGATCACGATCGACCAGGCGATGCGCTCCTGGTTGCCGTGCACCTCACGGCCCAGCACCCGGCCCACCACCTGCTCCACCACGCGGTAGTTGCTGTTGCAGCGATAGAAGCCCTCGCTGAACTTGCGCGAGAGCAGCAAGCCGCGCACGAAATCACGGGTGGTGATCGTGCCGTTGCGCAGCTGCATCTCCAGCATCGGCTCACGATCCACCTTGAAGGCATGGAAGAAGATCTGGCGGTAAGCCCGCTCGATCACTTCATCCACAGCCACCAGGGTGCGCGGGGCTTCATCACCGCCAATGGCGAAGTTGTTCACCCGGGCGTTCTGGGTGATCGGCTTGGTGGCCAGCAGCGGCAATGCCATAACGGCAGCAGAAAAAAGCTCGCCGACCATAGAAAAGGGATTTAGGCAAAAACCCCTAGGCCGCCAACACCTCACAGAGCTTCACGGCCGGCGTAAAGCACTGCAACGTTGTGCAAACGTCCTGCGGAGATCAGACGGCCAGCCAGTCAGCAGGAAGCTCATGGCTGTAATCCTCGGTGCGCTCGAATTCAAAGGGCCCCGCCAGCGATCCCCACAGCTGTTCATGGGTGTTGGGGTCGTGGCCTCGATCAATGGTGCGCATCCCATGGGCACTGAGCTCAAAGCTGCTCACCAAGTAGGAGGTGGCCCCTTTGCGCTCCACCAGGCAGCGGCAGCCTGGCTCCACTTCGCCGTTGAAGCCCTCCGCGGTTTCACGCACCACGTAGGCGCAACCCTCCAGGGGCTTGAGATCCGCCGCTGTGATCAGGGCGCGCTTCTCGTCGTCCTGCACCGCGCCCCAGAAGCGCTGCTCATCGTGGAGGGCCTGGTTGTGGATCACCAGGCTCTGCTCCTGCTGTTCAACCCGCAGCACCCGAATGCGATAGGGCACCCCTGGCGTGATGGCGTAGGTCTGCTCCAGCAGCAGCGACCCCGGAACCAGCTGGGGCAGCGGCCGGAACTTCACCAGGATGTGGGCGTAGAGGGGTGGGTTCTCGAAGGCCTGGTGCTGGTTGCTGAAGCCGGCGCTCAACTGGCGCAGCAGGCGAGCGAGGGGGCTGGACATCGCCTCGGGATGGTGGGGAGAGGCCGGATCCTATGGGCAGCGCCGCTCAAAGGCCCAGCAAACGGATGCGGAAATCGGCCACCTGCGTGGCCATGGCCGGGCTGCTGAGCATGAAGGGGTGCTCGCCGCAGGCCTGAAGCATCAACAGCTTCTTCTCCTCGGTGCTCAAGCCGTGGCTGGGACTGGTGCGTTCATGGTGCTGCCAGGCCTCATCGAACACCATCCCGAAGCTGTCGGCGTTATCGAACACCTGCCCTGGCTTATCGGGAATTGGCAAGGGCATGGTGGAGCTGCAATTCAGCAGACTGCAACACTAATCAATGCCAGGACCCAGATTTGAACTGGGGACACGGCGATTTTCAATCGCCTGCTCTACCAACTGAGCTATCCCGGCCCGTCGCTAACGCGACCAGGAGATCTTAGATCACGAGGGGGCCAGGGTTCGGGCCAAACAGAGCAGGCCCTCCACCTGCAGCCCCTCCGCTTCCAGGGCTACTGCCGCCGCCTGGGCCGTGGCCCCCGTGGTGAGGATGTCGTCCACAAGCCAGAGCCCGCGGCGGCGCAGGCCCGCCAGCACCGGGCGCGACTGGCGGACGCACTGGAAGGAGCCCAGCTGATTGCGCAGACGCAGGGTGCGGTTCAGATGGTGCTGGCCCACGGTGGGACGACTGCGCTGCAACAGCTCGCCTGAGACCGCGACCCGCCCGCCAGACACCGTGGCCAAGGCTTTGGCGATCAGCTGGGGCAACGGGTTGGCCGCCCGTTTCCAGCTGGGAATCGGCACCAGCAGCCCACCGGCGATGGCACCGCCACAGCAGGCCAGGAGCTCCGCGGCCAGTCCCTCCATCACGCTCAGGGCCGGGCGCGGCCGTTGCGCCAGCAGCAGGCCCCGCAGCGGACCGCCGTAAGGGGCCAAGGCACACCAGATCAGGGGCTGATCTCCCTGCAGGCCACCAGCGCTGAGGGCCAGGCGCTCGCGACAGGCCTCGCACAGCCGCTGACTGGAGGCATCGGGCGCCACAGCGCCACTGCAGAGCGGGCAACGACCGGTGCTGATCAGGGAGAGGGCACCCTGCAGGAGGGTTTGCAACATGGCCGTCCAGGAACTGGCCAGAGCATTCCCCACCCACTCAGTTCTGGGGCATGGCCCGCAGCATCGCCACCAGGGTGCGGTGGGCGTCATCGCTATCGCTGAGGGTGTGGTCGAAGGCCACATCCACCCGCTGGCCATCCACCTCCAGCTGCATGGCCTCCGGGCCCACCGCCACCATCCGCGCCGTTGCCGGAGCCGCAACACCGCCGTAGTGACGGGCATAGGCCAGCACCGCCGCCGCATGGTCGTCGTTCATGTGCTTGCAGATCCGATCGCTCACGGCGGGAGTGAGGGGGTCGGCGGCCATGGGTTGCGATCGCGGGTGCGGCAATTCTGAGGGGTCTGGGCTCTTCGAGCAGCCCACCTGGGCAGCGCTGGCTAGCCGGCGGCAAAGCGCTGCCACAGCAGCAGGCCCAGGCGGATGGCGCTGAAGCTCACGTATCCGGCAAGCACCACGAAAATCAGCATGGAGATCCAGGAGCGCAAGCTGTTGTTCATGGGCACCTCAGGGCTGTGCCAGCCAGTCTGGCCATACCCTGGGCGGCCGTGAGCTGGGGGCGGTTCAGCACTGGCAGCCCCAGCACCCGCTGGCGCATCAGCCGCCACTGGGGATTGCGGGCCCCGCCCCCCAGACTGATCACGCGCCGGATCGGCGGAGCACCCAGCTCGGCCAACCGCTGCCAGCCGGCACGCTCGATCTCCGCCAGCCCCTCCAGCAGCCCCTGCAGGTAGAGGGCATCGCTCACCGGCCGGGGTTCCAGCTGGGGTTCGAGGGCTGGATCATCCACGGGGAAGCGCTCGCCAGGGCCAGGCAGCGGGCGCAGGGCCAGGCCAGTGGGGCGGCGCGGATCGATCTGGCGGCTGAGCTCGGCGATCTGGCCATCGGTGAACCAGCGGCGCAGCACTCCGGCCCCGGCATTGGAAGCGCCCCCCACCAGCCACTGGCCCGCCACCCGGTGGCAACTGATCCCTGGCCCAGTGATGGGCTGGGGGCAGAACTGCTTGAGCACGAGGGTGGTGCCCAGCACCGCCACACCATCGCCGGGCTGGGCATCGGCGGCCAGCACAGCGGCATTGGCATCGGTGCTGCCCGCCACCACCTGACAGCTGGCCGGCAGCCCCAGGGCCCGGGCGGACGCCGCCGCCAGGGTGCCCAGCCGCTCGCCACTGGAGCGCACCTGCGGCAGCCCGCCACTCCAGGGCTGATCCGCTATCGACCCACTCCAGCAACGCATCTGCAGATCCCAACCCAGGCGCAGGTTGTTGCCCTCCTCACCCCAGCGCCAATCGCCCAGCAACCAGCCCATCAACCAGTCGGCCTGATGCCGCAGCAGGCACGGCCCTGGCGCCAGGGCCAGCAGGGTGAGGGCCCTGGCCAGGCTGCCACTGGTGCTGGCCGCCGGTCCCGAGCCCGCCGCCTGACCGGTGAGTCGTGCCACTTCGACCGCCTGGTGGGGACAAGCCCGGTGATACGGCAGCGCCTGGGCCAACCCACCGGGTAGCAAGCTGCCATCCGCCCGGCACAGCAACAGGGTGCCGGAGGTGCCATCGATGGCCACGGCACCCACCTGGCTGCGCAGCTCGGCGGGCAAGTGGCCGCACAGGGTGATCAGGCCCGCGCGCCAGCCGCGGGGATCCTCAAACGCAGCCGGGTAGCCACTGGCCTGCTCCGCCAGGAGCGCACCGCCGGCATCCACCACGGCCAGCCGCAAGCCGCTGGTTCCAAGATCGATGCCGAGGGCGAAGGGCGGGCGCAGCTGGCTTCAGGCGGCGACGCGCGCTGCTGTGGCCTGTTGGAGGGTCGCGGCCATGGCGGCCACATCCTCCCAGGGGAGGTTCAGATCACTGCGGCCGAAATGGCCATAGGCCGCCACGTCCTGATAGAAGCGGCCGCCCCGCTGCTGGGGCAAGTTGCGCAGACCGAAGACCTCAATGATGGCGCCGGGGCGCAGGTCGAAATGCTCCTGCACCAGGGCCGTGAGATCGGCGTTGCTCACCGCACCCGTGCCGAAGCTCTCCACCAGGATGCTCACGGGCTTGGCCACACCAATGGCGTAGCTGAGCTGCACCTCGGCCTTACGAGCCAGGCCGGCGGCCACCAGGGCCTTGGCCACGTAGCGGGCGGCGTAGGCGGCGGAGCGATCCACCTTGGTGGGATCTTTGCCGGAGAAGGCACCACCGCCATGGCGGGCATAGCCGCCGTAGGTGTCCACGATGATCTTGCGGCCGGTGAGGCCGGCATCACCCTGGGGGCCACCCACCACGAACTTGCCGGTGGGGTTCACCAGGAAACGGGTGTCGGCCTTGCTGGGCTTGAGATCCAGATCGGCCGTGGCGGGTTCCACCACATGGGTCCAGAGGTCGGCGGCGATGCGCTCCCGCATGGCCTTCTCTTCGCTGATGCCGTCAATCTCAGCGGTGTGCTGGGTGGAAATCAGGATCGTGTCAATGGCCACCGGCACGTCGTTCTCGTACACGACGCTCACCTGCGTCTTACCGTCGGGCAGCAGGTAGCCGAGGCTGCCGTTGTGGCGCACTTCCGCCAGGCGCCGGGCCAGCCGGTGGGCCAGGCTGATGGGCAGCGGCATCAGCTCAGGCGTCTCGTTGCAGGCGTAGCCGAACATGATGCCCTGGTCGCCGGCTCCCACCAGATCCAGCGGGTCGCCGTCGTGGTCGTCGGCCTCGTTCACCCCCTGGGCAATATCGGGCGACTGCTGATCCAGGGCCACCAGCACGGCACAGCTGTTGGCATCGAAACCACCAGCGCGGGCACCGGAGTAGCCGATCTGATTGATCACGCCCCGCACGAGGGTGTTGAAGTCCACCCGGGCGGTGGTGGTGACCTCACCGGTGATCAGGCAGAGGCCCGTGTTCACCACGGTTTCGCAGGCCACTCGGGAGGCAGGATCCTGGGCCAGCAGGGCATCCAGCACCGCATCGCTCACCTGATCACAGATCTTGTCGGGATGCCCTTCGGTCACCGACTCAGAGGTGAAGACGTATCGGGATACAGAACCGGTGGGGCTGCTCATTCCCTCATGGCGTGGAGATAGCCCCCAACCTTATGCGCCGATGGAGAGCTCACTCCAGTGATGGATGCGGGGGTGGGGCTCGGCCAAGGCTGGTGCGGTGCTCCAGGCAGCGGTGTAACCCAGGGAGCGCTGATGGGGAATGCCCGCCGCCACAGCCATGCGCAAGTCGCTGTTCGCATCACCGATCAGGGCGCAGCGGGTCACCGCCACCCCCAGCTGGGCGCACAGGCCATGCACGGCGGCGGGATCCGGCTTGCGGGGCCGGTGCTCGGCGCTCCAGAACCCAGCGAAATAGGGCTCGAGCGCGTGGCTGGCCAGAAAATGCTCGATCCCGGCGATGTCGTCGTTGCTGATCACGGCGCAGGTGATCCCGGCGGCCCTCAGCTGCTCCAACCAGGGCAGCAGACCCTCCGTGGTGGCACTGGTGCCTCGCGCTTCCCCGGCAGCGGCACGGCGGGCATCGGCCTGATCGGCCTGGGCAAACACCTGCTCGCTCAGGGCCAGGGCCTCCGGCCAACCCAAGCCCACCTGCACCAGGGCCGTGGCAGTGGCGATCAGGTTGTGATCGCGACTGGCCACCGCCGTGATCCCGGCAGGGTGGATGGCATCACTGGCCGCATTGATGCCGTAGGCCCGCTCCAGCAGGTCCCGCAGGGAGGGTCGCAGGGCCGGCTCCACCTGCTCCAGGCAAAGAAAAACCCTGGCCGCAGCCAGGGTGATGAGCTGGGGTTCGCTGATGCTGAGGGTGCCGTCCTTGTCGAACAGCACCGCCTCCACCTCACCGAGACCCGTGCCGCGAAGCTGCAGCTGAGGCATGGGAAAGTCCCGGAGGTCAGTCGAGCGTGACGCCCATGGGCTCGTTCTCTTCAGCCTGCTCGAGCAGCATCTGCTTGTAGCGGGCCGCCATCTCCTCGGCCTTCTCGAACACCTTCTGGGGATCGGTGAGCATGTCGCCGGGTTCGGGCTCGAGGGCCTTGGTGGACAGCGAGATGCGGCCGCGCTCGGCATCGAGATCGATGATCATGACCTTCATCTGGTCATTCACATTGAGCACCGTGTGGGGTGTCTCGATGTGCTCGTGGCTGATCTCGGAGATGTGCAGCAGGCCGCTGACGCCGCCGATGTCGATGAAGGCGCCGTAGGGCTTGATGCCGCGGACGGTGCCGATCACCACTTCGCCCACCTCGAGGCGGTTCATCTTGCGCTCCACCAGGGCGCGGCGATGGCTGAGCACCAGGCGGTTGCGCTCCTCGTCCACCTCCAGGAACTTGAGGGGCAGGAAGTCGGCCACCAGATCTTCCTTGGGCTTGCGGGTGCTGATGTGGCTGCCGGGGATGAAGCCGCGCAGGCCTTCCACACGCACCAGGGCACCACCACGGTTGGTGGCGAACACCTCGGAGTAGATGGTGGCGTCTTCCTTCTGCAGCTGACGCACCCGCTCCCAGGCCCGCTGGTACTCAATCCGGCGGATCGAGAGGGTGAGCTGGCCGTCTTCGTTCTCCTCACTGAGGATGAAGAACTCGCGCACCTCACCGGGCTCGAGCACGTCGGAGATGCTCTCCACGCGGTTGATCGACACCTCCTGCATGGGCATGAAGGCAGCGGTCTTGGCGCCGATGTCGATCATGGCGCCCTTCGGCTCCATGGCGAACACGGTGCCCTTCACCACGTCACCGGGCTTGAAGTTGTAGTCGTACTTGCTCAGCAGCGACGCGAACTCGTCCAGGGTGAAACCCACGCCATCGATGTCGCGAGCCGCGGCACGGCTGCTGGGGTCATCGGCGCTGGGCACCTCTTCCGGAATGCTCAGGTCGAGCTCGGCGGCCTCGGCGCCGAAGTCTTGGTGGGCTGCTACGTCGACGGCGAGATCCATCTCGCTGGCGTTGACGTCGGAAGGGGTCACGGTCATGGAGAGCTGGCGGACTGCCCAAGGCAGTGCGAGAGAAGCCCCGTCACCGTCCGCCGACAGCTGACAGGGAATCCATGACTATACAAAGGGGTGTGGGCCGAAATCCCGGCCTCAGCCCACTGCAGCGAATGTGGATCCCGGGCGCCGGCTCAGGCCCTCCAGGGTGGAGACAAAATCGCTGATGCCCTGGAACTGGCGATACACCGAGGCAAATCGCACGTAGGCCACTTCGCTCATTTCACTGAGCTGCTGCAGCACAAGCTCCCCGATTTCGTTACTGCTCACCTCCCGTCCGCTGCGTCCCTGCAGCTGAAGCTCGAGCTCATCCACCACACCTTCGAGGCGGCTGGGCTCCAAGCCCGTCTTTTCACAGGCTCGCAAGAGACCATGCAGCAATTTGCCGCGGCTGAAGGTTTCGCGGCTGCCATTGCGCTTCACCACAGTGATCGGCACGGTTTCCACGCGCTCGTAGGTGGTGAAACGAAAGTCGCAGTGGAGGCATTCACGGCGCCGACGAACACTCCGCCCGGAGTCGGCAGAACGCGACTCCAGCACGCGGCTGTCAGTGTGCTGGCAAGAGGGGCATTGCATGCCCGATTAACCGCCTCAGAGATAAAACAATTGTAGACAGTGATTGGCCGATTGAGAAGGCCTCTGCCGCAATGGATCAGCCGAGACGATGGCAGCGAGCCCCGTCTCGACTTCGCCGCAGGCCACAAAAAAGCCCCCGCCAAGGCGGGGGCACAGGGCAGTCGGAAGGGGCTGCACCAACTCACTTGCCGATTTTCGGGGGATCGCGGAACGCAATCGCGAAGAACAGGGTGGAGATGGCGAGGGCCAGGATCAGGATGTAAGCAAAGCTTTCCATGGGTGCTCCTGGGATCAGCTGAGGGTGGAGCCAGCCGGGGGCACGTAGCCCTCGGGCAGGCGACGGGTCGAACGGTCGCCCAGCTTCTGGAACAGACCGAACTCCACTTGTTCGCCGAGGTCTGGGTCAATACCGGCGAACACGTCGCGGTAGAGGGTGCGGGCACCGTGCCAGATGTGGCCGAAGAAGAACAGCAGGGCGAAGGTGGCGTGGCCGAAGGTGAACCAGCCGCGGGGCGAGCTGCGGAAGGTGCCGTCGGAGTGGTACGTCTCGCGGTCGAACTCGAAGGCTTCGCCAAGCTGGGCCTTGCGGGCCAGGCGCTTCACGTCAGCCGGATCGGTGTAGGTGGTGCCGTTGAGTGCGCCGCCGTACACGGTGGCCGTCACGCCGGTCTGCTCGAAGGAGTACTTCGCCTCAGCACGGCGGAAGGGGATGTCGGCACGAACGATGCCTTGGCTGTCCTCGAGAACCACAGGGAAGTTCTCGAAGAAGTTGGGCAGACGACGCACCTGCAGGTCCCGACCTTCCTTATCAGTGAAGGAAATGTGACCCAGCCAGCCAGTGGGCAGACCATCGCCGTTCACCATCGGGCCGACCCGGAACAGACCGCCCTTAGCCGGGCTGTTCCCCACGTAGTCGTAGAAGGCCAGCTTTTCTGGAATGGAGGCGTAGGCCTGCTCCTTGCTGGCGCCGTTGTCGAGGGCGGTCTGCACACGACGGTTGATCTCTGTCTTGAAGTAGCCCTGATCCCACTGGTAGCGGGTGGGGCCAAACAGCTCAACAGGCGTGGCGGCGGCGCCGTACCACATGGTTCCAGCCACGATGAAGGCGGCGAAGAACACGGCGGCAATGGCGCTGGAGAGCACCGTCTCGATGTTGCCCATGCGCAGGGCCTTGTAGAGGCGCTCCGGCGGACGGGTGGTGATGTGGAAGATGCCAGCAATGATCCCCACAATGCCGGCGGCAATGTGGTGAGCCACGATGCCGCCCGGGTTGAAGGGGTTGAACCCTTCAGGCCCCCAGGACGGTTGCACCGCCTCGAGGTGGCCCGTGATGCCGTAGGGGTCTGAGACCCACATCCCGGGCCCGAACACGCCGGTGAGGTGGAAGGCGCCGAAGCCGAAGCAGCCGAGGCCTGCCAGCAGCAGGTGGATGCCGAAAATCTTGGGAAGGTCGAGGGCGGGCTCGCCGGTGCGAGGGTCCTGCCAGATCTCGAGATCCCAGTAGGTCCAGTGCCAGATCGCGGCCAGGAAGAGCAGGCCGCTGAAAATGATGTGGGCAGCAGCCACACCTTCGAAACTCCAGAAGCCGGGGTCAACACCGGTCTCACCGGTGATGCTCCAGCCGCCCCAGCTACCGGTCACGCCCAGGCGGGCCATGAACGGCATCACGAACATGCCCTGGCGCCACATGGGGTTGAGCACCGGGTCGGAGGGATCGAAGATGGCCAGCTCGTAGAGGGCCATGGAGCCGGCCCAGCCGGCTACCAGAGCGGTGTGCATGAGGTGCACGGCCAACAGACGGCCCGGGTCGTTGATAACGACCGTGTGCACCCGATACCAGGGCAATCCCATGGGGGTTAGGTCCGGGGAAACAACCAGCTATCCGAACCGGAGGACCCGGGGGCGGACAGCAGCACGACCGAGTCCAGTGAAGGCTCGATCCGTGCTGGCGATGGTAAGGGTTTCGGCAAGCCGACCGATTCGATCGCCGCAGAGCTGAAACGAGCCGTGACGGGGCCGGCCCTGTGGCCCGCACGCCAGGGACACCAGCACCCCGCGGACGCGGTTACAAAACGCAACCCCGCCCCTCAGAATGGAGGGGTTCTCCACACCTCGCCGCCATGCCCGTGATCCGTTTCGTGCGCGAAGGAGTCGATGTGGAGTGCTACCCCGGCGAGAACCTGCGCGAGGTGGCCCTGCGGGAGGGAGTGGAGCTCTACGGGTTAAAGGGAAAGCTGGGCAACTGCGGAGGTTGCGGCCAGTGCATCACCTGCTTTGTGGACGTGGTGGGCGAGAGCTCCCCGGGCAGCCTGAGTGGCCGCACCGGCGTGGAAGAGCAGAAGCTGCGCCGCCGGCCCGAAAGCTGGCGCCTGGCCTGCCAGGCGCTGGTGCAGCACTCCGTGCTTGTGCTCACCCGGCCTCAGGTGGGTTTGGCAGATGCTGCGGGCAAGATTGCAACGGCCAAGGCCGAAGCGCTGCCAGCAGGCCCCACCGCCTGGCCCGTGAGCGAGGAGCCCCCCAGCGAGGCAGCCGCCACGACTGCAGAAGGGCTTGGTGAACGCCAAGAAACCACAACGAGCGGTGAAGAGGGCTGATCCCAGCCCGATCGCTGGTGATACGGTCAGCTAGCTCAAGACAATTGCGATGGAAACCAACGATCTCGGCTTCGTTGCCAGCCTGATGTTCGTGCTGGTTCCGACGGTGTTTCTGCTGGTGCTCTACATCCAGACCAACAGCCGTCAGAGCTGATCTTCCCCTGCCGGTGGGCAAGCCATCCGGACGACCTCGGTTGCGCCCTGTGATGCTTGCCCGATGCCAAAGGCGCCCTGTGGGGCGCCTTTTTTGCTGGCCAGAAATCTGCCGTCCTGCTGCGGCTGCTGTAATCAGCGGCTGCGGGTCTCGGGCTCACGCACCAGCAAGACGGGCGCCGGGGCATGCACGCGGATGTAATCGCTAACCGAAGACCCAAGGAGGCGATCGATGTCCACCAAGCTCTTGGCCACCAGCGGGCGCCGATCCTGGGAGGCGATCACGAGCAGGTCTGCCTTCTGCTCAGCCGCAGCCGCACACACACCGCGGCCAACATCGCCCGTGCTGTGGAGGGCCGTCATCTCCACCCCAAAGGAGCGGGCCCGCTGAACGGCCTTCTCCAGCACCTCGTCAGCCGGTGATTTGCCGCCGCGGGAGGGGGTGATGTCCTGACGGCTCACGTGGATCCCCGTGAGGCTGCCACCGGGGATATCCCGCACCATCTCACAGGCCAAGCGCAGGGCGTCATCGCCCACACCGGTGCCGTCAATGGTCACCATCACCCGGTTCACATGGCGCACGTAGAGGTCGTCGCGCACCAGCAACATCGGCCTGGTGGAGAGCTGGAAGACGTATTGGCTGGCACTGTTGCTGAGGATCGACTGCAACCGCCCGAGGCCGCGGGAGCCCATCACGATCAGGTCGACGTTGAGCTCATCGGCCACCTTCAGCACGGTTTGCTTGGTGTCGCCCTGGCGAATGATCGTGTTCACATCGCTGGGGCTGAGCCCCAGTCGCTGCACCGCTTCCGCCACAATCCCGGCCGCCTTCTGGGAGTGCTCCATGAAGTTCTCCCCGGCCTGCTCCGGCACCACGTGCAGGAGATTGATCCGGGCCTGCTTCACGGCAGGGATGTCCCGCAGCATGCGGACCATCTCCTCAACGTGACCCTTTCCGGAATCGGCGATCAGAAGGTTGCGGAACACAGCACTGGCAACGCGCTCCGGCAGCCTATGGCCGATCAGCGGGACCCTTGGCGTTAGGAGCGCACACCGTGATGGAGCATCAACAAGCCCACACCTGGACCCTGAAACGCCGTGTGCTGCCGCAGCACACCGATCACGCCGGTGTGATGTGGCATGGGGCCTATCTGGCCTGGCTGGAGGAGGCGCGGGTGGAGGCACTGGCGGCAGCTGGCCTGGCTTACGCCGATCTCTCGGCGCGAGGGCTGGAACTGCCCGTGGTGGGGCTGAACCTGAGCTACAAACAGGCGCTGCTGCACGGTGACCTCGTGGTGGTCCAGAGCCAGGTGCTGCCGCGCCAGGGCGTGAAGCTGCCCTGGCACAGCCGCTTCATCGCCCCCAATGGCGCCGTGGCTGCCGAAGCCCGCGTGGAGCTGGTGCTGGTGGATCTGGGCGGGGCTGCCCAGCAACGGCGACTACTCCGCCACCTGCCGGACGACCTCATGGCAGCCGTGAAACATCTGCAACAGGGACCGCAAGGCTGAATCACGCCCAGGGCCTATGGTACATCCATACCAGTGGCGTGAGGGGTGGTGTGGCCCATGGGAGATCTGCTGTTCGCACCGTTCGCGGGCATGGCTGTGGGAGAGCGGAATCAGGAGGCCGATCTGCAAGAACGGGAGCGGCTGTGGCAGCGGGTTTGGTGCGAATGTCCTGGTATCGGTTGGAGGCGGCTGCAAGGCCTGCGCCATCACTTCAGCTCCCTGGAGCAGGCCTGGAGCGCTGATGGTCGCGATCTGAGGTCCGCCACTGGCCTGGGTCCGAAGGGCCTGGCCACCTTGGAGGCCTATCGCCAACGCTGGGGCCAGACACCGTTACCCCAGCCGCTTACTCCCGCAGCCAGGCTCCAATGGCGCCGGCGGCGTTGCTTGCTCCCGGAGGATCCGGCGCTGCCAGATACCATCCGGACCCTGGAACGTCCACCGCTGCAGCTCTATTGGCAGGGCAATGGGGCTCTCTGGCCCCGTCTGCGCCAGCAACAGGCCATTGCGGTGGTGGGAACACGCCGCCCCTCCCGCCATGGGGAGGTGATGGCCCGAGCCATCGGCCAAGCCCTGGCGGAAGCGGGATGGCCGGTGGTGAGTGGTCTGGCCGAGGGCATTGATGCAGCGGCCCACGCCGGCTGCCTGGAGCGCCATGGCCGCCCCGTGGCCGTGCTGGGCACGCCCCTGGAGCGGGTGTATCCGCGCCACCACGGAGACCTGCAGCAGCGAGTGGCACGCCAGGGCCTGTTGATCAGCGAACTCCCAGCGGGCGCAGCCGTGCAGCCGGGTCACTTTGCCGCCCGCAACCGGCTGCAGGTGGCCCTGGCCAAGGCGGTGGTGGTCGTGGAATGCCCCACCGCCAGTGGCGCTCTGCACTCAGCGCGGCTGGCCTGGGATCACGGCCTGCCGGTTTGGGTGGTGCCGGCCGATGCCGGCAAGGTGTCGGCCTCCGGCAGCAACCGGCTGCTGCTGCAGGGCGCCACCGCCCTGCTCGACCCAGCCGATCTGATCCGGGACTTAGGGCCGGGGCCGCTGGTCCACCAAGGCCAACAGAGCAGCCCGCCCACGCCCGCAGCACCGGGCAGCCTGGAGTTGCGGGAGGCCGCCCTGCTGGCGGCCCTCGGCCGTGGAGCATCCCTGGAGCAGCTGTGCGAGCGGCTGCGCCAAACACCGGGGGTTCTCTCGAAACGGTTGCTGCAACTAGAACTGGCCGGCCTGCTGCGCGCGGAACCAGGGCTGTGGTGGCGGCCCTGCTGAACAGATTGGTGCCTAGGGTTGAGCCATGCCAACCGTGTTGCGCAGCGATGCCCTCCTGGCCTGGCGGCACCAGCAGCTGCAGGACGGTGGCAACCCCAGCGATCTCGACTGGCTGCTCGACCTGGCTGGTGGACTGCGCTGGCCATTGCTGCAGCAGCTGCGGCTCAGACCCGATCAGAGCGTCTCGCTGAAGTGCAGCCTCCCGGAGCTGGAAGAGCTCTGGAGCCATCACCGGCTCCATCACACCCCGCTGCAATACCTGGTGGGGGTGTGCCCCTGGCGGGATCTCGAGCTGCAGGTAGGCCCTGGCGTGCTGATTCCACGCCAGGAAACGGAGCTGCTCGTTGAGTTGGCCCTTGAACGCGCCCGTGGCGGGGAGACCGGCCCTTCCTCCCCCTGGGCCGATCTAGGCACAGGCTCAGGGTGCATTGCCGTCGCGATAGCGCGGGCCCTCCCCACCAGCCGTGGCTACGCCGTGGATGCATCGGAAGCCGCACTACAGCAGGCCGCGATCAACCTTGAGCGGCACCAGCTCAGCAATCAGGTGAACCTGCTGCATGGCAGCTGGTGGGAGCCCCTGCAAGCTCACTGGGGCCAACTCCACCTGGTGCTCTCCAATCCGCCCTATATCCCCACCGCGGTGTGGCGGAACCTGGAACCGGTGGTGCACAACCATGAGCCCAGCCTGGCCCTCGATGGGGGCAGCGATGGCCTCGACGCCATTCGCACCATCGCCAGCGGCGCCGGGCAGGCCCTGGCCCCAGGGGGCTGGCTGTTATTGGAACACCACCACGACCAGAGCAAGCCCGTGAGCCAGCTGCTCGCCCAGGCAGGCCTGGTCAACATCCAGAGCCACGCAGACCTGGAGGGCAAACTGCGCTTCGCCAGCGCCCAGCGAGCCAGTCATGCCTAGAACGATGCCGCTTCTGGAGGTCGAGCCCCTAGCGCTGCACCTGCGCAATGGAGGGCCGGCCCTGTTCCCAACCGACACCTTGCCCGCCTTGGCGGCCCGTCCGGAGGCCGCCGCGCAACTGTGGGAGCTGAAAGGGCGCCCAGCGCACAAACCGGTGATCCTGATGGGCTCCGATCCGGATGAGCTGTTCGGCCTGCTCGGCAGCTCTGTGGAACAGGCCTGGAAAGCCATGGCCACGATCCACTGGCCCGGGGCCCTGACCCTTGTGCTGCCAGCCAGAGGACCCGTGCTGGAACAGCTGCATCCCGGCGGCACGAGTCTGGGCCTGCGGGTGCCGCAGTGCCCACAGGCCCTGAAGCTGCTGGAACGAAGTGGGCCCCTGGCCACCACCAGCGCCAATCGCTCCGGAGAGGACCCTTGCCTTGAGGCGAGTGATGCAGCGCAGTCGTTTCCGGGGGTGCCGCTGCTTGCACCCGTGCCCTGGCCGGCAGCGGCTGGTGTGGCAAGCACGGTGTTGGCCTGGAGCGATGCCGGCGCCTGGCGGGTGCTGCGCTCTGGTGCGGTGATGCCAGAGCTGCCCAGCACACCCGCACCATGATCTGGATGAGCCTGCTGCTGCTGGTTCTGCTGGGCCTGCACCACTGGCTGATGGAACCGCTCCTGCGGGCCGGCACCGCCGTGTTTGAGCTGGGCTGGTTGCCCTGGCTCCTGCTGGGACTGCTGGCCTGGGTGCTGGCCGGCGGGACCCAAGCCAAGCGCTGAGGCCACGACATCAAGGTCGGGGCGAGAAGGCTCGCGTTTCATAGCCCCGCATGAAAAAGCCCCCGGCCGAGGCCGGAGGCTTGAGTCGTCCCTCGAGGGGGCAAGGGCTGAGCGGATCAGCCGAACTTGCCAGAGGTGGAAGCGATCAGGAAGGCGGCGTAGGTCACGAAGTAGCCCACCGTGAAGTGAGCCAGACCAACCACACGGGCCTGAACAATCGAGAGAGCCACGGGCTTATCGCGCCAGCCCACCAGGTTGGCGAGCGGGGTGCGCTGATGCGCCCAGACGATGGTCTCGATCAGTTCCTGCCAGTAACCGCGCCAGGAGATCAGGAACATGAAGCCAGTGGCCCAGATCAGGTGACCGAACAGGAACATCCAAGACCAGACGGCCAGGTTGTTGCTGCCGAACGGGTTGTAACCGTTGATCAGCTGAGAGGAGTTGAGCCACAGGTAGTCGCGGAACCAGCCCATCAGGTAGGTGCTGGATTCGTTGAACTGAGCCACGTTGCCCTGCCAGATGGCGAGGTGCTTCCAGTGCCAGTAGAAGGTGACCCAACCCACGGTGTTCAGGGCCCAGAAGACGGCCAGATAGAAGGCGTCCCAGGCTGAGATGTCGCAGGTACCGCCACGGCCGGGGCCGTCGCAGGGGAAGGAGTAGCCGAAGTCCTTTTTGTCGGGCATCAGCTTGGAACCCCGGGCATCCAGGGCGCCCTTCACCAGGATCAGGGTGGTGGTGTGCAGACCCAGCGCAATGGCGTGGTGCACGAGGAAGTCACCAGGACCGATCGGCAGGAACAGCTCGGTGCTGCCGTTGATGGCATCCAGCCAGTAGTGGTCGCCAGCGATGTTGGCCGAAGCCAGGCTGGCGGCACTGTTGGGGTTGGAGAGCAGCACATCCATGCCGTACATCGCCTTGCCGCTAGCGGCTTGGACGAACTGGGCAAAGACGGGCTCCACCAGGATCTGCTTCTCGGGGGTCCCGAAAGCCACAACCACGTCGTTGTGGACGTAGAGACCCAGGGTGTGGAAGCCGAGGAACAGGGAAACCCAGCTCAGGTGGCTGATGATGGCTTCCTTGTGCTCGAGCATCCGGCCAAGAACGTTGTTCTTGTTGGCTTCCGGGTCGTAGTCGCGGATGAAGAAGATCGCACCGTGAGCGAAGGCACCGCACATCAGGAAGATGGCGATGTACTGGTGGTGCGTATACAGCGCAGCTTGCGTGGTGTAGTCCTTCGCGATGAACGCGTAGGACGGCATCGCATACATGTGCTGGGCCACCAGGCTCGTCACAACACCCAGGGAGGCCAGAGCCAGACCCAGTTGGAAGTGCAGCGAGTTGTTGATGGTGTCGTAGAGACCCTTGTGGCCAGCGCCCAGGTCACCAGGGGTGCCCTTGGGGGGGTTGTGGGCTTCGAGGATCTCGCGGATCGAGTGACCGATACCGAAATTGGTGCGGTACATGTGGCCGGCGATCACAAAGATGCAACCGATGGCCAGGTGGTGGTGGGCGATGTCCGTGAGCCACAGGGCTTCGCTCTGGGGGTGGAAACCACCGAGGAAGGTGAGGATCGCGGTGCCGGAACCGGTGGTCGTGCCGAACACTTGATTCAGGGAATCAGGGTTCTGGGCATACACACCCCAGTTGCCGGTGAAGAACGGAGCCAGACCCGCGGGGTGAGGCAGCACATTCAGGAAGTTGTCCCAACCCACGTGCTGACCGCGGGACTCAGGAATGGCCACGTGGACCAGGTGACCGGCCCAGGCGATGGAGCTGAAACCGAACAGAACCGCCAGGTGGTGGTTGAGACGGGATTCAGCGTTCTTGAACCAGGCCAGGGAAGGCCGGAACTTGGGCTGAAGGTGCAGCCAGCCAGCGAACAGAGCCCAGGCCGACAGGATCATCATGAAGCTGGAACCCTGATACAGCTCGGCGTTGGTGCGCATGCCGATGGTGTACCACCAGTGGTACACGCCGGAGTACGCAATGTTCACCGGTGAGGAGGCGCCCGCCTGCGTGAAGGCGGTGATGGCGCCCTGGCCGAAGTGGGGATCCCAGATCGCATGGGCGATGGGACGGACATGCAGAGGATCGGCGACCCACTGCTCAAAGTTGCCCTGCCAGGCGACGTGGAACAGGTTGCCCGAAACCCAGAGGCCGATGATCGCGAGGTGACCGAAGTGGGTGGAGAAGAGCTTTTGGTAAAGCTTCTCCTCCGTCATTCCGTCATGGCTCTCGAAGTCGTGAGCCGTGGCGATCCCGTACCAAATACGACGGGTTGTCGGGTCCTGTGCCAGACCCTGGCTGAACGAAGGAAATTTCGTTGCCATTGGGGGAGGTCAGGAAAGGTCAGCCGACCGCAATGATGCGGGCCAGGAAGAAGGACCAGGTGGTCGCGATACCGCCCAGCAGATAGTGGGCAACACCAACGGCACGACCCTGGGTGATGGAGAGCGCCCGCGGCTGAATGGCGGGAGCAACCTTCAGCTTGTTGTGAGCCCAGACGATGGACTCAATCAGTTCTTGCCAGTAGCCGCGGCCGCTGAACAGGAACATCAAGCTGAACGCCCAGACGAAGTGGGCACCCAGGAACATCAGACCGTAGGCACTGGTGGCAGAGCCATAGCTATTGATCACCTGCGCGGCCTGAGCCCACAGGAAATCGCGTAGCCAGCCGTTGATCGTGATGGCGCTCTGGGCAAAGTTGCCGTTGGTGATGTGGGACACGGAACCGTCGGCGTTGACGGTGCCCCACACGTCGCTCTGCATCTTCCAGGAGAAGTGGAAGATGACGATGGACAGGGAGTTGTACATCCAGAACAGGCCCAGGAACACGTGGTCCCAAGCCGAAACCTGGCAGGTACCGCCACGGCCGGGGCCGTCGCAGGGGAAGCGGAAGCCCAGGTTCGCCTTGTCGGGAACGAGGCGGGAGCTACGCGCATACAGCACACCCTTCAGCAGGATCAGCACGGTGACGTGGATCGTGAAGGCGTGGATGTGGTGGACCATGAAGTCGGCCGTTCCCAGGGGGATCGGACCGGCGGCCACCTTGCCGCCAACGGCCACAACGGAACCGTTGAACACTTCGCTCACACTCGCCAGGGCGTTGGGAGCGGTGCTGCCGGCGGCAGCGGCATGCAGACCCTGGATCCACTGCGCGAAGACGGGCTTCAGGGCAATGGCGGAGTCGCTGAACATGTCCTGGGGGCGACCCAGGGCACGCATGGTGTCGTTGTGGATGTACAGGCCGAAGCTGTGGAAGCCGAGCCAGATGCACACCCAGTTGAGGTGGCTGATCAGGGCATCGCGGGCCTTGAGCACCCGATCGAGCACGTTGTCCACGTGCTTGGCGGGGTCGTAGTCGCGAATCATCGCGATGGCGGCGTGAGCGCCGGCACCAACGATCAGGAAACCACCGATCCAGGTGTGGTGGGTGAAGATCGACAGCTGGGTGGGGTAGTCGATGCCGATGTAGGGATACGGAGGCATCGCATACATGTGCTGAGCCACGATGATGCTCAGCGAGCCCAGCAGGGCCAGGTTCACAGCCAACTGGGCGTGCCAGCTGGTGGTCATGAACTCGTAGAGGCCGTCATGACCTTTGGAGGCCGGGAACAGCAGGGGGTCGCCCTTCTGGCCCTCGAGGATCTCCTTGATGCTGTGGCCAATGCCCCAATTGGTCCGGTACATGTGACCGGCCACGATGAACAGCACCGCAATCGCCAGGTGGTGGTGAGCGATGTCGCTCATCCACAGGCTGCCGGTTACAGGATTTAGGCCACCCTTGAAGGTGAGGAAATCGCTGTAGGCCGCCCAGTTACCGGTGAAAAAGGCATTGATGCCTGCACCGAAACCAGGGAACAGCTGGGCAATGAGGTCCTGATTCAGGAACTCGTGGGGCAGAGGGATGTCTGCATAGGTGGCGATGGTCTTGCCATTCAGAGCCAGCGGCTTGCCGGCGTCGATGGCATCCATCAGCGCGGTGGTGGGCAGAGACACATGGATCAGGTGACCCGCCCAGGACAGGGAGCCCAGACCAAGCAGACCGGCCAGATGGTGGTTGAGCATCGACTCAACGTTCTGGAACCACTCGAGCTTGGGAGCTGCCTTGTGGTAGTGGAAGACGCCCGCATTGAGCATCAGGCCGGCCATCACCAGAGCACCAATGGCCAGGGCCATCAGCTGCGTTTCGTTGGTGATGCCCCAAGCCCTCCACACGTGGAAGAGACCGGAGGTGATCTGAATGCCGTGGAAACCGGCACCCATGTCGCCATTCAGGATTTCTTGGCCGAAAACAGGCCAAACCACCTGCGCACTGGGTTTCACGTGCGTGGGGTCGGCGAGCCAGCCGGAGTAGTTGGAGAAGCGGGCGCCGTGGAAGAAGGCACCGCTCAGCCAAATGAAGATGACGGCCAGATGACCGAAGTGGGCCGAAAAGATCTTCCGGCTGACCTCTTCGAGATCACTGGTGTGGCTGTCGAAGTCGTGAGCGTTGGCGTGGAGGTTCCAAACCCAGGTGGTGGTTTTGGGACCTTTGGCGAGGCTGCGATCGAAATGGCCGGGCTTGCCGAACAGTTCGAAGGTGGCCGGGTTGTTCACCCGGTCGACCTGGGCCTTCGCCGTTTTCCCACGCTCTGGTGGGCTGATGGTCATCGAGACGTTCCTCGAGGGACGGGGTCGAGGTGGAGGTCCACCCCTCCGGACTGAACCGAAGCCCAGACCGGTGGAGCCACAAGGGCGAGCTCAGCCGAGGCCGAACGCGCCCATGGGCGCCAGCCAGGACTGGACCGCGACCGAAGCCGAGACCGCTTGCCCTGACTGGAGCTCGGGCCCCAAAAAGGGGACCGCTGGCGGAAGTATAAAAGTGAATTCGGGCCCCCTTGGGCCAGCAGTTACAAAGGTTCAATCCGGGGCCCCTCCAGTCAGGGCCTGAGCTCTCGAGCAGAGAAGCAATCATCCTGAAAACGTTTTTTGAGAGGACTCATTTACTCTCAGGCGGCATCTTTTGGAGTCGTTTCTGTTGCTCTTTTCTGCAGCCTGGCCACCACACTGCAGAATGTGCTCAGAAACGCTCCCATATAGAAGAGGAGACATCGGGATGCTGGCAGCGCCGCTGCGGGGTCTGATCGCCTTGGTGCTGATGGCACTCACCCTGCTGGGCGGCGGCTGCAGCCGAACCAGCGCCCCAGCGGCAGCGTCAGTGCCGCTGGCGGCCACCACGCCCACGGGCAACCTCCAGGAGGTGCCGCCCCCTGGTGCCGTGCAACAGCTGAGCGAACGGCTGAGGGAACGGCAACCACGGGTGGACGTACTGGCGCCAGCCGATGGCACCGTGCTGCCTGCTGGGCCCTGGGCCCTCAAGCTGCGCGTGAGCGATTGGCCCCTGGCGGACGCGGGCGAGCTGGGTCTGGGCCCCCATCTGGTGGTGCAGATCGATGGGGAGCCCCCCCTGCGTCTGAGCAGTGAGGCCGCCGCGGCGAACGTGCCGCTGCCCGAGCTCAGCCCAGGCAGCCATCGCGTCACCGTCTACGCGGCCAGGCCCTGGGGTGAAGCGGTGAAATCATCCGGGGCCAGCACCCAGATCCGGGTGCACCGGGTGGCGGCCAATCCACCCGAACTGCCCGCCAGCGGCAGCCCCCAGCTGATTGCCAGCAGCCCCAACGGCCGTGCCGGGGCAGAGCCTGTGCTCGTGGATTGGCTGCTGTTTGATGCCCCACTGCAGCGCCTCCGCGACGACGACGGCCGCTGGCGGTTGCGGGTGAGCGTGAACGGGGACAGCTTTCTGGTGGACCGGCAGACACCCCTGTGGCTGAAGGGCTTCCGTAACGGCAGCAATGCCGTACAGCTGGAGTTACTGGATGGCCGTGGCGAACCCTTGAACCCGCCCTTCAACAGCCTGGTTGAGGAGGTGGTGATCCAGAGCAGCCAGCGGGCCGCCTGGCAGAAGCCAGGCCTGAGCAACGAGGAGCTGGACCGCCTGAGCGGGGTTGCCCCAGCGGCAGCACCGGAGGCCGCGAGCGGGCCTGAGCCTGAGCCTGACTCCCAACCCAAGCCTGAATCCCAAGCCGCGCCTGAACCCCAACCGCCGGCATCACTCCCCGAGATCCACCCAACAGACACCAGCGGCCCCAACCCGGAAGCGGATGATGCCGCCGGGCCGGGCCCAGGCGACGGGTCTGCGCACAACACGAGCAGCTCTACCGCTGCGCAGGAGCCTGAAGTAGAGAGCCAAGCTCCAGAGCCACCTCCCCAGGCGACCGTCCCTGTCGATGCTGTGCCACCAGCCCCGCCCGATCGCATGGCCCCCGGCAGCACCCTCAACGGATCGGCCCGGGATCAGGTGAATGCCGATGGCTCCCTGCTGAAACCCAAGCCATCTGGCCCTCTGGCCGGGCTGCGCGACAAGCTGCAGGGATGAGCCAACGCCTTCGCTGGGGTTTTGCCCTGAGCAGCAACACCCTCCCCCTGCTGCGCCGCCTGCTGAACGCCGGGCTGATCGACCGGATTGCCCTGCCGCCGGACAGCTCCGACACCGCTCCTGCCTGGAGCAGCCGCGGCGTGGCCGAACTGCTCAGCGCCGAGTGGCATCAGAGCAGCGCCTTTGTGGCCGTGGGGGCATGCGGTGCCATCACCAGGCTGATTGCGCCGTTGCTGGGCCATAAATCTGAGGATCCCGCGGTGGTGGTGCTCGATCCCCAAGGGCGCTTTGCGATCCCGCTGCTGGGCGGTCACGCCGCCGGCGGCGAAGCCCTGAGCGAGCAGATCGCGGCGGTGCTGGGAGGCGCCGCGGTGCTCACCGGCGCCTGCAGCAACGAGGGTCGCCTGGCCCTGGACAGCTTCGGCAAGGCGTGGGGCTGGCGGCGAGGCAGCGGCCCCTGGGATGCGCTGATGAAGCAAGCCCAGCGACAGGCACCGATCCAGGTGGCGCAGACGGCAGGCAACAGCCGCTGGCAGCAATTGGACGGCGCTCCCGCCGCAGCACCTGCCACCGCCCCTGCCGGCACGGCACCCGACCTGGTGATCGGCAACGCGCCCACCACCGCCTGCAACTGGCACCCCCCCAGCCTGTGGCTGGGCATGGGCTGCGAGCGCGGCACCAGCCTCAGCCTGCTGGACCGGTGCGTCGACGCCACCTTGGCCGAACTGAACCTGGCGCCGGAGGCCGTGGCCGGGGTAGCCACGGCCGATCGCAAGGCCGATGAGCCGGCCCTGCTGGAACTGGCCCAGCGGCGGGGCTGGCCGCTGCGCTGCTTCCCCGCCGAGCAGCTCGCGGCGGTGGCCGTGCCCAACCCCTCCGCAGCGGTGGCCGCTGAATTGGGCACCGCCAGCGTGGCCGAAGCTGCCGCCCTGCTAGCGGCAGGACCTGCCGCCCAGCTGCGGGCCGAGAAGCGCATCGAACGGGCACAACCTGGCGAACTGGGAGCCGCCACCCTGGCCATCGGCCAGGCGGCTAGCCAATGGGCTCCAGCCAGGGGCCAACTGCATCTGATCGGCAGTGGCCCCGGCAGCCTGGATCTGCTCACCCCCGATGCGCGCCGGGCCCTGGCCGAGAGCTGCGTGTGGGTGGGCTACGGCCTTTACTTGGACCTGCTGGAACCCCTGCGGCGCCCCGATCAACTGCGCAGCGACGGTCAGCTCACCCAGGAACGCGAGCGCTGCCGCGAGGCCCTCGAGCTGGCCTGCCAGGGGCTCACGGTGGCGCTGATCTCCTCAGGAGACAGCGGCATCTACGGCATGGCTGGCCTGGCCCTGGAGCAGTGGATGGCCCTGGCCCCCGGCGATCGCCCTGCCTTCACGGTGCATCCAGGCATCTCTGCCCTGCAGCTGGCCGCCGCACGGGCCGGTGCACCCCTCATGCACGATTTCTGCACCGTGAGCCTGAGCGATCGACTCACCCCCTGGGCCGTGATCGAGAAGCGCCTGCAGGGGGCGGCCGCGGGGGATTTCGTGGTGGCTCTGTACAACCCCCGCTCCATGGGTCGCGACTGGCAACTGGGCCGAGCCCGGGAGCTGCTGCTGGAGGCGCGTCCACCAGGCACGCCGGTGGTGCTCGCCCGCCAGCTGGGCCGCCCTGAGGAGGCGGTGAGCCTGCACACCCTGGGCGACCTGCCGCTTGATCAGGTGGACATGCTCACTTTGGTGCTGATCGGCAACACCACCAGCCGTGTCCAGGGCGGGCGCATGGTGACGCCTCGGGGGTACCCCGGCGCCGAGCTGACCTAAGCAGTCAAGAGGCAAGCGCTGGCCGAGGAGCCCTGAGGGACCATGAAGGCCTGGGAGACCAGGCCTCTGTGATCAAGTCGGGATGACAGGATTCGAACCTGCGGCCCCTTCGTCCCGAACGAAGTGCGCTACCAAGCTGCGCTACATCCCGATGGCCGGAGTGTAGGGGATGGCGGCACCCCCCG
Organism: Synechococcaceae cyanobacterium; assembly: GCA_947461705.1. Taxonomy (GTDB): domain Bacteria; phylum Cyanobacteriota; class Cyanobacteriia; order PCC-6307; family Cyanobiaceae; genus Vulcanococcus. Next base: position 28,585 of record CANHMF010000010.1, read on the forward strand.
CTTTCTAGAGTCGGGCCTCAGCTTGCTGCCTCCGGGCACCCCGATCGCCTTGCTCAAACCCGACTGGCTGCGCGTCAAGGCCCCCCAGCGGGAGCGGATCGGCGAGGTGGCCGACCTGCTGCAGGATCTCCAGCTCAACACCGTCTGCCAGGAAGCGAGCTGCCCCAACATCGGCGAGTGCTTCGCCGGCGGCACCGCCACCTTTCTGATCATGGGGCCGGGCTGCACCCGCGCCTGCCCCTACTGCGACATCGACTTCGACAAGAGTGTGCGGGAGCTCGACCCCACGGAACCTGACCGGCTCGGGGAAGCCGTGGCCCGTCTGGGCCTGAGCCACGTGGTGATCACCTCGGTGAACCGCGACGACCTGGCCGATGGCGGCGCCAGTCAGTTTGTGGCCTGCATTGCGCAGGTGCGCCAGCGCTCCCCACTCACCACGATCGAACTGCTGATCCCCGATTTCTGCGGGAACTGGGACGCCCTGGCCGCCGTGATGGAGGGCGCGCCGGAGGTCCTTAACCACAACATCGAAACGGTGCCGCGTCTGTACAAGAAGGCCCGGCCCCAGGGGATCTACGAGCGCTCGCTGGAGCTGCTGCAGCGGGTGCGCGAGGGCTGGCCGCGCACCTACACCAAATCTGGCCTGATGACCGGCCTGGGCGAAAGCGACGCCGAGGTGCGAGAGGTGATGGCCGATCTACGGCGCCACCAGGTGGACATCGTGACCATCGGCCAATACCTCTCCCCCGGCCCCAAGCACCTGCCGGTGGATCGCTTCGTGACGCCGGAACAGTTCGCGGGCTTCCGGCACCATGGTGAAGAGGAGCTGGGCTTCTTGCAGGTGGTGAGCACACCGCTCACCCGCAGCAGCTACCACGCCGGCGAGGTGCAGCGGCTGATGCGGGAGTATCCCCGCTAAGCCGCCACGGCCTCCCGTTCCGCCAGGCCCACGGTGGCCTTTTCGCTGGGGGGTACCAACAGCTTGAACTGGGCCTTCCAGGTGGGCCAGTCGGCAAGGATCGCCGCCGCCTTGGCACTGCCGGTGGCCTGCAGGTGCGCCTCCAGCAGGGGCTTGAGCAGGGCGTCCTGCTCGGGGGTGGTGAGGTGGGCGATGGCCACGATCTCAGGGTTCACCCGCTCCCGCAGGCCGCCGCTCTCATCGAGGATGAAAGCCACGCCACCGGTCATGCCGGCCGCCACATTGCGGCCGGTGGAGCCCAGCACCACCACCACGCCTCCGGTCATGTATTCGCAGCAGTGATCGCCGGCGCCTTCCACCACGGTTTTGGCACCGCTGTTGCGCACGGCAAAGCGCTCACCGGCGCGGCCCAGGGCGAACAGCTCACCGCCGGTGGCACCGTAGAGGCAGGTGTTGCCCAGGATCACCTGGCTGCCGGGATCCTGCACACCCGCCGGCGGCACCACCGTGAGACGGCCACCGTTGAGGCCCTTGCCCACGTAGTCGTTGGCTTCGCCCACTAGGCGCACGTTCAGGCCCTGGAGCACGAAGGCCCCGAAGCTCTGGCCGGCGGCCCCCTCATAGGTGAGGTCAAGCTGGCCCTGGAAGCCGGTGTTGCCGTGGCGGGCGGCGATTTCCCCAGCGAGGCGGGCGCCCACGCTGCGATCGGTGTTCACGATCGCCAGGGTGCGGGCCACGCGGCCGTGGCCCTCGATGGCGGCCATCACCTCGGCGTCGGCCAGCAGCTGATCCTCCAGGATCGGACCGTTGCCATGGGCCTCGGCGTCGTGCTGCAGCCAGGCGCGATCGGCCGCTGCCGGGATCGGATCGATCAGACAGGAGAGATCGAGGGCCTGGGTTTTGGCCAGCTTCACCGCGCGGGGCTGCAGCAGCTCGGTGCGGCCGATCAAGTCTTCGAGACGGGCCACACCCAGCACGCTGAGCAGCTGGCGCACCTCCTCAGCCACGAACAGGAAGAAATTCACCACGTGCTCGGGCACGCCGGGGAAGCGCTTGCGCAGATTCTCCTTCTGGGTGGCCACGCCCACCGGGCAGTTGTTGGTGTGGCAGACGCGAGCCATGATGCAGCCCTCGGCGATCATCGCCACCGAGCCGAAGCCGTATTCCTCGGCGCCCAGCAGGGCCGCGATGATCACGTCCCAGCCGGTCTTGAGGCCGCCATCGGCGCGCAGCAGCACCCGATCGCGCAGGCCGTTCTCCAAGAGGGAACGGTGCACCTCAGTCAGACCGAGCTCCCAGGGGCCGCCCGCGTGCTTGATCGAACTCAGCGGTGAGGCACCGGTGCCGCCGTCGTGGCCGGAGATCTGGATCACATCGGCGTTGGCCTTGGCCACACCAGCGGCGATCGTGCCGATGCCGATCTCAGCCACCAGCTTCACGCTCACCTTGGCGGCGGGGTGCACCTGGTGGAGGTCGTGGATCAGCTGGGCCAGGTCCTCGATTGAGTAGATGTCGTGGTGGGGCGGCGGCGAGATCAGCGCCACGCCGGGTTTGCTGTTGCGCAGCCAGGCGATGTACGGATCCACCTTGGGGCCAGGCAGCTGGCCGCCCTCGCCGGGCTTGGCCCCCTGGGCCACTTTGATCTCCAGCTGCTGGCCGCTGCGCAGGTATTCGGGGGTCACGCCGAAACGGCCCGAGGCGATCTGCTTGATCGCCGAACAAGCGGTGTCGCCGTTGCGCAGACCTTTGATCGTGGGCAGGGTGGCGGAGCGGCCCTCGGCATCCACATCGTTGAGGGTGTGGAAGCGGGCCGGATCCTCACCGCCCTCGCCGCTGTTGCTCTTGCCGCCAATGCGGTTCATGGCGATGGCCAGCACCTCGTGGGCCTCGCGCGAGAGGGCCCCCAGGCTCATGCCACCGGTGCAGAAGCGGGCGCAGATGCTCTCCACGCTCTCCACCTGCTCGATCGCCAGGGGGGCCGGTGCGGGCTTGAGCTCCAGCAGGTCGCGCAGGGCCGTGACCGGACGGTTCTCCAGCAGGGTCTTGTAGGTGGAGAAGTGGTCATAGCCGGGGCCGGCCTTGACGGCCGCATGCAGGGCCTTGGCCATCTCCGGGCTGTTGAGGTGATACTCGCCGCCGGTGCGGTATTGCACAAAGCCCATGAACTCGAGCTTGGTGCGGTTCAGCTCGGGGAAAGCCTTGGCGTGGAAGCTCAGGGTTTCGCTGGCCAGTTCGCCCAGGCTCAGGCCCGCCACCCGGCTGGTGGTGCCCTTGAACGCCAGCTCGATCAGATCGGCACCGAGGCCGATGGCCTCGAAGATCTGGGCACCGTGGTAGCTGGCCAGCAGCGAGATGCCGATCTTGGAGAGGATCTTGCGCAGGCCATCTTCCAGGGCCTTGCGGACGTTGGCCTGGACCTGATCGGGCGTGAGGGCCGGCAACTTGCCGGTTTCGATCAGTTTCTGCACGCGGGGGTGGGCCAGCCAGTGGCGGGTGGTTTCCCAGGTGAGCCAGGGGCACACCGCACTGGCCCCGTAGCCGATCAGGCAGGCCAGGTGATGGGTGCTCCAGCACTGGGCCGTGTCCACCACCAGGGAGGCCTGCAGCCGCAGCCCCAGGTTGAGCAGGTGGTGGTGCACCGCCCCCACCGCCAGCAGCGGCGGGATGGTGGTGGTGGTGGCCGTGATCCCTCCGTTGGGGCCACCGCGATCACTGAGCACCAGGATCTGCGTGCCACCGCGCACGGCCGCTTCAGCCTCCGCCTTGAGGCGCTCCACGGCAGCCGCCAGGCCACCAGGCCCGTCGGTGATCGCCATCAACGTGGAGAGGGTGGCGGTGGGCAGGCCCTGCTGGGCCACCGCCGCCAGCTCCGCCTCATTGAGGATCGGGCTGGCCAGGTGCAGCACCGCTGCGGAAGCAGGCTCGGGCTTCAGCGGCGAGCCCCGTTTGCCCAGGTGCATCTCCAGGCTCATCACCAGCTTTTCCCGCAGCGGATCGATCGGCGGGTTGGTGACCTGGGCGAAGCGCTGCTTGAAATAGTCGTAGAGCAGGTGCGGCTTATCCGAGAGCACCGCCAGGGGGATGTCATCGCCCATGCAGTAGGTGGGCTCCTTGGCCGCGCCGGCCATGTCCTCGATCACCAGTTCAAAGTCTTCAGCGGTGAAGCCAAAGGCTGTTTGCTGCTGCAGCAGCTCGAGATCGCCGAGCTGGCGCTCCTGCGTCCAGGGCTGGGGGGCCAGGCTGCGGCGCTGCTCCGCCAGCCAGACGCCGTAGGGGTGGCGGGCGGCCACCTCCTGCTTCACATCCCAGTTGCGCAGCAAGCGGCCCTGCTCCAGGTCCACCGCCAGCATCTGGCCAGGACCCAGGCGGCCCTTCTCGATGATGCGGCTCTCCTCAAGCTCCACCACGCCGGTTTCCGAACCCATCACCACAAAGCCGTCGCTGGTGATGCAGTAGCGGGCAGGGCGCAGGCCATTGCGATCCAGGGTGGCGCCGACGCTGCGGCCATCGGCGAACACCAACAGGGCCGGGCCATCCCAGGGCTCCTGGGTGCAGGCGGAATACTCATAGAAGGCCTGGATTTCCGGCTTGCCCGCCAGCTCGGGCTGGTCGCGGAAGGCCTCGGGCACCAGGGTGAGCAGGCTCTCGGTGATGGGCCGG
>CANHMF010000011.1 GCA_947461705.1 Synechococcaceae cyanobacterium
ACACTCAGAACCACTGTGGCCAGTGCGTAAATGCCGATGGCCTGGGCCGTGGCGGGGGCCCCTTTCACCACCGGCAGCATCGGAATGCCCACAGAGCGGTAGTCATCTTTGAGCAGCAGGGCCAGGGCCCAGAAATGGGCGGGGGTCCACACCATCACCAGGCCAAACAACCACCAGCTACTCAAACCCAGATGCCCCGTGGCGGCAGCGGCCCCCACCAGGGGAGGAATGGCCCCGGCCACCCCGCCAATCACGATGTTCTGGCTGGTGCGGGGCTTGAGCAGCACGGTGTAGAGCAGCACATAACTGCACAAACCGAGCAGCGACAGGCCCGCCGCCAGGCAGTTCACCCCTCCCACCAACAGGGTGGAGGCGGTGAGGGCCAGGGCCACGGCAATGGCAAAGGCCGTGGTGACCGACAGGCGACCAGAGGGCAAAGCCCGGCCGCTGGTGCGCAGCATGCGGCCATCGAGCTCCTGCTCCCAGAGGCAATTGAGCACACCGGCGGCGGCGGCGGCCAAGGCACCACCACCGAGGGTGCAGGCCAAACGGGCTGGGGGCAAAGGCCAACCCTCGGAGAGGGCCATGCCGCCCAGGGTGGTGGCCAGCAGCAGCGGGATCAGCCGCGGCTTGGCGATCTCCAACCAGGGAGGCAGGCGCAGACGGGCCCGCGAAGGCACCACTTGCTCCCGCGTGAGCAGGGGTGTTGCTGAAACCGGTGCACTAACCACGGGCCACCTCCAGGGATGTTTGGGGCCCGCAGCTGCGGCCAAGCCAGCTGCGGGCGGTAAGGGCGGAAAGCACGGCCACCAGCAGGGCCGCCGTGAGCTGGTGGGCCACGGTGACCGCTGGCACCGAGAGGCTCAGCCGCAGGCTGGCGACCCCAAGGGCGATCTGAACCACCACCAGCAGGGCGGCCAGGCTGGCCAGGGGACGTTCAGAGCGCAGCCGCCACCAGGCCAGGACCGCCAGCAGCAGCACGGCCAGGGCCGCCGGCGTGGCCAGCAGGCGATGGGCGTAGAGCCAGCCACAGCCCGCGCCGGAACTGAAGCAGCGGCCAGCGGCCCACTGGGTGGCCATCAGCCCCCCCATCAGGCATTGGGCCAGCACAGCCATGGCAACCACAGGGGTCAGCCACGCCCACCAGAGCGGCAACGGCAACCGGGAGGCGCCGTTTAAACCCTGATGGCAACCGCTCACCACAGCCACGAGCACCAGGGCCGTGACCAGGTGAGCCGTGACCACCCCGAACGGCAACAACTGGGTGACCGTGAGGGCACCGAGGGCTCCCTGCCCCGCCACCAGCAGGAGGGTGACCGCGGCCAGAGCCGGTAGCCAGCGGGGCAGGCGCGAGCGCCAGACCCAGCTGGCCGCGGTGAGCACCAGCACCCCCATGCCCACCACAAAGGCATCGAGACGGTGAAACCACTCCAGGAAGACCTGGAGGTTCATCTGGCGCCCCGGCAGCAGGGAGCCGTAACAGAGCGGCCAGTCGGGACAGGCCAGGCCGGCCTCCATCACCCGGGTGGCGCCACCGATCCCCACTAGGGCCACCAGGGCGATCAGCAGATGGGCCGTGAGGCTGGCGAGCCGACGGCCAATGGGATCAGTGGACTCCCCAAGGGGGGGAGAGACCAGGCGCTGGGGTGATTGCAAACTCGGCGTTGCCATGCCTCGTTTAGGCCTGTTGGGGTTCACGCTAATGACAACAATCAAAAGCGCTTGGCTAGCGCGATGACGCCGGGGAAGAGCGACACCAACAGTGATAGTTGAGTGAGCAATCCCACACGCAAACCGAGGCCTGACTGGCTGATTGACACAGCAGACAACAGCAACCACGACAGGCGAGGCGAATCTCCATAGGCTGGAGCGGTTATGCCCCGGGAAGATGCCCATTCCCGCCACAATCCTGACGCTGCTGGCAGGAATGGCCCTTGTCCTGGCTGGCCTTTGGGTCGGTCAGAACGTCAACCTGCTGCCCCTGGATGCCAGCGCCAATGCACCGGTTTACGACGAACTTTTTAAGGTTCTGTTCAGTATTGGCACGATTCTGTTCGTTGGCATCACGGGTTTGATCCTGTTCAGCCTGGTGCGCTTTCGCCGGAGAACCGGAGATCGCACAGATGGCCTGGCCATTGAAGGCAATCTGCCGCTGGAAATTTTATGGACAGCGATCCCCGCGATCGTGGTGCTGTTTGTAGGGATTTACAGCTACGACATCTATGACCGCATGGGCGGCATGACCCCGCTGAACGACCACAGCGCCCACACCATGCAGGCCGACGACGACAGCGGCCACACCTGGGCCGGCATCAGCCCTGCCGCCATCGATGCCGAGGCCGGCACCGCAGCCCTGCCCATCGACGTGACGGCGATGCAGTTCGCCTTCATCTTCCACTACCCGGACGCCGACATCACCAGCGGGGAACTGCACGTGCCCGTCGGGCAACCGGTGGCGCTGCACATGAAGGCCAACGACGTGATCCACGCGTTCTGGGTGCCTCAGTTCCGCCTGAAGCAGGACGTGATTCCCGGCCAGCCAACGCTGCTCAGCTTCACCGCTACCAGGCCAGGGCGCTACCCGATCGTGTGCGCCGAACTCTGCGGGCCGTACCACGGCGGCATGCGCTCCACGGTGGTCGTTGATGAGCCCGACACCTTCGCCGACTGGGTGGCCAAGAACAGTCCAGCGCCTACACCTGCCGCTCCCACACCGGTGCAGTCATGACCCTTAGCCTCTCCCCCCCCGCCACACCCAGTGCACCGCAGCCGCTGCAACCCCAGGGCTGGCTGCGCTACCTGAGCTTCAGCACCGACCACAAAGTGATCGGCCTGCAATACCTGGTTTGCGGCTTTCTGTTTTACCTGGTGGGCGGCGCCCTGGCGGGAGCCATCCGCACCGAGCTGTTAACGCCGATCAGCGATTTCCTACCACGGGAAACCTACAACGAAATTCTCACCCTGCACGGCACGGTGATGATCTTTCTTTGGATCGTGCCGGTGGTGAATGGGGCCTTTGGCAACTATCTGATTCCCTTCTATGTGGGCGCGCGGGACATGGCCTTCCCCCGCCTAAATGCCGTGGCCTTCTGGCTGATTCCTCCGGCGGGACTGCTGTTGATCAGCAGCTATTTCATCGGCAGTGCCGCCCAGTCGGGCTGGACCGCCTACCCACCCCTAAGCCTCACCACCCCCGCCACTGGCCAGGTGCTGTGGATCCTGAGTGTCTTGCTGCTGGGTGGCAGCTCCATCTTTGGTGGCATCAACTTCATCGCCACGATCCTCAAGCTACGCAGGCCTGGATTGAAGCTGATGCAACTCCCGATGTATTGCTGGGCCATGCTGGGCACCAGCATTCTGGTGGTGCTGTCCACGCCTGTGCTGGCGGGCACGCTGGTGCTGCTCAGCTTCGACATCATTGCCCACACCGGCTTCTTCAATCCAGCCCTTGGCGGCAATGCGGTGGTGTATCAGCACCTGTTCTGGTTCTACTCCCACCCGGCCGTTTACATCATGGTGCTGCCGGCCTTCGGCCTGGTGAGTGAGATTCTGCCGATCCATGCCCGCAAACCGCTGTTCGGCTACACCACCATGGTGTATTCGATCATGGGCATCGTGTTTCTGGGTCTGATCGTGTGGGCTCACCACATGTTCACCAGTGGCACTCCGCCCTGGATGCGCCTGTTCTTCACGATCGCCACCGCGTTCATCGCCGTTCCCACAGGCATCAAATTCTTCAACTGGCTGGCCACCCTCTGGGGAGGCAAGCTGGCGCTCAATTCAGCCATGCTGTTTTCCTGCGCCTTCATTGTGAACTTCGTGTTCGGCGGCATTACCGGCGTTGCCCTCGCCCAGGTGCCGTTCGACATCCACGTGCACGACACCTACTTCGTGGTTGCTCATTTCCACTACATCGTCTATGGCGGCACGGTGTTTGTGATCTTCGCCTCCGTTTACCACTGGTATCCGAAGTTCACTGGGCGGATGCTGAACGAGCCCCTCGGTCGGATCCATTTCCTGCTCACCTTCGTGGGCTTCAACCTCTGCTTCGCCCCCCAGCACTGGCTCGGCCTCAACGGCATGCCGCGGCGGGTGGCCGAGTACGACCCCCAGTTCCAGCTGATCAACCAGCTCAGCAGCGTGGGAGCCCTGCTGATGGCCATCAGCACCCTGCCCTTCCTGATCAACGTGCTCCACAGCGCGTTCAAGGGCGCCATCGCCGGCGACAACCCCTGGAATGCCCTCACCCCCGAGTGGCTCACCAGTTCCCCACCACCGGTGGAGAACTGGATCGGCGAAGCCCCACTGGTGACCGAGCCCTACGGCTACGGCCTCAAGCCGGGCGAGCTCGATCTCGCCGCCACCTCCGGCCGCCAGCTGTGGAGCAGCGGCAAACCCGATAACCGCTGAGGTCACGGCCATGACAATCCTGAGCACCAACACCCAAGCCAGCACCGAACATCCGGTGGAAGACCATGGCGCCCACCCCGATTTCCGCCTGTTCGGCCTGGCCACCTTCCTGGTGGCCGATGGCATGACCTTTGCCGGCTTCTTCGCCGCCTATCTCACGTTTCGGGCCGTGAATCCCCTGCCAGCTGGCTCCAGCTATGAGCTGGAGCTGCTGCTGCCCACCATCAACACCGTGCTGTTGCTGGTGAGCAGTCTCACGTTCCACAGGGCTGGATCAGCACTCAAGGCGGGCAACAATCCTCTGTGCCGGCGCTGGCTGGTGCTCACGGCTGGCCTGGGCTTCACCTTCCTGGCCGGCCAGATGATCGAGTACTTCTCGCTGCCCTTCGGCCTCACCGACAACCTGTTCGCCAGCACCTTCTATGCGATCACCGGCTTCCACGGCCTGCACGTGACCCTGGGGGGGCTGATGATCCTGATCGTTTGGTGGCAGAGCCGGCCCGGTGGCCGGGTGAGCGAGCACAATCTGTTTCCCCTGGAAGCCACCGAGCTCTACTGGCACTTCGTGGATGGGATCTGGGTGGTGCTTTACGGGATTCTCTATCTGCTGTGAGCCTGCCCTGAACTGGGGATCGAGCGGCCAGCGGGCCCGAACCATCACGAGATGGCCATTGTTCCCAGGTTGTGGCCTTGCCGCTGAACGCAATCGATCGGCACAATTGTTGCGTACCAGGGCCGTGTCACCGGTGTTCGTCGAAGAGAAAGTCACCGCCCAAGTGCCGATGCTGCAGGGCAAGGCGCTACTGGACAAGGCCCGCTCCCTGAGCAACCGTCCGGAGGACCAGATCGCGCGGGCCTGCGGCTATGTAGGTCCAAGCGGCCGGGTGCTTAAAAAGAGCTTCTACCGGGCTCTTGTGGAGGCCAAGGGGTACAGCTTGCCCTCCGCAAGCTCCAGCGGCGGCAGCGGCAGCAAGGGTCGCCAGGCCGAGTTCCGCACCCGTGTGCATGGCAATGGCAACCTGCTGATCGGCCACGCCTACACCCGGCGCATGGGCCTGGAGCCCGGCCAAGAATTCAAGATTGAAATTCACCACGAAACAGGGGCCATCTGGCTGCTGCCCCTCGAGGGAGATGGCGCGGTGCCCCCCGGCACGGACAGCGCCGAGCACCACTGAACCGTGAGCCTGTGCAGAAATGGTGCACCGTGGTGCACCATTTCTGCACAGGCTCCCTCACACCGGCAGGGATCCCCCAGCGGAATCCGAGCGATCCCGATCGTGAAAGGCGGCGCTGAACACGAGCAGATCAATGCCGCTGAACAGGAAGCTGATCCCCACGAGGATGCCCAGCACGCTCAGCAAGCCGCCGGCCCGCATGGTCACGATGATCAGGCCGAGCAGGAGCGTCACGACGCCATTGGCCAAACCCCAGCCCCAGCCAGGCATGTCGGTGTGGGAAAGGGACACGATGATCGCCACCACACCCTCCACCAGGAACACAATGCCGATGGCAAAGGCCAGAGCCGCAACCTGGGCTGCAGCAGGCACGATGCCGGCACTGAACTGCTGAATGATCCAGGCGCCGGTGACCAGAAACAGGGTGGAGACCACCAGGCGCCAGAAGCAATGCCAACGACTCAGCCGCCGAGCACGGTTGAGGTTGTTGACCCAGCCGATGATGCCGCCCACCAGGAAGGCCAGGGCCACCACCACCGTGACCCAGGCGGAGGCAACCACGGGAAAGATCAGGGCCAGCAGTCCGAGCACGAGCAGCAGGATGCCCTCGGCGATGGTGAAGCTGCGAAGGGAGCCCCGATCGAGCTCCGGTTTGTCAGAAACCATGGAAGGTGTTCAGCCGAACGAACACGTACCCACGGACGGTAGGCATGACGCCAGGGCTCGTCAGCCCCAGCCATGCTCCGCCAACCAGGCGCCCGTGATCTCCGGCGATGGGGCATTAGGCCGGCCCGTGGCTCCCGCGAGGAGCCGTTCGGTGTATTTGGCCAGCAGATCGGCCTCGAGGTTCACCGCATCCCCCACCCGCAACCGCTGCAGCGTGGTGCTGGCCCAGGTGTGAGGAATCACGGCGATCCAGAACTCCGCGCCATCGGGGCTGCAGCCCGCAACGGTGAGGCTGATGCCATCCACCGCCACCGAGGCTTTCTCGCAGATGTAGCGGCCGTAGAGGGCCTCATCCCAGCGGAGGGCCAGGCGCCAGGAGGCGGGCTGTTGCTCGATGGCCACCACCGTGCCCAGGCCATCCACATGACCACTCACCAGATGGCCGCCAAGACGATCCGCCAAGCGCAGGGCCGGCTCGAGGTTGACCCACTCCCGCCGCTCGGCCTTGGCCGCAAGGGTGCTGCGTCCCAGGGTCTCCTCACTCACATCGGCATCGAAGCCAGTGGCGGAGCTCCGGGTCACGGTGAGGCAGACGCCATCCACCGCAACGCTGTCGCCCAGGGCCAGGCCGGCGGGATCGAGGCCTGCTCCCGCGGGGATCAACACCTCCAGCCCTCCGGCGCGGCGCTGCACTTGCCCCACGGCCTGCACCAGACCGGTAAACATGCGGCGCACCTGTCAACGATGGCCATAATCGGGCAAAGGGCCCCGAGGGCAAGCTGTGGTTGAAATGCGCGTTGCCGGCATCGCGCTCGATGCGGCCAGTCGCAGCCCGATCGTGCTCCTCCGCGACCCCTCCGGCCGCCGCCAGGTGCCGATCTGGATCGACCAGGCCCAGGCCCAGAACATCATGGCGGGGCTCAAACAGGAGCACTCACCACGACCGCTCAGCCACGATCTGATGGCCAGCCTGATGGCGGTCGGAGGCCTCACCCTGGAGCGGGTGATCATCCACACCATCGAATCGGCCACCTTCCGGGCGGTGCTGAAGCTCAGGGACGCAGACGGCGAGACCAGCGAACTGGATGCACGCCCCAGCGATGCCATCGCACTCGCCCTGCGCACCGGCAGCAGCATCTGGATGCTGGAGGAAGTGGTGGCCGACGCCTCCATCCCCGTGGATGCCGAGGCCGATGCCGAGGATGCCGCCGATTTCCGCCGCTTCCTCGACGGCATCAGTCCCGCTGAACTGGTGCGCAACGTGAACAAGGCCCGCAGCGAGGCCGAACAGGCCGATCGCGACAGTGACGACGACCAAGAGCCCAGCGGGGAGGACAACCCTGGCTGAGCGGCGTGCCTTCGGCCGAGGCCGCCCGGTGTCGGCATTCACCCTCGGCACCATGCGGGCCGTGGAGGGCCCCCACCAGATGGCGGCGGTGCTGGAAGCGGCCCTCAGCGCCGGGATCAACCACCTGGAAACTGCTCCCGCCTACGGACCAGCTGAGGCTTACCTGGGCCAGGCCCTGGCCGCGCTCGCCGCCAGGGATCCCGGCACGCGCGCCGGGCTCGTGCTCACCAGCAAGCTGCTGCCCGGCACGGATCTGGCCACGGCCCAGCAGGAACTGCGCGACTGCCTTCAGCGCCTGGGCAGCCCGCAACTCGACAATCTGGCCGTGCATGGTCTCAATCGTGCGGAGCATCTGGAGTGGGCCCTGCGGGGGCCAGGATCCGAGCTGCTCGCCTGGGCCCTGGGGGAGGGCCTGGCGGCCCAGGTGGGCTTCTCCAGCCACGGCAGCAACGGGCTGATCGAGAGCGCCCTGGCCTCGGAACGCTTCAGCTTCTGCAGCCTGCATGTGCATCTGTTCGACCAGACGCGCCTAGCCCTGGCCCGCACTGCCCTGGCCGAGGGCATCGGCGTGCTGGCCATTTCCCCCGCCGATAAGGGTGGGCGCCTCTACAACCCACCACCCGAGCTGAGCACCGCCTGCGCCCCATTTCACCCCCTCGAGCTGGCCTACCGCTTCCTGCTGGAGGAGGGGATCTCCACCCTGAGCCTGGGAGCAGCCCAGCCCTCGGATCTGATCTGGGCCACGCGCTGGCAGGCGGGGGAGCTGCAGGGCTCAGCCCCCGCGCTGGCTGCAGCCCTGCAACGGCTACAGCAGCAGGCCGCTGAGCAGCTCGGCAGCGATCTCTGCGGCCAGTGCCGCGCCTGCCTGCCCTGCCCCAACGCCGTGCCGATTCCCGAGTTGCTGCGGCTGCGCAACCTGGCCGTGGGCCACGGCATGGAGGCCTTCGCCCAGGAGCGCTACAACCTGATCGGCCGCGCCGGCCACTGGTGGGAAGCGCACAACGCTGCCGCCTGTAACCGCTGCGGTGACTGCCTGCCCCGCTGCCCCCACCACCTGGCGATTCCCGATCTGCTGGCGGACACGCACCAACGCCTGGCGGCAGCACCCCGGCGGCGACTCTGGGGCTAGGGGCGCTCAGGGGCCGCCCGGTCCCACAGCTCCTGGCGGCGCTGCCGCTCCATGGCCGTGAGGGGCTCCAGGCTGGTGCAACGGGCCAGCACCGCTGGCGGCGGCAGCAGCAAGCCCCGCAGCTGCGGGGGCCAGCGCTTCAGGGCAGGCGCCAGCTGCTCCCGGGGCAGCGGTGGCACCCAGCCCCCCGCCAGCAGACGGTCCAGCAGGGGCAGGGTGAGGCCATCACGCAGCCATTCGAGCGGCACGGGCCTGGAGGCCCCCGCGGGGCGCAGCAGCAGGTTCCACCACAGGGGGGAGCCGGAGGCCGGCAGCAGGGCCTGCAACCGTGGATCACTGATCAGCAGGGGGACGGCCCGATAACTGGGCACCACCACCCCATCGGCGTCGCCGGCCAGCAGCAGGTTGAAGCCATCACGCTCATCGAAGGCCAGGGCCTGCTGCCGCAGCTGCCGCAGCGGATCCACTTGGGGCGTGAGGCGTGCGGCCAGCTCCATCACCACCCTGGGGCTGGAGGGCAGCACGAGCTTGCGGCGCAGACTGGGATCCAGCAGCAGATCCCAGCCCTCTGCCCCACGCCGCACCAGATCTGGACGGTTGCGCAGCACCAGCACCCAGGTGCCAAAGGCCCAGGGAAAGGCCAGGGCCGGGAAGCCCTCGGGCTGGAACAGGCGACTCACCGGCGCAGCCATCGGCGCCAGTTGGGCCAGCAGTTGGGGGGCCGCCAAGGGCTGCAGAACCGCGGGATCCAGCTGAGCGGCCCAGCCATCGCTGAGCTGCAGCAGGGCCGCAGCGGGCGCACCCGGCCCCTGCATCGTGGCCTCCAGCACTGCCGCGGGCGAATCGAGGGGCTGCAGGCGCCAGGGCTTGGGGAGGGCCTTCACCCAGGCCGGCGGCAACTCGCCGCGGGCGGACAGCAGCAGCGGGTCGTCGCTGCTGCCGCGACAACCCGCCAGCAAGCCGCTGCCAGCAACCGCGCCCCCCAGGGCAGCGAACCGCAGCAACCGGCGACGGGGAAGCAAGGGGGATTGCACCATGGCGCCGACCCTAGGGCTGGTGCAGCTGGCGGCAGGCCCGGTCGCAGGCCACGGCCAGGGTCTCGGAGGGGCGACCACTGAGTTCCCACAACAGGGCCAAACCGCCAGCTCCCACCCCCTCCTTCACATACCCCTGCTCGTAGGCCAGCAACTCCGGGGAACGGCACTGGTGGAAGCGCAGACCCGTGGCGAAGGCCAGGGGCCGTTCCCCCCATCGCTGCCCCAGGCGCTGCAACAGCACCCCCAGATCACTGCTGGGCTCCTCCGCCACCCAGGCGGTTGTGCCGATGGCCACATGGGCCCCCAGAGCCTGGCGCTGCTGGGGCGTGGCCAGGGCCAAGGCCAGGGCCATCACCGCCACCATCTGGCTGCCACCAGCCAGGAGCACCGGCAGCTGGGCCTGGGCGGCCTCGAGCACCAAGGCCGCCGCCAGGGCCTGCATCGGATCTCCCACCGCCGCGAGTATCCGCGGCACCGCTGGCGGCCATGGAGCCAGCCGCGTGAGCCCAGCCGCCGCCAAGCCCCTGGCCACCAAGGCACCTTTGAGGTCATGGGCGGGCGTGAGCAGGCTCCCGCTCACCAAACCACCCGCCTCCACCCCCAGGGCCGTGAGCACCGCCTGGGCCGTGGTGGTACCCCCAGGCACGCATTCAGCGAGCACCAAGGGCTGGTGGTGCCGGGCCAGCCCCCGCCCCCAGCGCTGGCCCAGGGCCAGCAGGTGCTGCACCCGCTCCTCCGGCATCGCCCGCCCACTGCTGAGGCAGCGGGCGGGGCCGTGGCCCAACTGCACATGGGCCACAGCAGGGGCCACCGGAGCCCCCAGATCCACCACCAGGGGCTCGAGCCCCAGTTGGGCCGCCACCACCTGGGCGATCAGAGCCGGACTGACCCCCGCCGGCAACGGCGGCAGGGCATGGGGACGGTGGGCGCCAGGGCCCAACAGCAGTAGCTCCGCATCGGCAGCGGCGGTGCAACGGCGCGCCTCCGGGGTGGCCCCCGCCGCTGAGATGCCTGGCACCGCCGCGGTGTCGGTGCCGGCCAGCAGCAGCAGCACGCGGGTGGTGGCCGCGGCTGAAGCCATCCGTGCGCACCAGGCCGCGGCTAGCTGGGGATCACCGCTCAGCTGCCGCATCGGCCTCAGAGGGGATCCATCGCCACCAGGGGCCGCAGCAGCGGGGGCGGCTCACTGATGGGCGTCTGCAGCCGCGGGAAGATCCAGTAGGCCACCGCGTGCAGCGCCAACACGTAAATCAGGTTCTGCACCAGCACCAAACCCAGGGCCATCAGTTGCACCTGGAGCAGATCGGGACCACCACCCAACTGCAACAGACCACTGAGTTTCTCCAGCAACTGGGCGGCGGCGGCGGTGATCAACACCCAGAGGTTCTCCCCCAACAACACCGACAGCACCGCCACCCGCACCAGGAAGCCAGCGGCCCCGATCACCAGCCCCACCCCCCAACTGATCCACCAGCTCAGCCGGCGCGTCCAGCACCACCCCAACCAGAGGGCCAGCAGGCCATAGGGGAACAGCACCAACGGCCCGCGGATGGGCCCCATGAGCGCCACCAGCAGCAGGGCCGCCACCGTCACCCCCTCCACGCCGCAGCGCCAATTCTGGCGCAGTTGCAGCAGAGCCAGGGGCAGGGGCAGAGCGAGGCGGAACAGGGCGCCGCCCACCGGCAGGTAGTACAGCCCCACCCAGAGCAGGGCGGTTGCAGCCGCCAGGTAGGCGGTTTCCGTGAGCTGGCGGGCCTGGCGGCGGCTCAGGCTGGCCGGGGGGGGAGCATCGGGCTGGCGGGGCTGCCTCATCGCGGAGCCGGGGCCGGAGTGCGCAGCGGGGTGGGACTGGGCTCAGGGCCGGGGGGAATGCGTTCGATGGTTTCCACTTCGAAGGCCACGCCAGCGGCCCGAAGGGCTTCGGTAACCACTTCCGCAGGGGCGGAGGGATCGGCCGCCGGCAACTTGATCGTGACGCGGTAGGGCGACGGGGTGGTGGGCTGGTTTTTTGGCTTCGAAGCCGGAGGCGTTGCAGCCGGCACGCTGGGCTGGGCCTGCACGGCCGGCTTGGCCGTGGGTGCCGGCTTAGCGGGCACAGCGGGCGATGCGGCGACTGGCGCCTTCGGGGCCGGTTCAGGCGCCGAGAAGCTGCGGGAGAGCTGATCGCCAAAGGGCGTGCCGCTGCATCCGGCCAGCCCCAGGGCACTGGCCAACAGGGCCACGGCGGTGCGCAGGCCCCTGCCCATCAGCTATCGGCCGCCTTGATCACCCGCACGGCACTGGCCCGCAGACGCCCGGTCTTGGTGGTGGCGGGTGCCTTCTTGGCCGCCGGTTTCTTGGCGGCAGCTGTCTTGGTCCCACCGGCCGCTGCCGTCTTGCGGCCTTTGCCCTTGCCGGTGGCGGCCTTCGCCGCCAGCAGCTCCACCGCCTGTTCGAGGGTGAGGGTGTCGGCGGTGGTGCCCTCTGGCAGGGAGGCATTCACCTTGCCCTGCTTCACATAGAGGCCGTAGGGGCCGTCAAACAGCTGGATCACCTCATCGGCGCCCTCGGGGGTGCCGAGATCCTTGAGGGCTGTGCGGCCCCCGCGCCCCTTCTTGGGCATGGCCAGCAGTTCCATCGCCCGGGGAAGCTCGACCAACAGCACGTCGTCCTCGGCCTTGAGGGAGCGGTAGTCCTTCTCACCCTTGCCCTTGTGATGCACCACGTAGGGCCCAAAGCGGCCCAGCCCGGCCTCGATCCGACCGCCATCGGGGTGATCGCCCAGCAGCCGCGGCAAGCGCAGCAGACCAAGGGCATCTTCCAGGCTGAGCTCTTCGGGCTTGGCACCCTTGGGCAGGGAGGCCCGCTTGGGCTTCGGGTTCTCATCGCTCACCTGGCCCCGCTGCACATAGGGGCCGTACTGGCCGAAGAGCAGGTACACCAGATCGCCCGTTTCCGGGTCCTCACCCAGGGATTCCGGCCCATCGGCCTTTTGCCGCAGGATCAGCTCAGCTTTGTCGGCATCCAGATCCGCCGGGGTGATCTCCTGGGGCAGGGTGGCCTTGAGCAGCTCCTCGGTGCCGTCATCGGCCAGCCGCTTGGTTTCCAGGTAGGCACCGAAGCGACCGATGCGCACCACACAGGGCAAGCCCTCCAGTTCGATGGTGCGGGAGGCCGTGGGGTCGATGTCGCCCTCTCGTTGCTGCACCTGGGTTTCCAGGCCCGCATCGCCCTTGTAAAAGCTCTCCAGGTAGGGCAACCACTGCACCTGGCCGTGGGAGATCTCATCGAGGGTGTTCTCCATCCGGGCGGTGAAACTCGTGTCCACCAGGTCGGGGAAGTGCTCCTCCAGCAGAGCCGTCACGGCAAAGGCCGTGAAGCTGGGGGTGAGGGCGTTGTTCTGGAGGGTGGCGTAGCCGCGGTCCACGATCGTGCCGATGATCGAGGCATAGGTGGAAGGGCGGCCGATACCCTCCTTCTCCAGCATCTTCACCAGGGCCGCTTCGCTAAAGCGGGCGGGCGGCTGGGTTTGGTGGCCGAGGGCCTCCACCGCCTTGCAGGCCGGGCTGTCGCCCACCTTGAGGGCCGGCAGCAGCACCTCCTGACCCTCAAGGGCGGCATCGGGATCATCGGAGCCCTCCACGTAGGCGCGGAAGAAGCCGGCAAAGTCGATGCGCTTGCCTGAGGCGCGGAAGCTGGCGTCGCCGCTTTTCAGCTCCACCGAGAGCATGGTGAGCCTGGCGTCCGCCATCTGGCTGGCCACGGTGCGCTTCCAGATCAGCTCGTAGAGGGCCAGATCCTTCTCCTTGAGGCCCGTTTCATTCGGGGTGCGGAAGCTCTCCCCAGCGGGACGGATGGCTTCGTGGGCCTCCTGGGCATTGCGGGCCTTGGTGGAAAACTGGCGCGGCGAGGGGCTCAGATAGTCCTTGCCGTACTTCTCCGCCACGCAGCTGCGGGCGGCGTTGATGGCCTGATCACTGAGATGCACCGAGTCGGTGCGCATGTAGGTGATGAAGCCGCGCTCGTAGAGCCCCTGGGCCGTGCGCATGGTTTCCCGGGCCGAGAGCCGCAGCTTGCGGTTGGCCTCCTGCTGCAGGGTGCTGGTGGTGAAGGGCGGCACCGGCTTGCGCACAGTGGGCTTCTCCTCCACCTCCGCCACGGTCCAGGGGGCGGCCTTCACCTGGGCCTGCAGAGCTTTGGCCTCCGCCTCACTCAGCAGCTTCACCTTGCTGCCGGCCTTGAGGGCTCCGGTGCTCTCGTCGAAATCGGAGCCGCCGGCGATGCGCTCGCCCTTGAGGTGGGTG
The DNA here is from genome assembly GCA_947461705.1 of Synechococcaceae cyanobacterium. Taxonomy (GTDB): domain Bacteria; phylum Cyanobacteriota; class Cyanobacteriia; order PCC-6307; family Cyanobiaceae; genus Vulcanococcus. Next base: position 14,049 of record CANHMF010000011.1, read on the forward strand.
AGCTTGGCGTCGAAGCCGCTACCCCCCTGCTGCAGCTGGGCCTTGAGATCCCAGTAGCTGCCACTTCGGAAGGCCCGTCGGGCCCGTTCCCGCTGCACCAGCAGGCGCACCGCCACCGACTGCACCCGGCCGGCGGAGAGGCCCCAGGCCACTTTTTTCCACAGCAGCGGCGAGAGGGTGTAGCCCACCAGGCGATCGAGGATGCGCCGGGTTTCCTGGGCGTGCACCAGCTCCATGTCGAGCTCGCGGGTCTGCTCCAGGGCGCGGCCGATGGCCTCCTTGGTGATCTCATGGAACACCATGCGCTTCACCGGCACCTTCGGGTTCAGCAGCTGCAGCAGGTGCCAGCTGATGCTCTCCCCTTCCCGGTCTTCGTCCGTGGCCAGCAGCAATTGGTCGGCGCCCTTGAGGGCGTCCTTGAGTTCCTTCACCACCTTTTTCTTGTCCTTCGGCACCACGTAGAGGGGCTCGAAGTTGTTGGCGGTGTTGACGCCGAGGTTCGCCCACTTCTCACCCTTGTGGGCCGCCGGGATCTCGCTGGCGTTGTTGGGCAGATCGCGCACGTGCCCCATGGAGGCTTCCACCTTGAAGTCCTTGGGAAGGAACCCGCGGATGGTGCGGGCCTTCGTGGGGCTCTCGACGATGACCAGCGTGTGCGCCACAGGCAGGCGTAAAACCGCTTCCCTCTTTATCGCACCGGCGAACCACCCTGGCGAGCCACCTGGGGCAGAAGGCGACCAAACCCAAACGCCAGCGCGGCTAAAGTCCGCCTCAACGGGTGCCCCTTCCCAGCTGTGATGTCTCTCCTGGCGGCCGCTGCTTCCGCCACCGACCCCGCTAGCCCCCTGGGCCCCATCACCTCTCTGCAGCTGAACGCTGGTGCGATCGCGCCTGAGGGTGCGGTGCTGCTGGCGATGGTGGCCTGCCTGCTGGTGGACCTGGCCGGCGAAAAGGTGGCCAGCAAGTGGGTTCCGGTGTTGTCGTATCTGGGACTGGGCACGGCCCTGGTGCTGCTGGCCCTGCAATGGGATGCAGCCCCCCTGATGCCCTCCTTTCTGGGCTCCTTCCTGGCGGACAACCTCGCGATTGCCTTCCGGGCCGTGGTGGCGGCGTCCACGCTGCTGTCGTTGCTGATCAGCTGGCGCTACGTGGAGCGGGCCGGCACGCCGGTGGGGGAGTACACCGCGATCCTGCTGGCGGCCACCCTCGGCGCGATGCTGCTCTGCGGCTCCACTGACCTCGTGAGCATCTTCGTGTCACTGGAAACCCTCTCGGTGGCCAGCTATCTGCTCTCGGGCTACATGAAGCGCGACGCCCGCAGTTCTGAGGCAGCGCTCAAATACCTCCTTGTGGGTTCTGCCGCAGCGGCGGTGTTCCTCTACGGAGCCTCACTGCTCTATGGACTCACCGGCGGTGAGACCAGCCTGGAGGCCGTGGGCCTGGCCCTTCAGACCAGCACCACGCCGGTGGCGGCCCTGGCCCTGGTGTTCGTGCTGGCCACGGTGGCCTTCAAGATCGCTGCTGTCCCCTTCCACCAGTGGACCCCAGACGTCTACGAGGGATCCCCAACCCCGGTGGTGGCCTTCCTCTCGGTGGGGTCCAAAGCGGCGGGTTTCGCCCTGGCCCTGCGCATCCTCGTGGGCTGCTTTGAACCCTTTGAAGCCCAGTGGAAACTGCTGTTCACCGTGCTGGCCATCCTGAGCATGGTGCTGGGCAACGTGGTGGCCCTGGCCCAGACCTCCATGAAGCGGATGCTGGCCTACAGCTCCATTGGCCAGGCCGGCTTCGTGATGATCGGCCTGGTGTGCGGCACTGAAGACGGCTACTCCGCGATGGTGCTCTACATGGCGGCCTACCTGTTCATGAACCTGGGGGCCTTCGCTTGCATCATCCTGTTCTCGTTGCGCACCGGCAGCGACCGCATTTCTGACTACGCCGGCCTCTATCAGAAGGATCCGCTGATCACGCTGGGCCTCAGCCTCTGCCTGCTCTCCCTCGGCGGCATCCCACCGATGCTGGGCTTCTTCGGCAAGATCTACCTCTTCTTCGCCGGCTGGGCCGATCACCAATACCTGCTTGTGGTGGTGGGCCTGCTCACCTCTGTGATCTCGATTTACTACTACATCTCCGTGATCAAGATGATGGTGGTGAAGGAGCCCCAGGAGGCTTCCGATGTGGTGAAGAACTATCCCGCGTTGAGCTGGAACATTGCCGGCCTGCAACCACTGCGGGCCGCCCTGATTTCCTGCGTGGTGATCACGGCCGTGGGCGGCATCCTCTCCAACCCGCTGTTCAACTGGGCAAGTGGGGCCGTCGCCGGCACGCCCATGCTGCAGAAGGCTCTAGCGGCGGCCGGCAGCCTGCCGGTGGGCTGATGCCCAACCAGGCCAGCTCTGACGGACCCCTCGGCCCAGTGGTGGCCGAGCTCCAGCACGTGCGCAAGGTGTACGGCCACGGCGATACGGCTGTGGCCGCCCTGGACGATCTCTGCATGACGGTGCAGCGCGGGGAATACCTGGCGGTGATGGGCACCTCCGGCTCCGGCAAGAGCACGGCCATGAACATCCTCGGCTGCCTGGACCGACCCAGTAGCGGCAGTTACTGGCTGAATGGCACCGCCGTGGAAGGCCTCAGCGACGATGCCCTGGCGGATCTGCGCAACCGCGAACTGGGTTTTGTGTTTCAGCAGTTCCACCTGCTGCAGGAGCTCACGGCCTTGGAGAACGTGATGCTGCCGATGGTCTACGCCGGCGTGCCGGCGGAGGAACGGCACCGGCGGGGTGTTGCCGCCCTGGAACGGGTGGGGCTGGGGGAGCGGCTGCACAACAAGCCCAACCAGCTTTCCGGGGGACAGCAGCAACGGGTGGCCGTGGCCCGGGCCATCATCAACCAGCCCAATCTGTTGCTGGCAGATGAACCCACCGGCGCCCTGGATTCCCGCACCACCAAGGAGGTGCTGGATCTGTTCGATGAACTGCATCAGGCCGGCATGACCGTGTTGCTGGTGACCCACGAGCACGACGTAGCCGCCAGAGCCCAGCGGGTGGTGCACTTCCACGACGGCCGGCTGGTGGACAGCGGCGCTGGATCGCAGGCCTAGCCGGCAGAGGGCTTGGGCCGCTCCAGGCTCTGCAGCAATTGCCCCATCAACAGGGCAATGGCATCGCTGCCTTTGATCCCACCGCCGGGGTCCAGCTCGCCGGGGTCCATGGCCACCCACCCCCCTTGTGCAGGCTGGCGCAACTCAAAATGCAGGTGCGGGCCCGTGCTCAAGCCCGTGCTGCCCACACGGCCCACCACTTCGCCCTGGCGCACCATCTCTCCCGTTTTCACATAGAGCTCGGAGAGGTGCCCATAGAGGGTGCGACGCAAGGGGCGCTGGTGCTCGATTTCGACCGCCAGGCCATAGCCACCGGCCAGGCCGCTGCTCACCACCCGGCCCGATAACGCCGCCACCACCGGCGTGCCTTCAGGGGCACCGAAATCCTGGCCGGCGTGCATGCGCAGATAGCCCAGCACCGGGTGCATGCGCCAGCCGAAGGTGCTGGTGAGGGGGGCATCGCCGATCAGGGGGAACAACAGCCGGCGATTGCCGTTGCCCAGCAGGGGCGCAGGCCGCGGACTCACACGGAACACACTGGCCAGGTTGAAACTTCCGCCTTCACCGGCCAGCAAGGCGGACACCGGCACCGTGAGGGGCGGCAGGGGCAGGCCATCGGCGCCGATGCGGCCATAGCCAGCACCGCCCACCAGGGGATCCCCCGTTGCCGTGCCGCGCCGTCCCCAGCGGATGGCCACGCCGCTGCGGCACTCCTGGCTGGAGAGGGCTCCGGTGCGGCAAGCCCGCTGGTGCGCGCCGACGTCCAAGGGCTGGATGGCGCCGCCCCCACCCTGGATCCGGGCCCGCTCCATCGGACTCACCACCCCTTCACGCACCAGCTCATCGAGGGATTGATCAAAGCGGCGCGGGGCGACACCGCCCAGCTGGTCCAGGTTGGGCCGCAGCGGGGCCTGGGGCGGAGCCGCTGGCAGCACCGGTGCCAGGGGGGCCGTGGAGCCACTGGGCAGACCTCGCTCCGGCGCTGGTGATGGCGTGGTGGCCTCCAGCTGAGCCCAGGCCAACCCACCCCCCAGGAGCGCCGGCAGCGCGGCCAAGAAACGCAGGGGTTGGAGGCGAGGCAAAGCAGCCGCAAACAAATCGCCCGCCACTCTAGAAACGCCGCTGCAGCAGAACCACGGCAGTGCCGCGGCGCAGGCGCAGACTGCCGTCGGCCGCCAGGCCCGCCACATTCCAGCGCTGCCCCTCGTGCTCCAACCACTCCGGGCGCCAGAGGCGCTGCTCCGCCTGGCGCCGCACCAGTTCGGGCTGGCCGGCCGCCGCGGCAGCCCACTCGAGCCCCCGCAGCAGCCGCGCCGCCAACCGCTCCGGCTGGGCCTGCGGATGCCGGCGATGCCCCAGCGCCTCCGCCAGGGGGATGCCACCGGCTGGCACTCGGTTCACCCCATTGAGACCCACCCCCAGCTGGGCATAGAGCACCCGGCCGCCGCGCCAGCGCAGCCGCGGCAGGCTGCCCGCCAGCTTGCGGCCATTGATCAGCAGATCGTTGGGCCACTTGATCTGCGGCCGCAGGCCCAGGGCCTCCAGCTGCAACGCGATCCCCACCGCCGCCGCCAGGGCCAACGCGGCGCTGCCTGCGGGCTCCGGCGGCCAGGGCAGCGCCGCGCTCAGCCACACCCCACCGGGGGGCGCGTGCCACACCCGCCCCCGCTGCCCATGGCCATGGCGCTGCTGCCGGGCCAGCAGCGCCAGCGGTGGCGCCGCGCCAGCAGCCAGCCAGCGCTCCAGCTCCAGCTCGGTGCTGGCGCACACCGGCAGCGCCCGCAGCCGCCAGGGCAAGGGATGCTCTCCCGGCAACTGCCGCAGCGCTGCCGCAATGCCAGCGGCCCTCAGAGCTGGGCCAGCCACTGGGCCATCCGCTGCGCACCGGCCTCCAGTTGCTCCGCCGGATGCACCAGGGCCAAGCGGGCATAGCCCTCCCCGCCGGCCCCGAAGCCTGGACCCGGGGTGAGGCACACACCGGAGTGCTCCAGCAGCTGGGCACAGGCAGTCTCCGCCTCCAGCCCCCGGGCCGTGGCCGCCTGCGGGAGCTGCAGCCACAGATACAGGGCCATGGAGGGCAGTCGCACGGGCCAGCCCACCGCCTCCAGGGCCGCAGCCATGCGATCGCGGCGCTGGCGGTACACCGCCTTGATCTGTTCCGGCCAGTCGGACGCCTGCTCCAGGGCCGCGATGGCACCGGCCTGCAACGCCAGGGACTGGTTGAAATCCACCACCCCCTTGAGCTGGCGCAGGGCCGTAATCAGGGGAGCAGCCCCAATCGCGAAGGCCAGGCGATAGCCCCCGAGGCACCAGCTCTTTGAGAAGGAGAAGAACTCGATGCCACAGGAGCGCCAGTGCTCACTGCGGAGCAGGGCTGGGGCCTCACCATCGAGGGCCAGATCCACATAGGGATTGTCGTGGGCGAACACCAGGCCGTAGCGCACGGCGCGGGCGGCAGCCTCGTCGACCCAGGCCTGCTGCCCGGTGGTGGCCGTGGGGTTGTGGGGGAAGCCCAGCACCATCAGCTTGAGGGCCTGCCACTGGCTGGGGCTGAGCTGGTCAAAATCGGGCGCAAAGCCGTGCTCGGCGCGCAGGCGGAGGAACTGGGGCTGGGCTGAGGCCAGGTGCAGTCCGCCCAGATGGGAGGGGTAGTAGGGATCGCAGAGCAGGGCTGCATCGCCGGGGTTCAGCACCGCCAGGGGCAGGTGGGCCGTGCCCTCCTGGGAGCCCACCAACAGCAACACTTCGGCATCGGGATCCACCGCCACCCCGAACCGGCGCTGGGCCCAGCCAGCTACGGCCTCGCGAAAGGGGCGAGTCGCACCGTGGAGGCAGTAGGCCGCACTGGAGGGCTCCCCGAGCTGGGCACGGATCGCGGCGATGGCCGCTTCCGGCGGCTGCAGATCCGTGGATCCCAGGGAGAGATCGAGTAAGGGGGGCAGCCCCTGGGCGGCGGCCCTGGCGACGTAGTGCTGCTTGCGCTGATCGTTGCGGGCGAACACGCCGCTGCCCAGCCTGCCAACCCGCTCGGAAACAACGAAGGGCCTGTGCTCAGAGATGGGCATCCAGGAACGCCTGCAGCTGGGGCTTGGCCATGGCGCCTTCGTGGCGGGCCACCTCCTGGCCGCCCTTGAACACGATCAAGGTGGGCAAGCCCTGGATCTGCAGTTGGTCGCGGCTGGCGGGATTGGGATCGGCCTCAAGCTTGCCCACGGCGAGCCGGCCGGCGTAGGCACTGGCGGCCCAGTCCATCATCGGCGCCATCAGCCGGCAGGGGCCGCACCACTCGGCCCACACATCCACCAGCACCGGGGCCGTGGCCTCGAGCACCTCGGCTTGGAAGTTGGCGTCTGTGAGGTGGACGACGGACACGGCAGCAGCAGTCAGTGGGGCGATTGTATGGAGCGCCTTGCGGCGACCGCTCAGAGCTTGTCGATCGAGCGCTTGAGCTCCTCGAGATCGGCATCCACCTCCGCCACCTTCACGGGCTCCAACTGGGGCATGGGCTGATCGGGTGCCGGCAGGGCCACAGGGGTGGTGCCGCCGGCGAGCTTGCCCTTGAGGGCTGCCAACTCCGCATCCACCTCCGGGGCACCTTCCAGGGAGGCGAACTGGCTCTCCAAATCGGCCCCGGCCAGCTCAGCAGCGGCCTGGCTGCGGGCCTCCAGGGCCTGCACCTTCTCCTCCATCTGCTCAAACGCCGCCATGGAGGAGTTGGTGCCCAGGCTGCCCACGGCACTCTGCAGCTGCTCCTGGGCCTGGGCGGCCTGGGCCCGAGCCTTGAGCATGTCTTTTTTGGTCTTGGCCTCGGCGATCTTGCTCTCGAGGGCCACCAGGCTCTTCTTGAGCTGATCCACCTGGCCGGCCTGGCTCTGCAGCTGGGTGTTCAGGGCCGTGGCGGTGTCCTGGCAGGTCTTGCGACGTCCCAGGGCTTCGCGGGCCAGGTCTTCCTCGCCCTTCTTCAGGGCCAGTTCTGCCCGCTCGTACCAGGTTTTGGCCTGGGATTCGGCCTGCTCGGCCTGATTCTGAATGCGCTTCTGGCTGGCGATGGCGGTAGCCACGGCCTGGCGCAGCTTCACCAGGTCGGACTGCATGTCCGCCACGGACTGATCCAGGATCTTGGCGGGGTCCTCCGCCTTGCTCAGCACCGCGTTGGCATTGGCGCGCACCAGGCGGCTGAGGCGATCGAAGAAGCCCATGGATCGTGGGAAGGGGCAAGAACCCAAGGTAGCCAGGGTTAGCCGCATCCCCACTGCGGGATTGCCGCACCACCGATAGGGTTTCCCCATGGCCATCGCCCCCCGCAACCAAACCCGGCGCCAGGGCGATGTGAACGTGCTGGTGCCACCGCCACGCCCCCCGATCAAAGGGATCACCAGCTGCCTGGAGCAGCTGCAGCAGCACTGGAAAGCCGATGGCAGCCTGGCCGCCCTCTGGAACGCCTGGCCCACCATCGCCGGCCCCCAGCTGGCCCCCCACTGCCAGCCCCTGCAGCTACGGGGTGGGCGGCTGGTGGTGGGTGCCAGTCATCCCCAGTGGCTGCAGGCCCTGCGCTTCAACAAGCATCAACTGCTCGGGGCACTGCGGGGTGCTGGTTTCTCCGTGAAAGACCTGGTGTTTCAGCACCACCTCTGCCAACCGCTGCCGGCCGCAGGCACCGAGCAGGAGGCCCAGGTGTGGGCCCAGCACCCCAGCCGCGTGGACGTCTTCGGCATGGGCAGCTGCCAGGCGTGCGGGCGGCCGGCCCCCAGGGGTGAACTGCAGCGCTGGGGGCACTGCAGCTTCTGCCAGCGGCGGCTGATGGATGAGGGCATCGCCATGGGAACTGCCAGCGACGCGGGCTAGTAGCGCTCGGGCCTGGGCTGCTGCCAATCGGGTCCCGGCACCCCCGACTGTTGCAGGGCCGCGGCCTGGCGGGCCAGGGCCGAGCGCTGCACGCGCCAGAGGCGGTAGAGCCCCTCGCTGGCCAGCTGCTGATGGGGCAGGCTCCACCAGTAGGGCAGCTGGGCCGTGCCCTGATCGATCACCACCAACAGCGTGGCCTGCGGGTGGGGCGCTGAGGGCGTCCAGCCCTGACGGCGTTCACGGGCCAGGCGATCACTGAGGTTGATCAGCCCTGCGGGTGCAATGCCTTCAAACAGCACCGGCTGACGCGTGTAGTAGTGCAAGGAGGGCTTGAGAATGCCCACCATCGCGAGGGGCTCCCTGAGGCGGCGCTGGGCCAGCACATCGGCGGCGATACGACGAACCGGCAGCTGGCGCACCCCATCGCCCAGCACCAGCAGCGGCAGGTGAACGGTGGGCACATAGAGCAACAGGGGCAGCTGCAAACCCAGCAGCCAGCCCGCGCTCCAGCGGGGTCGCCACAGCGCCAGACCCAGCAGCAGGCTGAGGCCAAACCACAGCGCGGCCCGCAGCACCAGGCCACTGGCCAGGAGCTCTGCAGGCAGGGTGGGCAACTCCGGATCGTTGATCAGCGGGATCCAGCGGGGCGAGACAGCCAGCCCCAGCGCCAGCACAACCACCAGGCCCAGGGTGGCGAGCCGCGCCCAGCGGGGCGGCCGGGTCTGGGCCGCGAGGGCCACGAGCAGGGCCGCCGCCGGCGTGGCGGGGATCCAATAGCTGGGCAGCTTGGTGGCGGCCAGGGTGAAAAAGCCCAGCACGGCCAGCAGCCAACAGGCCGCAAACAGCTGCAGCGATTGCTCCGGCGGCAGGCTGGCCCGGCGGCAGCGCAGGCTGGCCACCAGGCCCTGCAGCAGCAGCGGCGTGAACGGCAGGGAAGCCACCACCAGCACGGGCAGGAAAAACCACCAGGGCTGCAGGTGGTTGTTCACCACGCCAGTGAAGCGCTGCAGGTTGTGATAGCCAAAGAAGCTGTCCCAGAAGGGCTGACCCTCCACCCACAGCACAGCGCCATACCAGGGCAGAGCCACTAGGGCCGTGATCAGCAGGCCGGGCCAGGGTTTCAGCCGTGCCAGCAAGCGCGCTCCATCGGCCTGGCGCCAGGCGAACAGGGCCAAGGTGATGGCGCTGAGCACCACAGCCACCGGCCCCTTGGCCAGCACGGCCAGGCCCAGCACCACCCAGGCCAGCCACCAGTGGCGGCTGGCGGAGCCTGCCGCCGCGTAACCGCGCCAGAACAACAACAACGTGATGGCGAGGGAAGCACTGAACAGGGCATCGCTCACGGCGATGCGGCTCCAGAGCAACACCAGGGGCGAGAGCCCAAACGCGAGAGCCGCACTAAAGGCGGTGATGGCCACCTGCTGGCGCCCCTGGGGCCAGCGCAGCAGGGTGGCCGCCAGGGTGAGCATCACCGCCAGGCTGGCCAGGGCCGAGGGCAAACGCGCTGCCCAGGTTCCCAGTGGATTCCAGCCCTGCTGACCAGGGATCAGATAGCCCAGCCCCATCAGCCAATACACCAGGGGCGGCTTGTCGTAGCGGGGCAGGCCGTTCACCCGGGGGGTGAGCCAATCGCCGGATTCGGCCATGGCCCGCGCCGAAGCGGCAAACAGGGGTGGGGTTTCATCCACCAGGCCGGTGCGGCCCAGCTGCCACACAAACAGCACCAGGCCGCAGGCCAACACACCCAGCAGAACCGCCAGCACCTGCCGGCGGGCGGCCGGTTGTGGCAGGTGCTGCTGCTCGGACACCAGGGCCTACACCTCGGACTTCGACCCTAGAGCCCGAGACTGCGACAACCCACTCTGCAACCAGTCCTCGAGGCGAGCGGCAAAAGCCTGGCGCGAGGCATGGCGCTCCACCCACTCGCGGCAGCCACGGCGATCCAGGGCCACCGCCTCCTGGGCTGCGAGGGCCAGGGCCGGCACGTCGTCGGGCTCCACCAGCAGACCATTCACCCCCGGCTCCACCAGCTCCCCGGGACCGCCGCGGCGGTAGGCCACCACCGGGACACCACAGGCCATGGCCTCCACCACCACGTTGCCGTAGGCCTCGTTCCACTTGGGGGTGTTGAGCAGGGCCCGGCAGCGGCCGAGCTGCCGCTGAAGCTCCGCCGTGGGCAGGAATCCGCGCCAGTCCAGCGTGCCGGCGGGCACCGAGGCCTCCACCGCCGCCGCATAGACCGAATCTTCCACCAGCCCCCACACAGCCAGCCGCTCCCCCAGCTGGGCGGCGGCGGCGGCGGCATCCTCCAGACCCTTTTCCGGGGCAATCCGGCCCACCCAACCCAGCAGCGGTTCGGGCTCAGTGCAGAAGCTGTAGGCCTCCAGATCAAAGCCATTGCCCACCACGACCGGCCGGCTGGGCAGGGCAAAATCCCCGGCCTGGGCCTGGGTATGGAAGGCCAGGCGGCGCTGATCCCAGGCTGCCACCTCGGCGATCACGGCATCCATGGCCCCGGACACCGAGCCCATGCTCACCAGGTGAAAGATCGGGACCGCAGCCGTGGGAGTGAGCCAGAACGGCAGCCAGTCGTAGGCCAGGTTGAGCACCGCATCGAAGCGCTCGCCAGGGGCGGCCTCGAGGGCCCGCCGCCAGAGGTTGCCCAGCAGCCCGCCGGCGGGCAGGCTCACGGGCGCATCGCGGCCCTGGTGCTGACAACTGGGCTGCAGGGCACCAGGGCAGGTCCACAGGGCGGCCCCGGTGCAGGCCGGCGACAGCTCTGATCCCTCCGCCGCCAGCACGGTGAGCTCGTGCCCCCGCTGCAGCAGGCCCGCCACCAGGCCCGTGAGGGTGAGCTCCACCCCGCCGCCGCGGCCACTGCCCAAAGGCCCCACAGGGGTGCTCACCACCAACAGCTTCATCAGGGCGCCTCCCAGAGCTGCTGGCGGCGGTTGATCAGCACCACACTCCCGAGCGCCAGCACCGCTCCCAACCATTGCAGAGGCCGCAGCTCCTCCCCCAGCAGCACGAGCCCACAGAGCAGGGCAAACATCGGCGTGAGGAAGGTGAGCGAGGTGAAGCTGGTGAGGTTTTCCTGGTTGGCAAACCAGAAGAAGAGCCCATAGGCCAGAGCACTGCCCAGGAGAGCGGCATAGGCCATCAGGCCCCATTCAGCCCCACTCCAGGCGGGCCAGAAGGCCGGAGCCGCTGGATTCAAGAGGGGCGCCACCGCGGAGGCCAGCAGCAGCGGCAGCCCCCCCAGCACCATGTGCCAGCCCGTCACAGCCACCGGATCGCTGTGGCGGCAGGCATAGCGGCTGAGCACCGTGCCGAAGGCCATGGCCAGGGCTGCGCCGAGCATCCACAGCTCGCCATGGCTCCAGGCCCGCTCCCCGATGGACTCCGGGCCCATCAACCACCACTGCTGCAGAAGCGGACCAGGCAGCCCCAGACACAGGATCCCCGCCAAGCCCAGCAACAGGCCCAGCCAGCCGACGGGATTGATCGCCTCACCAAACAAGCTGCGGGCCAGCAGGGCCACCGCCAGGGGCTGGGAATCAATCAACACCGATCCAAGACCGGCGCCGGTGCCCTCCAGACCCCGGGCCAGCAACCCCTGAAACGCAGTGGCATCCACCAGGGCAAACAGCAGCAGCCAGAGGCGATCCCGGGGGTCCACCCCCGGCGAGCGCCGCCACAGCGTCGCCGCCAGCAGGAGCACCAGCCCTGCCGGCAGCAACCGCATCCAGGCGAGGGTGAGGGGGCCGCTGTCGGCCAGCAGGGGCTTCATCGCCGCCATGGCCGTGCCCCAGAGGGCAAAGGGCAACACCATCAGCAGCCAGCGCAGCATCACCAGCCCAAGCTGCCTACAGGCACCTTTTTAAGATCCAGCCACTGCACAGTGCATCGATGGCCTGGCCCTGGCGACGCAAGTCCCGCCGCAAACTGGCACGTATCGCCATCGAGGGGCCCATTGCCGGCCCCACCCGGGAGCGAGTGCTCAAGGCGCTACGGGAGGTGGAGCAGCGGGAATGCCCCGCCCTGCTGCTACGCATCGACAGCCCCGGCGGCACCGTGGGCGACAGCCAGGAAATCCACGCCGCCATCACACGTCTGCGCAGCAAGGGCTGCCGGGTGGTGGCGAGCTTCGGCAACATCTCCGCCTCCGGGGGGGTGTACGTGGGCGTGGCGGCCGAGCAGATCGTGGCCAACCCCGGCACCATCACCGGCTCCATCGGCGTGATCCTGCGGGGCAACAATCTCTCGCGGCTCCTCGAGCGGGTGGGAATCAGCTTTGAAACCGTGAAGAGCGGCCTCTACAAGGACATTCTCTCGCCGGATCGCGCCCTCACCGCCGCCGAGCGCGATCTGCTGCAAAGCCTGATCGATTCCAGCTACAGCCAATTTGTGACGGCCGTGGCCGAAGGCCGGGGCCTGAGCCAGGAGGTGGTGCGGAGCTTCGCCGATGGGCGTGTGTTCAGCGGAGCCCAGGCCAAGGAGCTGGGCCTCGTGGATGAGCTGGGCGATGAGGACGCCGCGCGCCGCCTGGCCGCCCGCCTGGCGGATCTCGATGAGGAGAAGACTCGGCCGATCACCTTCGGCAAGCCGCCCAAGCGCTTTGGGGGGCTGATTCCGGGCCGTGCCCTGCTGGGCCGCCTCGGTGCCGCCCTCAGCCTGGAGCTGGCCTGGAGCGGCCAACCCCTGTGGCTCTACCGGCCATGAGCAGCCCCCGCAGCCTGCGCTCGCTCCGGGGTGCCACCACCGCCAGCGCCAACAGCGCCGAGGCCATCGCCGAGGCCGTGGCTGAACTGCTGGATGCCCTGGTGGCGCGCAATGGGCTGGAGGGCAGACAGTTGCTGTCGATCACCTTCTCGGTGACGGCTGATCTCAATGCCTGCTTCCCGGCAGCCATCGCCCGGCGCCGTCCCGGCTGGGATGGCGTGGCCCTGCTCGACTGCCAGCAGATGGCCGTGGAGGGGGACCTGCCCCGTTGCATTCGCCTGCTGGCCCATGCCTGGCTGGAGGAGCATCAACCGGCGCGCCATGCCTACCTGCGCGAAGCCGCCCGACTGCGACCCGACCTCTCCGACCAGACCAGCTGAGTCACATCTGGTCACCACTGCCAGCTGGGCTGCCGCCCACCTACGGGTCCGCGGGCCTCAGCCCCTGCTGAGAATTCGTCTACGGCATCAGCCCTCCTCCCACACCCTCCATGTCTTTCCTCCGCGCTGCGACAGCCGCCACGGCCATCGGCCTGGCGGGCATCGCCGCCAGCTTCACACCCCTGGCACCGCTGGCTCCAGCCCGCGCCCAGGGCACCCCTGGCCTGATGGAGTTCCGCTGGGACACCACGAAGGACTACCGCAAGCTCTACTACTTCATGACCGACACGGCTCGGCTGAAGCGCTCGGAGTATTACCTGCTGCTGAAACCCAAGGATCGCAAAACAGCCATCCTCAAGCTCACGGTGGGCATCCCCAAGAGCTTTGACGTGGACATCAATCCCAAATACGTGCAGCTCTGCTACATGAAGGAAGGAGGCATGCTGGCGCGCACCCGCTGCGAGAAGCAAATCCCTGCTGTGGTGGAGGTTTCCAAGGACGGGACCGCCATCGAAATCTTCCCGAACACCCCGGTGCCGGTCGGCAAGACCATCGGGGTTTACATGAACATCTTCAATCCGTTCAATGCGGGCATGTATCAGTTCAATGCCCTGGCCCAGGCCCCTGGGGATATCCCCATCTCGGGCTATCTGGGCAGCTGGCTGATCCAGATCGATCCGCCCAACAACTGAGCCCCGTGGGCGGCTGGGCCCACCCCCAGCTGATAGGTTGGGCGATCGACGTTGAAGGCGTAGCCGAGCCGGAGCCATGACCAAACGGACCCTCGAAGGAACCAGCCGCAAGCGCAAGCGGGTCTCCGGCTTTCGCGTTCGCATGCGCAGCCACACCGGCCGCCGTGTGATCCGCACCCGCCGCAAGCGTGGCCGCGCCCGCCTGGCGGTCTAGAGCCTGGATCTGGAGCGCCAGCTCCTCATCCCCGCCGCCCGCACTCCAACGTCCCCGTCGCCACCCCGAGCCAACCAGCCATGGTTTTGCCCCGGGAACACAGGCTGCGGGGACGTTTTGTGTTCGATCGCCTCTACCAGAAGGGCCGGCGGTTCCATGGCACCTGGATGGTGCTGCGCACCATGGCCGCCGAGCCGGCCCTGCTCAAGCCGGACCCCCGCGACCCCAATCCCCTGAGCTGCCGCCTTGGGGTGGTGGTGAGCGCCAAGGTGAGCAAGAAATCGGTGCGTCGCAACCAATTGCGGCGGCTGTTCCACAGCCACCTAGTGGCCGCCGCAGCAGCACGGCAGGCCCAGATGGCCAACACCTGGCTGCTGATCTCCCTCAAGCCCGGTAGCGCGGACGCAGGTGACGAGGTTCTGCTGGGAGAATGTTCTGAACTCCTCGAGAAGGCAGGGCTGCGCCCATGACTGCTGCGGCGAATTCCGGACCGGTCGCCCCCGGCGCGAGCATCAATGAGGCCGTCTTCTATGAGGGCGGTCCCGCCAAGGGGGATCTGATCACCAACCTGCTGTTCGGCCTCACCCTGATCGGGATTCCCTTCGCCGTGGGGGCGATCGTGCGGGCCCTCTGGCTGCGGTTCACCATCACCAGCCGCCGGGTATCGGTGAGCGGCGGCTGGCTTGGCCGCGACCGCACCCAAGTGGTGTACAAGCAGATTCGTGAGGTGCGTTCCGTGGCCCGTGGCCTGGGCTTCTGGGGCGACATGGTGCTGGTGCTCAACGACGGCATGAAGCTCGAGATGCGCGCGGTGCCCAACTACCGCGAGGCCGAGGCCTACATCCAGGAGCGCATGGCGGCGAGCACCACCGCCAAGGCCCCCAAAGCAGCCAACAGCGGCTTCGCGGCCTGACACACTGGCCCCCAACACCCACCCCCTCTGACGTAACCACGCCGTGATCGGCTACATCTCCGACAACCTGCTGCTCCCGATCCTCGATTTCTTCTACGGATTGGTGCCGAGCTACGGGCTAGCCATCATTGCCCTCACGGTGGTGATCCGTCTGGCGCTGTTCCCCCTCAGCGCTGGCTCCATCCGCAGTGCCCGCCGCATGCGCATCGCCCAACCGGTGATGCAGAAACGCCAGGCGGAAATCAAGGCCAAGTACGCCAACAATCCCCAGAAACAGCAGGAGGAGCTGGGCTCCCTGATGAAGGAGTTCGGCAGCCCCCTGTCCGGCTGCCTGCCCCTGCTGGTGCAGATGCCGATCCTGTTCGCCCTGTTCGCCACCCTGCGGGGCTCACCGTTCGCCGATGTGCCCTACACCTTCAATCTGAAGGTGCTGCCGGCCGATCAGATCGCTGCGGTGGAACCGAAGCCGTTCAACAGCCCCAGCCATTCGATCTTCGTCACCGCCACCAACCACGTGCCGGTGATCGCCAGTCTGGAGAAGGGCACCAAGATCGGTGTCGGCGACACCGAAACCGTGAGCCTGCACACCAAGACGGGCGACAGTTTCGCCTCGGTGCTCTCCGGTGTGGAGAACGGCAGCAGCTTCAACCCCACCTGGAGCGTCACCAAGGGTGAGGGTCTGGTGAGCGTCGATCAGAACGGCACCATCCACGCAATTGCCCCGGGCGATGCCGTGGTGGAAGCCAAGATCCCCGGCCTGGCAGCCCGCAGTGGCTTCCTCTTCATCAAGGCACTGGGCCAGGTGGGCTTCTACACCGATGGCGCCCTCAACTGGGACATCGCGATCCTGGTGGCCGCCTTCGGCGCCAGCCTGTTCGTGTCCCAGATCCTCTCGGGCATGGGCATGCCCGCCAACCCGCAGCAGTCCACCGCCAACAAGATCACCCCTGTGATGATCACGGGCATGTTCCTGTTCTTCCCCCTGCCGGCGGGCGTGCTGCTCTACATGGTGGTGGCGAACA
This sequence comes from Synechococcaceae cyanobacterium, assembly GCA_947461705.1. Lineage (GTDB taxonomy): Bacteria > Cyanobacteriota > Cyanobacteriia > PCC-6307 > Cyanobiaceae > Vulcanococcus. The sequence goes on from CANHMF010000011.1 coordinate 29,937, forward strand.
TCTTCCAGGCCCTGCAGACCTTCCTGCTCACCCGGGAATCCCTGCCCGACAACCTGCAGGCCATCCTCGACCAGCAGATGGCCCAGCAGACGGTGACGGCCACAGCCACCACGGCCGGCAGCGAGCGGCTCCCCTTCGAGCCCAAGGGCAAGAAGTAGGGCCATGGCTGAGTCCCGCCAGGCTGCCGCCACCAGCGGCGACGATCTGCAGCCGCTGCCGATCCAGGAGCTCAAGCTCCTGGCCGAAGGTCGGCAGTGGCAGCTAGATCAGCACCTGAGCGAACTGGAGAGCCTCACCCCCGTGCGGGGCGTGGTGAAGGCCCAGCACCGCGGCAACGTGCTGGAGGTGGAAGGCCAGGCCAGCACGATCGTGACCCTCTGCTGCGACCGCTGCCTTCAGCACTTCAACCACCCCCTGAGCTTTGACACCAAGGAGCTGCTCTGGCTCGGCGAGGAGGCCCGCGAGGCGGGCATCAGCGAAGCCACCGTTCTGGAGGCCGGCAGCGCGGTGTTGGATCTCGATGCCGATGCGCTCACGGAGAGCCTCGACCCACGGGGCGACTTCGATCCGGCCCACTGGGCCTTCGAGCAGCTCAGCTTGCAGCTACCGCTGGTGAACCGCTGCGGCTCTGGGTGCCCCGGCCCCAACCTGCAGGGCAGCGGCAGCGGCGACATGATCGATCCCCGCTGGGCCGCCCTCAAGGGCCTCAACCAGCGCTAGAACCCACGCCGCGCGATCCCGCCCCATGAGCCAGGCCTGGGCCGACCACCTCGATCTGCTGATCCGCGCCCGCACTCCCATCCTCTGGATCCGCAGCCAGGAGGAAGAGCGGATCGCAGCGCTGCTAGCCGCTGCCGCCAGGCGCCTCGGCAACCGGGCTCTCGCCCGCTGGGATTTCATCTCGGGCCTGAGGGGATTTCCGAGTCACGACGGTGAAGCCGCGCGCAATCCCCTGGCCGCCCTCGACAGCCTGGCCACCCTCGCCCAGGGGCAAGCGGCGATTCTGGTCCTGCACGACTTTCACCGCTACACCGACGACAGCAGCATCTGCCGCAAGCTGCGCAACCTCAGCACCTCCCTGCAGCAACAGCCCCACACGGTGGTGATCACCGCCGCCGAATGGCAGGTGCCGCGAGAGCTGGAGGAATGCATCACCCTGCTGGATCTGCCTCTGCCCCAGCAGGATGAGATCCGCGGGCTCCTGCAGAGCATTGGGGAGGCCACGGGCCAAGGCCTGGAATCCGAGGTGCTGGAGCAACTCACCCACAGCTGCAGCGGCCTGAGCGAGCAACGCATCCGCCAGGTGGCGGCCCGGGGCCTCGCCCGGCGGGGGCAGCTGGGGGCCGGCGATCTCGAGGAAGTGCTGGAAGAGAAGCGCCAGGCCATCGCCCGCAGCGAGCTGCTGGAGTACTGCCCCAGCGAGGCCACCCCTGCCGATATCGGCGGCCTCGATGCCCTCAAGCACTGGCTGGCGCAGCGGCATCTGGCCTTCAGTGATGAAGCCCGCCGCTACGGCCTGCCACTACCGCGGGGGGTGCTGCTGGTGGGCCCCCAGGGCACGGGCAAATCGCTCACCGCCAAGGCCGTGGCCCACAGCTGGAGCATGCCGTTGCTGCGCCTGGATGTGGGCCGTCTGTTCGCCGGGCTGGTGGGGGCCTCCGAGGCCCGCACCCGCGACATGATCCAACGGGCCGAAGCCATGGCCCCCTGCGTGCTGTGGATCGACGAGATCGACAAGGGCTTCGGGGCGGCCGCAGGTGATGGCCGCAGCGACGGCGGCACCAGCCAGCGAGTGCTGGCCAGCCTGCTCACCTGGATGGCGGAAAAAAGCAGCGCCGTGTTTGTGGTGGCCACGGCAAACGGAGTGGACAAACTCCCCCCGGAACTGCTGCGCAAGGGCCGCTTCGATGAGATCTTCCTGCTGGATCTGCCGGACGCCAAGGAGCGCCACGCGATCCTCGACCTGCAGCTACGCCGGCGCCGACCGGCCCATGACCTGCCACTCGACGTGGTGGTGGACCGCACGGCTGGGTTTTCAGGGGCTGAACTGGAACAGGTGGTGATTGAGGCCATGCACCAGGCCTTCGGCGAGCGGCGCGAGTTTGGCGAAGCCGATCTGATCGGGGCCGCTGCCAAGCTGGTGCCCCTCTCCCGCACCGCCCGCGAACAGCTGGAAGCCCTGCAGCAGTGGGCCAGCAGCGGCCGGGCCCGCCCCGCCTCCAGCCATTGCGCCAGGTAACGAAGGCCAACTCCAGGTAACGAACCCGCCGAGAGCGATTGGGGGAACAGCAATCCGCTCCCATGCTGCAGCGCAAGTCGCCCTGCGCCCCGTGGAAAGCCGCCCCGCCATCACCACCCAGCTGGCCGTGGCCTGCCTCGGTGCCGGCGTGATCACCACCTTCGCCGTGGCCCAGGGGCAGAACCCCTTCACCGCCCTCGGCATCACGCTGTTCTCGGCCGTGGCCGCCGTGGCCCTGGGCCAGGTGATCTGAGGCATCAGGCTGGATGCAGCCATCCCGCCCTCGGTTGACCCAGCTGCGCAACCAGATGCCCGCCTTGGCGGGCAAGACCTACTTCAAC
>CANHMF010000012.1 GCA_947461705.1 Synechococcaceae cyanobacterium
AGATCTGGTTGAAGGCGAGCAGCAGGAAGCCCATGTTCATGCCTTCCACGATCGGGCGCAGGCCCGTCATGGCGGCACCCACGGCCATGCCGGTGAAGGCGTTCTCGGCAATCGGGGTGTCCAGCACCCGCAGCTCGCCGTATTTCTCGTAGAGGTCCTTGGTCACCTTGTAGGAGCCGCCGTACTGGCCGACGTCCTCGCCCATCACGCAGACGTGGGGATCGCGGGCCATCTCTTCATCGATGGCCTCGCGCAGGGCGTTGAAGAGAAGCGTCTCTGCCACGGCGGGAAGGCGATTCCGGCACAGGACCGGTGGTGCCGCCAACTTATCTCAGCCGCCTGCAGCGAAGGTGGCCAGCAGCAGCACGGAGAGCAGCATGCCCGGCGAGAGCAGCAACACCAGCAATTCCAGTTCGTGGGCGGTCATGGCCGGCGGCAGGGCGCCCCTCAAGGCTAGGGAGTTTCTTCGGCCTGTCTCCAACCCGGCATCAGACTGCGAATGAAGGTGAGAAACAGCCCCAGGCCCACGAAGGCAAAGGTGAAGGTGGCCAGGAAGGTCATCCCCACGAACAGGGTTTTGAGGAACGTGGCGATGCTCTGGGCAAAGCGCACGTCGTAGTGGGGGGGATGCTCGGCGTAGTAGCCCACCACCCGGTAAGAGAGCTGCAGGGCACACCAGCCCAGGCCGAAGCTGGTGATTGAGCCCGTGAGAAAACTGAGGGGTCCCTTGCGCTGACGCGGGGTGGTGGCGTCAGCCGCGGTGGTGCGCGCCGTGGTGCTCACGGTGTCGCTGGCCGTTTCACTGGCAGTTTCGCTGGCTTCGCTCACGGCAGCGGCACGGGACGGGGGGTCATCCCAGGGTGACACCAGAGCCTGTGCAACGGCAGCACCAGGCCTCGAAGCCAGCGGCCGCCAGCTCCGCCGCCAGCTGGGTGTGGGCGGCAGCGGCGGCCTCGACATCGGGGAACAGGGCAAACAGGCTGGGGCCCGAGCCACTCATGGCCACCGCCAGGGCGCCGGAGGCCTGGCGCAACAGGGACAGGCCCTCCCGCACGCTGGCCACCTCCGGCTCCACCACCGCCTGCAGGTCGTTGCGGATGGGGGGTAAGCCGGCCGGCCCGCGCAGCCCGGCCAACAAGAGCCCCGTGCGCAGGGCCTCGCGGCGCTGCTCGAATTCAGCCTCGGCCTCGAGGTAGAAGTCGCTGCGCAACTCCCGGCAGCGGCCGTAGGCCCAGGGGGTGGACACGCTCGCCTGGGGGTGTTTGATCAGCAGCACCCCCAGCGCCGGTGCCGCCTCCAGCCCTGCCGGTTCGAGCTGCTCGCCTCGACCGAAACACAGCTGGGTGCCCCCCGCGATACAGAACGGCATATCGGAGCCGAGTTCAGCGGCCATGGCCTGCAGCTGGGCGCTGCTGAAACCGCAGCCCCAGAGGTGATTGAGTCCCACCAGGGCCGCCGCGCCATTGCTCGAGCCCCCCGCCAGACCGGCCCCGATCGGGATGCGCTTGCGCAGGTGGATGGCCGCCCCCAGCTCTGGCAGGCCCACCCGTGCGCGCAGCAGCTCCCCGGCCTTCACCACCAGATTTGTGCCGTCGGTGGGCAGATCCTCTCGGTCGCACGTGAGGCTGATCGCACCATCAGCGGTGGGGCGAATGCTCAGCTGATCGGCCAGGTCGAGGGTCTGCATCACCATCGCCAGCTCGTGGAAGCCATCGGGCCGCAGACCGAGCACCTCCAGATGCAGGTTGATCTTGGCGGGGGCGCTGACCAGCAGCTCAGCCATGGATTCAGGCATCAGGCAGTGAGCCGATTCAAACCCGCCGCCAGGCTCACCCAGGCCCGGGGCGCCACCTCCTGGGGCCGCTGCTGCAGGGTGATGCCCACCTCCAGCGCCAGGGCCTCCAGCTGATCGGCCGGCAGCAAGCCCATCAGGGTGTTGCGCAGCATCTTGCGACGGGCCGCGAAGCAGCGGCGCAGCAACTGCTCCACCGTGCGGGCCAGGGCAGGTTCCAGCCGCTGCTCTGGCGGCAGGGGGTCCAGCGCCACCACTTCACTCATCACCTTGGGCGGTGGCTGGAAGCAGCGGGGCGGCACGGGGCACACCGTGGCGCAGTGGGCCAGCAGCTGCATGCGCACGCTCAGGGCCGAGAAGGCGCTGCTGCCCGGTTTAGCCCGGATCCGTTCCCCCACCTCCTGCTGCACCAGCAGCACCAGGCGCTGGTAGGGCTCAGCCACGGGCCTGTCCAGCCGCCCCACCAGCCGCTCCAGCAGCGGGCCTGTGATGTTGTAAGGGATGTTGGCCACCACCTTGCGGGCCTGGGGCAGCGCCACCGCCAGCACGTCGCCCTCGATCAGCTCAAACCGGGGATCAGCGCCGAAGCGCTCGCGCAGGCCAGCCACCAGATCCCGATCGAGCTCCACTGCCCTCACAGCCGCCGCCGGCGAGGCCAGCAACCGCTCGGTGAGGGCCCCGCGCCCGGGCCCCACCTCGAGCACGGTGTCCGTGGGCTGGAGTTCTGCGGCGGCCAGGATCTTGCCCAGCACGGTTTCATCCCGCAGCCAGTGCTGGCCAAAGCGTTTCCGGGTGCGGTGGGCCGCAAAGGTCATCGGATCGGGCGCACACGGGCCTCCCACCACATTGCCGGGCCGCCCGGCCGGGCATAAACAGAGGCAAGCCCCTGCCGTTTCCCCATGGCTCCCGGTCGTTGTTCTCCGCTGTTCGGCGCCCTGCTGTTGGCAGCCCTACCCCTGGCCGCCCGGGCCGGCTCCGTGACAGCCGAATCGATCTGGGATCAGGGCAATGCCCTGCAACGGGCCCAGGAACAGGTGCCGCGGGGGGCCACCGTGACCGGCAGCCATTGCACCGAAGTGGGCGTGCGAATGGGCAACTACCGCTACATCTGCACCGTGACCTACACGGAGAGCCCGCCCGACGCCGCTACCCCCAACGGATCCAGCGCACCGACGCCTTAACCGGCGGCAGGGGCACCAAGGCGCACACCAGTTCCAGGCTGCAGTTGGCGTAGCGGGGATGCTCCGCCAGCCAACAGCCATAGGCGGCGGCCAGGCGTTGCCGTTTGCGGTGATCCAGGCTCGCCACCCCCCAGCCATCGGGCCCGCAGCGCTGGCGCGCTTTCACTTCCACCAGCAGCAGACGCCCCGGTTTATGCAGCAGCAGATCCAGTTCTCCCCAGCGGCAACGCCACTGGCGCTGCAGCATCCACCAGCCCTGCTGGCGCAACAGGCGCAGAGCGCGCTGCTCGGCCCAATCGCCCTGGCGCTGCTGCGGGGTGCGCGACATGACCTGGCCCTGAACCAACCTGAGGGTTCCCCGGCGGCGGGGCCGTGGGCCGAACTCAACCAGGCAGCTGGCCGCGCAACTCCTTCAGGCAGTACTTGCAACCGCCGGTGGTCACCAGGTGGCGCTCGGGAGTGATGGCGATCAGGCGCACCGGATGCTCGCGGCAGCGAATCTTGATCGGGGTCTTGAAGCTCTTGTACACGATGGCGCTGTAGTCGTAGCGCTCCCCAAAGCGGGCCTTGGCCCGGGCCAGAAAGGTCTCCCTGTCGATCGGGTTGCCCATGGCGCAGCTTTGGCGCTTGCGGAGGCTAGGCGACTGGGGCAACGGGAACTGTTCCCAGCGGTCCGTCCCCACGGGAGCTGCCTAGGGTTGCGCCAGCTCCAGCTCCTCGATGATGCGCCATCTGCTGCGTCCCCTGGCCCTGTGGATCCTGCCGCTGGTGTTGCTGTGCAGCGCCACGCCGCCGGCCCAGGCCGCCATGGATTACGCCAAGCAGGTGCTGATCGGCCACGACTTTGCCGGCAGCGACCTGCGCGGAGTGACCTTCAACCTCACCAACCTGCGCGACGCCGACTTCCACGCGGCCGATCTGCGCGGCGCCAGCCTGTTCGGGGCCAAGCTGCAGGACGCTGACCTCTCGGGCGCCGACCTGAGTGACGCGACGCTCGATGCAGCGGTGCTCGATGGCACCAACCTCAGCAACGCGGTGCTGGAGAACGCCTTCGCCTTCAACACCAAGTTCAACAACGTGCAGATCGCCGGCGCGGATTTCACCAACGTGCCCTTCCGGGGCGACGTGCTCAAAACCCTCTGCGCCTCCGCCAGCGGCACCAACCCCGTGACCGGCCGCGCCACCAAGGACACCCTGGAGTGCCCCTGAGATGAGCTTCGATGCCCGCAGCCTTGAGCGGCTCCAGCAACTGGGCCGCAGCCTGCCCAAGCCCCTGCCCAAACCGCAGGCGCTGAGCCCGGCCGACACCCCCGCCTCGCAGAAGCGCCACCGGGTGGAAACCGAAACCGATCCGGATGCCCTGTTTCGCGAGCTGATGCAGGTGAGCCCCGATGGCACGGTGCCGCCCCACCTGCTGGATCGCCTCAAGCAGGCGGAACGGGACAAGTTGCACAGCCAGCAGGAGGCCCAGCGCCGGGCCCAACAACAGGCCCAACGCCAGGGCGGGGCCAGTGGCGGCCTCAAGCCCCGCGGTGCCGCCAACGAACTGCGGCCCAACCAACAGCGGCGCAAGCCGGCCAGCAGCGAGGAACTGGAGCTCTACACCGCCTTCCAGCACTTGCTCCTCGAGGGAGACGAGGAGGACACCTAAACCGCAAGGGACACCCAGGCCAATCCCAACACCTTTCAGTACACACGTACTAGCATCAGGCTTCCGATCGGTTGGCCGTGCTCGACGTTCCGTCTGCCGAAGCGCGGCTGTGCCTGGGCTCCGCTGCGCTGCTCGGCCCCCTGCGGCTCGAACGCAACGCCCTGCAGCTGCCCCTTGCCGGGGACACCGTGGCCGCCGGCTTTCCCAGTCCCGCGGACGATTACATCGACGTGGGCATCGACCTCAACGAGGTGCTGATCCGCCATCCCAGCAGCACCTTCTTCCTGCGGGTGAGTGGCGACTCCATGACCGGCGCCGGCATCCACCACGGCGACCTGCTGCTGGTGGATCGCAGCCTGGAACCCCGGCCCCAGCGCATCGTGGTGGCGGTGCTGGATGGGGCCTTCACGCTCAAGCGCCTCACCCGGCACCGGGGCCAGCTGCGCCTGGAAGCCGCCAACCCCGCCTACCCACCGCTCGAGCTGCACCAGTGCGGTGACGTGCAGATCTGGGGGGTCGCCATCCACGTGATCCACCCGCTCTGAACCCACCAGCCATGGCCGATGCCCTGGTGCTGATCGACGGCAACAACTTCTACGCCTCCTGCGAGCAGGCCCTCGATCCGGCCCTGCTGGGCAAGCCCGTGGTGGTGCTCTCCAACAACGACGGCTGCGTGGTGTCGCGCAGTGCGGAGGCGCGCCATCTCGGCATTCCGATGGGGGCTCCGGCATTCCAGCTGCGCGACCTGTTGCAGCGCCAGGCGGTGGTGGTGCGCAGCTCCAATTACGCCCTCTATGGCGACATGAGCCAGCGGCTGATGAGCAGCCTTGAGCCCTGGCTCACCGACCTCGAGGTGTACTCGATCGACGAGGCTTTCGGGCGTCTGCCCCGGCCCCGCCATGGCGATCTGCATGGCTGGGGCCGGGAGCTGCGGGCGCGCATCCACCGCAACCTGGGCCTGCCGATTGCCATCGGCATTGCCCCCAGCAAAGTGCTGGCCAAGCTGGCCAACCGCATCGCCAAGGGGGAGAGCCAACACGCCGGCGTGTTCGACCTCGGCAGCAGCCAGGACCCCGCCAACTGGCTGGCGGGCGTGGCCATTGAGGACGTCTGGGGGATCGGCCGCAAACTCAGCCGCTGGTGCCGGCTGCGGGGGGTGGCCACGGCCCTGCAACTGCGGGACATGCCGAGCGGCGAACTCCAGGCCAAGGCCGGCGTGGTGGGGCTGCGGCTGCAGCAGGAACTGCGCGGCATCAGCTGCCTCCCCCTCGAGGAAGGCCCCAGCGCCAAGCGGGAAACCTGCGTGAGCCGCAGTTTCAGCCAGCCCATCGAGGCGGAGGCACCCTTGCGGGAAGCGGTGGCCAGCTACGTGGTGCGGGCGGCCGAAAAATTGCGGCGCCAGGGGCAGCGGGCCGGCCGGCTCACCGTGTTCGCCCGGACCAGTCCCTTCAGCTCCGGCTTCTACAGCAATGCCGCCAGCCTGGCCCTGCCCGTAGCCAGCAACGACACCGGGGTGCTGCTGGCGGCCGCGCTGCAGCTGGTGCCGGCGCTGTACCGGCCCCATAGGCGTTTCCAGAAGGCCGGCGTCCTGCTGCAGGAGCTGCAGCCGGACTCGCAACTGCAGCACCACCTCCTGGTGCCCCTGCCAGCGGAGCAGCAACAGAGGCGCACCGCCCTGATGCAGTGCGTGGATCGGCTCAACCACCGCTATGGCAGCGGCACCGTGCAATGGGCCGCCTGCGGCCTGAAGCCCACCTGGACCATGCGGCGCGATCAGCTCTCCCAGGCCGCCACCACACGCCTCAGCGACGTGCCCACGGTGTGGGCGCTCTGAACACAAAGCTGGCGCTCAGATCTCGCCGTACTGCTTGATGGCCTGGTCCTTGCAGAAGGTCTTGGCCTGCTCAATGCTGTCGCGGGCCTTAAGACGCTGCACCACGCAGGTGCAGGTGGCCTCGATCATGCCGGCGGGGGCTGTCTTACCGGCCTTGGTGAACTCCTCCTGCATGTCCTTGCTGCAGTAGTGCATCACCATCTGATCCATCATGTTGGCCTTGGCGGAGCCGCCAGCAGTGGCCGCAACGAGCACGCCGGCAACGACCACCACAGCGGGACGAGACAGCAGACCCATCGATCGACCAGAGCAGAACACGAGCGTGTCCTAACAGATGTGCAGGGGGTTTAGGCCGACAAGGCATCAGGCGGCTGCACCACCCCGCCGGCCACTTCCTCGTAGCTGGCCCGGCGTTGCTGATCCAGATGGGTCACATGCTTGCGCTCGTTGTAATAGAGCTCCTGGAACTTCAAGGCATCGCTATTGAGGTCGGCGAACATGGCATCAATGCGGGTCTCCATATCGAGGCCGGGGTTGCTCAACCCGCTAGTGCCACCAGCCGCGAGGCTCTCCTCCGTCTGGGATTCCTCCAACAGCCGGGCAATGCAGTGCTCCAGGGTTTGCAGTCGCTGGCTGCTCCAGGCATTGAGCAGATGGCGGCAACGCTTGAGGCTGCGCTGCCGCTCCAGCGCCGCCGTGGCTCCCCGCAATTGCAGCAGGGCCTGGGAGAAGGCCATGCGCTGCACCTCGGTGGGTTCCAGCAAGGGGGTGAGGCGCGTGAGTAGGGCGCTCTGCTCCACCAGCAGCTGATCGCCCAGCAGCCTGGGCAGATCGAGATCGGCCAGGTCGTGGCCGGGATCGGTGCCGCGGTTCACCGCCTCGAGGCGGCCAGCGCCGAGGTTGTCCTCCTCCAGGCCGCCGATGGCAGCCCAGAGCTGGCGGTGGTGGGCAATCGCGAAGTCGTCGAGCTCCCGGCGGCGCAACTCGGCCCGAATGGCGCCGCGATGCATGGGGCAATGCAGATAGAGCCGCAGCAGCTCCGCCTCGGCCCGCTCGCGCAGGCCCGCCTCACCGGGTTGCTCCCACTTCTGGGCGCGGCCATGCCAGCGCTGGCCCTTCACCTGCTGACGCAGGTCGTCCTCCAGCTGAATGGCGAGCCGGGCCTGGCCGCCGCTGAGGCGCTCGGCCACCTGCTGCAGGTAGCGGGAGCGCACGGCACTGGCGGGCAACTTGCCCAGCAGCGCCACCAGGGCCGTCACCGCCTGCTGGAACTGGTCCACCTTGGCCAGGTCCCGCCCGGCGAGCACCTGGTCGATCTGCCAGTCGAGCCAGAGGGGCGCGGAATCCAGCAGGGAGCGATACTCGCCAGCCCCGTGCTGCCGGAGGAACTCGTCGGGATCCTTACCGGCGGGCAACTGCAGCACCCGCAACTCCAGCTGACCCTGCAGGGCCAGCTGCTCCACCTCGCCAATGGCCCGCTGGGCGGCCCGCACGCCGGCGCCGTCGGTGTCGAAATTGAGGATCAGCCGCTTGCTGTCGCAACAGCGGCACAGCTGGGTGATCTGCTGGCTGCTGAGGGCCGTGCCGAGGGCCGCCACGGCGTTGGTGATGCCGGTGGCATGCAGGGCGATCACGTCGAAGTAGCCCTCCACCACGACGGCCCGGTCGTCCTTGCGGATGGCAGGGCTGGCCTTGTCGAGGCCGAACAGGTGCTTACCCTTCTCAAACACCTCCGTTTCCGGGGAGTTGAGGTATTTGGGTTCACCGCCATCGAGGCTGCGGCCACCGAAGCCAATGATCCGGCCCTGGCGATCCGCGATGGGCACCATCACCCGATGGCGAAAGCGGTCGTAGAAGCCATCACCGCCCTTGCGGGGCACCACCAGACCCGCGGCCTCCAACAGCTCTGGGGCCAGGCCCTCCACCTGTTGCAGGTGGCTCAGCAGGCCATCCCAGCGCTCGGGCGCGTAGCCGAGCCCGAAGGCCTCGAGCGTGGTTTCGCTCAAGCCACGGCCATCGCGCAGATAGGCCAGAGCGGAAGCCCCCTCAGGGGAGCGCAGCTGGGCACGGAACCAGCCAGCAGCCAGGCCCAGGGCCCGATGCAACTGCTCACGGCGGGAGAGCTGCTGGCGCAGCCGCTCCTGCTGGGGGCCCTCGAGGGTTTCAATCGGCAGCTGGTACTTGCGCGCCAGCTCCAGCACCACATCGCTGAAGCTGTTGCGCTGCAACTCCATCAGGAACTTGATGGCGTTGCCGCCGGCCCCGCAGGAGAAGCAGTAATAGAACTGCTTGGCCGGCGACACCGTCATCGACGGTGACTTGTCGTCGTGGAAGGGACAGATGCCGACGAATTCGCGCCCCTTCTTCTTGAGCACCACGTGCTCACCCACCACATCGACGATGTCGGCACGCTCCTTGACGGCCTCGATCGTGCGGGGATGAAGGCGAGGGCTGCTCAAGAGCGCGGCGGTGGCAAGCGGAGCACAATTCTGACGGTTCCAATGGGAACCAGCCCACGGCCCCTGCCAGAGTGCGCCCACAGCTGAACATGGGGCCGTGAACAGCCGCAGCGCGCGCTGGCGCTCACAGCGATGGACCCGCTCACTGCTGGCAGGACTGCTGGGGGGCCTGCTGATGGTGATCGGGCCCTGGAGCCCGCTATGGGCAAGCCCGGCGCCGATACGCCCCAGCGGCCCGCCGGCCATTCCGCTCAGGGAGCAGCCCTTCTATCCCGAGCTGCTGGCCGCAGCCGCCCGCTGGAGCGATGACCCCCTGGGGCAGGTGGTGGGGGAGAGCCCGAGGGAGACGCTGCTGAACTTCTATGCCGTGATGGCACGGGTGGCCAACGAGCTCGAGGTCGCCACCCGCAATCCCCAACAGGACCCGGGACTGTTCTGGAGCCCGGCAGCGCGCCAGCGGATCGACGCGGCCCAGCAGCTGTTTGCACTGGCGGTGCAGGCGCTCGATGCCAGCACCTTTCCAAAAAGCGTGCGCGACGACATGGCCGATGAGGCAGCCATGCAGCTCAAGGAGGTGCTGGATTACGTGTTCACCCACAGCACCGTGCCGATCACCATTCCGGATTCAGTGGGGCTCAAAACCCTCAACAACCAACGCAGCCAGGCCAGTCAGAACTGGACGCTTGGCGATACCGCCATCACCCTCACCAGTGAAGCGAGCGGACAGGAGGGCAGCCCGGGTTTTGTGTTCTCCGCTGGCACGGTGAGCCAAGTCGGCCGGATGTATCGCGAGATTAACGACAAACCGGCGGTACAACAACCGTTCGCCACTCCCGATCTCTACAGCAGCTACATCTACACACCGGGCTATCTGGCACCCCCGAAGTGGTATCTGCGATTGCCCGCCGATGTGCGCCGCGTTCTGGAGATGGCCATCGATGGTCAAACGCTGCTGCAAGTGTGTGCCGTTCTGGCCACCCTGCTGGTCTACGGCTGGATGGTGCTGATCATCTCCCGCCGACTCTTCTACACCTACAGCTACTGGCTAAACGACGAGAAGACATCGCTGCGGGCCTGGCATCAGGACAACATGGCCTGGTATCGGGTGCTGCTGGTTCTGCCGATGCTGCCGCTCACAAAAGTGAGCGAGATCTTCATCGACGACTACGTGAACTTCACCGGCACTCCGCTGGTGGTGGTGACCTATCTGTTCTTCATCTGCTATTTCGTTGCCAGCAGTTTCTTCTCTTTCTTCCTGTTCGAAGCCCTGGGCCGCAGTACCTCGGAATGGCTGGTGCAGCTGCGCGGTGGCGGCTCGAGCACAGATCTGCAGCTGCGGCGGGTGAGCAACCTGGTGATGCCGGTATGCCGGGCGCTGGGCGGCCTTGTGGCCACGGTGTTGATCTACAGGTTACTGATCGCGCTCGGTCTGCCCTCCACCACCGTGTTGGCCTTTTCGGCCGTGCCGGGCCTGGCGATCGGTCTTGGGGCCTCCAAGCTGCTGGGCAACCTGTTCGCGGGGCTCTCCATCCAGACGGACCGGCCTTTGCGGGTGGGGGAGTTCTGCCAGATCGGCGACAACCTGGGCTATGTCACCAAGATCGGCCTGCGCTCCCTGGAACTGCAGACCCTCGAGAGCCGCATCACCATCCCCAACGCGATCGCGGACGAGGAAACGATCGTGAACTATTCGCGGCGTAGCCCCAATTCCGCCGCCACACCCATGCAGTCGCTGAATGTGCGGCTGACGATCGAGCAGAAACTCTCACCCGAGCAGGTGGACGACCTCCTGCAGCTGGTGCGGCACCACATGGCCGGGAGTGGCGCCCTGCTGGAGCCGCTGGTGAGCATCGAGCAGAACCAGAGCGATGACCTCACCCTGATCTGCTTCGCGATGGTGACCCTGCACGACTGGAACGCCTACCTCAGCGTTCGCGAGGCACTGCTGATGCGGCTGCAACAACTGGTGGAGCAGGTTCGGCTCTCCACCATCACCCTGGGAGTGAGCTACGACACCACGGCCGAGCAACTGCAGGGACTGCCGGATCTAATCCGCTCGGTTGTGAACAGCGAACCGCTGATGCAGTTGCAGTCCTGCCGGTTCATGACCATCAACGCGTTCAGCTACGACATCGTGTTTCGGTTGCATGCCGGCCATACCAGCTTCGCCGAGTTCAAGAACGCGATCCACCGACTCAACCAGGCGCTGCTGATCGCCCTGGCGGCTGCCCAGATCGAGATTCCCTTCCCCACCCAGATGCAGCTGCAGCGCGACGCGTGAGCAGTGACGCCAGGCCATCCATGCCCCCCCTGCTGCAGATGGTGGCCAGCGCCCTGGCCTTCAGCCTGATGGGGCTGTGCGTGAAGCAGGTGGGGGGGCGAATCCCCGCCGCTGAAGTGGTGCTGGCCCGGGCGATCGTGAGCGTGGCCCTGAGCTGGTGGCTGCTGCAGCGGGCAGGCGTGGATCCCTGGGGCCAACGCCGGGGGCTCCTGATCCTGCGGGGTGCCATCGGCACCGCCGCCCTGCTCTGCGTCTACGCAGCCCTGGCCCAGCTGCCCATGGCCTCCGCCACGGTGCTGCAATACCTCTATCCCACGATCACGGCCCTGCTGGCCTGGCTGATGCTGGGGGAGCGGATCGGCAAGCGGGTGTTGCTCGCCATCGCGCTGGGCTGGACGGGGGTGGTGCTGGTGGCCCAGCCCGCAGGGCTCCTGCAAGGTGCGGCAGCCCTGCCACCGCTGGCGGTGCTGATCGCCCTGGCTGGTGCCCTGTTCACGTCCCTGGCGTACGTGAGTGTGCGCTCCCTGGGGAACAGCGAGCATCCGCTGGTGATCGTGTTCTATTTCCCGCTGGTGGCCCTGCCCTTAACCCTGCCCCTGGTGGCCCTCGATCCGGTGCTGCCCACCGCCAGCGAGCTGCTGTGGCTGGTGGGGGTGGGGGTGTTCACCCAGGTGGGGCAGGTGTACCTCACCCGGGGCCTCACGGCGTTGCCCGCAGCCCAGGCCACGGCCATCAGTTACGTGCAGGTGGCCTTCGCAGGCCTGTGGGGCTGGCTGGTGTTTGGCGAGAGCGTCGACGGCTGGACCGTGGCCGGCGCCGTGCTGGTGCTGGCGGCGATGCTGGTGAGCCTCAGGCGCTCTCCCCCTTCAGCGGCAGTGGATAGGTGAGCCAGTCCTGGGTGGTGCCATCGGCGCTGCCGCTGGGCCGGGCTAGACGCCAGCTCTGGCCGCGCTCACCCCGCTGCAGGTAGAGGTCGAAGGCGCTGTCCACCCGGATCGGATCGCCGGCGAGGCGCCAATCAAAACGGCCGGTGAGATGCAGCCCCTTGGCGCCGCCAATCGCCATGGCCTGCTGCGATTCCACTCGCACCCGGCTCACCAGGGGCTCACCGCCGGCCTCCAGGGTGAGGGCATTGGCGATCGAGCGCTGGGTGAGATCGATCTGAAGCGCAAGGGCCGAGAGCAACACCCTCTGGGGCGGTTGCCCCACACCACTGCAACCGGCCAGGCCACAGGCCATCAGCAGCGAGAGCAACAGGGCACAGCAGCTGGCCAGGGGGCGCCGCAGGCAGGCCGGGGTTGTCAGACCGGGCAGCATGGATGGGATTCAACACTCCCCCATGATCGGCTGGCTGCAAGGGCAACTCACCGATCGCTGGCAACAGAACAGCCGCTGCGGTCTGTTGCTGGTGTGCCAGGGGGTGGGCTACGAGGTGCAGATCGGCCGCCGCCACTGGGAGCAGCTGCCCGGCAACGCCAGCACCCTCACCCTGCATGTGCACCAGGCGATCCGGGAGGACAGCTGGACCCTCTATGGCTTCGAGGCCCGGCACGAGCGGGACCTGTTCCGCGAACTGGTGGCGGTGAGTGGCGTGGGACCCCAGATGGCCCTCGGGCTGCTGGGCAGCCTCAGCACCGAGGAGCTGGTGCGGGCGATCGTGCAGGCGGATCTGCGGCTGCTCTGCAAGGCGCCAGGGGTGGGCAAGCGCACGGCGGAACGCCTGTCGGTGGAATTGCGCACGAAGCTGCAGGAGCGCTTCGGCGCAGGACTGAACCTGGTGGACCCCCTCGACGAGAGCGCAGGCGACGAACGGGGCGACACCCTGCAGGGCGGCGTGCGGGAGGAGTTGCAGCTCACCCTCTCGGCCCTGGGCTACGAAGCGCTCGAAATCAACCGAGCCCTACGGGCCGTGGCGGGCCAGGGGTTGGCGGAGGAGGCCGACAGTGAGGCCTGGTTGCGGGAAGCGCTGCGCTGGCTGTCGCGCCAGGTGGCTTGAGGGATGGCGTGACCACGAGGCGGTAAGTTGGTTGTTTGCACCGTCAGGGCCCGACGCCGCGCATGTCGCTCGACACCACCCAGAAACAAGAACTGATCAACACCCACCAAACCCACGGCACCGACACTGGTTCCGTGGAAGTTCAGGTGGCGATGCTGAGCGAGCGCATCAGCAAGCTGAGCGGTCACCTGCAGAACAACATCCACGACTTCTCTTCCCGCCAGGGGTTGCTGAAGATGATCGGCCGGCGCAAGCGTCTGCTCAGCTACCTGCGCAGCAGCAGCGAGCAGCGCTACAGCACCCTGATTCAGAAGCTCGGCATCCGCGGCTGACGATGGCAGGCAAGGGGAAAAGCCGCAGCGGTTTGCCCGCAGGCCACTCAGGCGGCGGTGGCATGGTGCCCAAAGCACCCCAGCCTCCCCGGGCCAAACCACGCAGCAAGCGCGAGCAGGGCGTTCCAGCAGCCGTGGCCAATCGCATGGCCCGGCGCATTGCCCTGGCCACTGGAATTCCCACCGTGCTGGGGATGTCCAGCTTCATTGTCAGTTATCTGGTGGTGAGCAAGGGCATCCTCGATATCCCCCCCGCCGTCACCCTGGTGACGTCGGGGGGCTTCTTTTTGCTGGGTCTGGTGGGGCTGAGCTACGGCGTGCTGTCCGCCAGCTGGGAAGACGCCCCCGGCAGCCTGCTGGGGTTCGAACAGATCGGGGTGAATATCACCCGCCTGCGCAGTTCCTTCAAACGGCCACCGGCCGCGAGCTAAGCGCTCAGGCGGCCACCAGCGGCGAGCTGAGGCGGGCCCGGAAGGCCTGGGCCGTGAGGGTGTGGAGGGCAGCACTGCTGTCCTTGATGCAGAACTGGTGGCCGAGGCGCACGTAGCGGATCTGATCGTGGTGGCGCACCATGGCCACCACCGGAACGCGAATGCCGGCATCGTCCTTATCGGTGCGGTGCTGATTGAGGCACTCGCGCAGTTTGTGCTGCACGGTGATGTCGCTGGCCTCCTCGGCCTGCAGTTCCACCATCAGGAACTTGAGCTCATCAATCACGCGGCAATCGTCCACGATCAGCTGCACCTGTTCATCGCGACGATCCACCGATGCCCAGATCAACAGGCGGGCATCCACCATCAGATGATCCGCCAGGCGGGCGTAGGTCTTGGGGAACACCACCGCCTCACAACTGCCGCTGAGATCCTCCAGCTGCAAGACGGCCATGCGGTCGCCCTTGCGGGTGGTCACGGGCCGCAGGCCGGACACCATGCCCACCACACTCACCCGAGCCTTGTCGGCCTGCTCCTCCAGGCTGCCCAGCCCCACGGCCGAGAGCAGCTGGATCGGCCGGGTGAGCTGCTTGAGCGGGTGGTCTGAGAGGTAGAAGCCCACCAGCTCCTTCTCCAGGCGCAGCTTTTCCGTGGGGGGGTAATCGGCCACCGCCGCAGCCTTCGGGGCCGTGCTGAGATCACCACCGGGGGCACTGGCCGCTGGCCCGGCATCCGCACCGCCGCCCAGCAGATCAAACAGGTTGCCCTGGCCGCTGGCACGATCCTTGGCCCGGGAACTGGCCCAGTCGATGATCAGATCGAGATCCGCCATCAGCTGGGCGCGGTTGGCACTGGGCTCCAGGCCATCCATGGCACCGCAGTGAATCAAGGATTCCAGTGAACGGCGGTTGAGGGTGCTGCCGGGGATGCGGTCGCAGAGGTCCGCGAGGCTGCGGAACGGGCCATCGCTGAGGCGCACCTCGATCAGGGCGCGAATGGCACCATCCCCCAGATTGCGCACGGCCGAGAGGCCAAACAGGATGCGCTCGCCCACGGGGGTGAAGTCGATGCCGGAGGCATTCACATCCGGTGGCATCACCTCGATGCCCATGGCGTTGCAGTTGGAGATGTAGCGCTGCACCTTGTCGGTGGTGCCGGCATTCACCGTGAGCAGGGCCGCCATGTAGGCGACGGGGTAGTGCGCCTTGAGGTAGGCGGTTTGGTAGGTCACCGCGCCATAGGCGGTGGAATGGCTCTTGTTGAAGCAGTATTCGGCGAACAGCACCATCTGTTCAAACAGGCCTTCCGCCACCTTCGGATCCACACCGCGCTGCGTGGCCCCCTGCACGAACACGCTCTGGTGTTTTTCCATCTCGCTCTTCTTCTTCTTGCCCATGGCACGGCGCAGCAGATCGGCCTCACCGAGCGAGTAACCGGCCAGATCCTGCGCAATCCGCATGATCTGCTCCTGGTACACCATGATCCCGTAGGTCTCCTGCAGGATCGGCTCGAGTTTGGCGTCCACGAAGTCGATCGCTTCGCGGCCATGCTTGCGGTTGATGAACTTGGGAATCAGACCCGCATCGAGGGGGCCCGGGCGGTAGAGGGCCAGGATGGAGGAGATGTCCTCCAACGACGAGGGTTTGAGGTCGCGCACGATCTGGCGCATGCCGCTGGATTCCAACTGGAAGATGCCCTCCAGATCGCCACGGGCCAGCAAGCCGTAGGTCCCCGCATCGTCGAGAGGGAGCTTGTCGGGATCGACCGTCACGCCCGTGCTCTGGGCCACCAGATCGATCGTCTTGTCGATCATGGTGAGGTTTTTCAGGCCGAGGAAGTCCATCTTCAGCAACCCCATCGACTCCACGTCTTCCATGAAGTACTGGGTGATCACCTGGCCATCGTTGTTGCGCTGCAGCGGCACCACCTCGTCAAGGGGGTCGGCAGCGATCACTACACCGGCGGCGTGAACACCGAATGTTTTGTTGGTGCCCTCGATGCGCATGGCCATATCGACCCAGCGCTTCACCTGGGGATCGGCCTCATACTTCTCGCGAAATTCCGGCGCCGGCGACTCAGCGCCAATCATCTCCTTGAGCTTGGCGGGTTTTCCGCGCACCACGGGAATCAACTTGGCCAGCCGATCGGCATCGCCATAGGGGATGTCGAGCACGCGGGCGACATCCTTCAGCACCGCCTTGGAGGTCATGCGGTTGAAGGTGATGATCTGGGCCACCTTCTCCTCGCCGTAGCGGCGCGTTACGTAGTCGATCACCTCACCACGGCGCTCGATGCAGAAGTCCGTGTCGATATCCGGCATCGACTTGCGTTCAGGGTTGAGGAAACGCTCGAACAGCAGCCCATTGGTCACGGGATCGATGTTGGTGATGCCGAGGGCATAGGCCACCAGTGAACCGGCCGCAGAACCACGGCCCGGCCCCACGGGAATGCCGCTCTCCCGGGCAAAACGGATGTAGTCCCACACCACGAGGAAGTAGGTGGGGAAGCCCATCTGCTCCATCACCTGCAGTTCAAAATCAAGCCGCTCGCCGTAGAGCGGGTCAAAGGCCACCTCGGGGCCGAGCTCGAGGCGATCGCGCAGCCCCTGCTCACTCACATGGCGCAGGTAGCTCACCGCCGTGTGCCCATCGGGGATGGGGAAGCGGGGCATCTGGTAGCGACCGAGGATGTCATAGTCCTCCACCTTTTCGGCCACCTTGGCGGTGTTGGTCACGGCCTCGGCCACCACATCCGGCTCGAGGTGATCGGCAAACAGGCCGAGCATCTCGGCTTCGCCCTTGATGAATTCCGTGCCGGTGTAGCGCAACCGCTTCTCATCGGTCACGAGCTTGCCGGTGAGCACGCACAGCAAGGCGTCATGGGCCTCGGCGTCGTTGCTGGTGAGGTAATGGGCGTCGTTGGTGGCGATTAGGGGGATGCCGAGCTCACGGGAGATGCGCGCCATCTCCACATTCACGATCCGGTCTTCAGGAGAGCCGTGGTCCTGAATTTCCAGATAAAAATCGTCGCCGAACAGTTGCTGATACCAGCGGGCCACATCCCGGGCCACATCCGGACGGCCCTTCAGAATGGCCTGGGGAATCTCACCGCCGAGACAGGCCGTGGCCACAATCAAGCCCTCACTGAACTGGGTGAGGGTGGCTTTGTCGATGCAGGCCCGCGAGAAGATGCCTCGGCCGCGCATGCCGCGCAGGTGGCTGATGCTGGTGAGCTTCACCAGATTGCGGTAGCCCACCGCATTTTTGGCCAGCACCACCAAGTGGTAACGCCGTTCCTTCTTCGGGGGGTTGGGGTCATCAAGGGAGCCATTGATGACATACATCTCGTTGCCGATGATCGGCTTCACCGAGCTGCCCTTGCAGAGTTTGAGCAGCTCGATGGCGCCGTACATCACGCCGTGGTCCGTGAGGGCCAGGGCCGGCATGCCCAACTCCTCAGCCCGCTTCACCATGGCCGGCAGCTGACTGGCCCCATCCAGAAGGCTGTAGTCGCTGTGGTTGTGGAGCGGAACGAAAGCCAAGACGCGCCCGGGGCTGATTCCAGGTTAAGGCTCGGGCGCAAGATTCAGGGCCCGAAGCGCCGCAGCCGGCACTGGGGACACCAGATCTGGGGGCAACGCCTCAGGGCACGAGGGCCGCCTCGGGCCGTTGCTGCATCACCCGGGCGCTCTGTTCGTAGTGGTAGGCCACCTGCAGCAGGCGTTCCTCCTGCAGCACCCCGGTGATCAGCTGCAACCCGATGGGCAGGCCGCCCTGGTCAAAGCCACAGGGCAGGCTGATGGCCGGCAGGCCGGCCATGTTGGCGGGGATGGTGAGTAGGTCGGCCAGGTACATGGCGAGGGGATCCTCGGCATGGGCGCCAAAGCCAAAGGCCGTGGTGGGGGAGGTGGGCGTGAGCAGCACGTCCACGGCATCGAAGGCGCGGTCGAAGTCGCGCCGGATCAGCGTGCGCACCTGCTGGGCTTTTTTGTAGTAAGCATCCACGTAGCCGGCGGAGAGGGCATAGGTGCCGATCAGGATGCGGCGCTGCACCTCATCGCCGAAACCCTCAGCGCGGCTGCGGGCGGTCATCTCCGCCAGGCTGGCGGCATCGGCGGCGCGATAGCCGTATTTCACGCCGTCGTAGCGGGCCAGGTTGGCGGACGCCTCCGACGGAGCGATCACGTAGTAGGTGGCGATGCCATCGTTGAAGCGCGGGCAGCTCACATCCACCAGCTCGCAGCCAAGGGCTTCCAGCTGGGCAGCGGCCGCCATCACCGAGGCCTTCACCTGGGGGTCCAGCCCCTCAGCCTCAAAGCACTCGCGCACAATGCCCACCCGCAGGCCCGCCACCGGCTGGCTGAGGGCGGCGCGGTAGTCCGGCACAGGGGCCTTGAGGCAAGTGGAATCGCGGGGATCAGCCCCGGCGATCACCTGCAGCAGCTCGGCAGCATCGGCAACGCTGGTGGTGAAGGGCCCCACCTGGTCGAGGGAACTGGCGAAAGCCACCAGGCCATAACGGCTGACGCGCCCATAGGTGGGCTTCAGACCCACCACGCCACAGAAGGCCGCGGGCTGGCGAATCGAGCCGCCGGTGTCGGAGCCGAGGGAGGCCACGCATTCACCGGCTGCAACGGCGGCAGCGCTGCCGCCCGAACTGCCGCCGGGCACCTTGTCGGTGTTCCAGGGATTGCGGCTGGCGCCAAAGGCGGAGGTCTCGGTGGAGCTGCCCATGGCGAACTCATCGAGATTGGTCTTGCCAAGCATCACGCCGCCGGCCTGCCAGAGGCGCTCGGTGACGGTGGACTCGTAGGGCGGCACAAAGTTCTCCAGCATGCGGCTGGAGCAGGTGGTGCGGATGCCCTTGGTGCAGAGGTTGTCCTTGATGGCCAGCGGTACCCCGGCCAAGGGGGGCAGGGGTTCGCCTGCGGCCCGCAGCCCGTCGATGCGATCGGCATCGGCCCGGGCCCGCTCCGCGGTGACCTCCAGATAGGCATGAACCGCTGGCTCAACCGCCTGGATGCGGCTGAGGTGGTGATCGGTGAGCTCCCGGGCGGACACCTCGCCGCGCTTGAGCTGCTCGCGCCACTCGGCGATCCCCATCGACTCTCAGGTGCGTTGCTGGGTCGACGCTATCAGTCAGCACCGGCGGCAATCGTGAGGGGCTCGCCCCGGCGGGCGCGCAAGAGCGTGTGGCTGAGCTGGCCGGAACCTTCACTGCGCAGATCGGCCAGGAACGGCGGCAGGGCCGCCTCCAGGCTGCTGCGGCGCACATAAGGGCCGAACCAATAGGTGACATCCGGCTCACGGGTTTCAACCCGGGCCCACCAGGCCAGGCCCAGGCCGTTGGCAACACTGCGCAGGGGCCAGAGCAAGGACGTCATCGCAACGGGTGGTGATGGTGTGCATTCTGCCGGTGGACTGGGGAGTTGGCCGTAGCCGGGCCAACTCCCGCTGGCCTCAGAGTTGGATGTCGCCAGCGAAGCCCGCAGCGGGGCTGGGGCTGAGATCCAACGAGAGGTCCGCAGGAGCCGCTGGAGCCTCCGCCGCCACCTCCTCAGCCAGCTCTGCGACCGCTTCAGCCACCAACTCAGCCGCCACTTCGGCAACCACCTCTGCCACCAAGGCCGAGGCCACGGCCGCTTCCTCGGCGCTGAAGGCATCGTCATCCTCGACAGCCTCGAGCTGGTCGGACGCCGGCAACGGTTCAGGTGTGGCCAGCTGGGGGCGCACGATCCGCGGGGCAGGGGAGGACCCGGTGATGTTCTTCATCCAGCCACGGCGGGCCACCTCATAGAGCACCATGGCCGTGGCCACGGAGGCGTTGAGGCTGGGGGTGGCACCGCGCAGCGGGATGCGCACGAGTTGGTCGCAGTGCTTGCGGGTCAGCATCGACAGCCCGGAACCCTCGGAGCCGGTGACGATCACCAGCGGCCCATCGAGATCGGCCTCGGTGAGCGACACACTGCCCTCGCCGGCCAGGCCGATCACTCGGTATCCCTCTTCCTTGAGCGTTTCCAGGGAGCGGTTGAGATTCACCACGCGGGCCACAGGCAGGTGCTCGAGGGCGCCGGCCGCCACTTTCGCCACGGAGCCGGTGAGGCCGGCACTGCGGCGCTGGGGCAGCACCAGACCATGGGCACCGAGGGCCTCGGCGCTGCGCACGATCGCCCCCAGGTTGTGGGGGTCGGTGATGCCATCAAGGGCCATCAATAGGGGGGGCTCGCCGATGTTGCGGCAGCCGTCGATCAGCGTGCCCAGATCCAGAGTGTCGGCGGCAGCGGCCTGCAGCACGATGCCTTGGTGCACGGCGCCGTCGGTGAGCTGCCCCAGGCGCGCCCAGGTCACCTCCTCCACCAGCACGCCACCGGCCTTGGCCTCCCGCAGCAACTGCATGAAGCGCGGCTGAAAACGCATCTCAGCCGTGCACCAAATGCGGTGGATCGGCCGGTCGCTTTCCAGGGCCGCCTGGGCAGCGTGGCGCCCCCAGATCAGGTCGTCGGCGGGGCCCGCATTGAAGCGGGTGGACTCGCCCACCTCACCCACGGGTACCTCCACGGCAATCACCCGCTCGCGGTCGCGGTCGCGAGCCGGGCGGCGCTCGGCAAAGGCGGGGCGAGCGCCGAACTGGGGGCGCCCCTGGGGACGCCCAGGACGGAAGGATCCGCCATCCGGGCGGGGGGCTGAGAAGCGACGCCCCTCGGGGCGGGGACCCCGCTCCGGACGACCCGCACCACCACCACCGCCAGCAGCACCGCGGTCGTCAAAGCGGCCAGCCGGACGACCGGGACGTCGCTCGGGGCGGCCGGCACCGAAGCGGGGACCATCCGGACGGCCACCCGACTCAAAGCGACGTGGGCCGCCCTCGGGGCGGCGAGTGAAGGGCTTGCGACCGGCAGCGGGGCGGCCTTCACCCATGGAACTGCGGCCGCCACGATCCCCGCGGTCGCCACGCTCGGGGCGGTCACCCCGGTCACTGCGCTCGGGACGGTCGCCACCCTCAGGGCGCCATTCGCCTCGCGGGGCAAAGGGCCTAGACCCCCCACGGCCGCCGTAGGCGGGACGCCCGGGCTTGCCGCCGCCACCGCCGCCGCCACCACGGGCGCCACCGCGTTCGCCGCCCCTGGTGCCACCACCCCCACCAGCGCCAGCTCCCTGGCCACGGTCAGGGCGGCGATCAAAACGAGGGCTCATATCAAGCAGGCAATGGGTTTATGGGTCGGCGTCCTCGAGTTGATCCAACAGCTGCGCGAGCCGGCCGGGATCCTGAAGAAAGAGCCAGCCCACCATTGTCTCAAATCCCGTCGCACGGCCATAAAGACCGGCCTCCCCCTTGCGAGGACCCCGGCCAGCCCGGTTGCGTCCCCTACGTACCAGCTCTAGCTCGGCGTCGGTCAAAACACCGCTGGCTTCCAGTTTTTCCAGGGCTGCCGATTGGGCATCGGCCCGCACATCCGCCACCACAGCCCTGTGCAGATCGGCGCTGCGGCCCGGTTGACGGCAGCGGCGCAGCCGCTGGTGCAACTCCCACACGGCATCGCCGAGCCAGGCCAACTGCAGGGGCCCCAACTCCCCCTGCACAGCTGGGGGCGAGAGCTGGGCCAACCAGCTGGCCATACCGAACTCAGGCGGCGATGGCGCCGAGGGCGGTGTCGAGATCGGGCTGGAGATGCAGGAACTCCTCGAGTCTCACCAGTTTCACCGTCTGCACGACCCGGGCATTGCCCACCACCAGGAACTGGATCTTGGCGTCGTTGCACTGCTTGGCGAGTTGCACCAGCACGCCAAGACCGGAGGAGTCGATGAAATCGATGCGGCTCAGATCAATCACCAGGGGCTGCGCCTGGGCCGGACGATGATCGGCGATGAAGGCGAGAAACTGCTTGTCTGAATAGGCATCCAGCTGGCCGGTGAAGCTGAACAGCAGACAGCCGTCCTGCTGCTCGTAGCCGCCCCTGAGGGACACGGTCAATCGCTGCAGATCAGTGATGGCTACTGGCCTCGAACGTCACGAGCGACCGAAGTGTAATGACGGTTTCGGGCTTGGGAGGCTCCGCAACAAATCAGTTGCGTCAGCGGCGCTCCGCCATCAACGCCACGAAGCGGCCGAAGTGGTGGTCGGCGTCGTGGGGACCCGGGCTGGCCTCCGGGTGGTACTGCACGCCGAACAGGGGCAGACGCCGGTGGGCCAGGGCGGCCACGGTGCGGTCGTTGAGGTTGAAGTGGGTGATCTCCACCTCGGCGGGGTTGAGGGAATCGGCAGCGAGGGCGAAGCCGTGGTTCTGGCTGGTGATCTCCACCAGCCCTGTGCTGCCACAGGGGTGGTTGAGGCCGCGGTGGCCGTAGCCCAGCTTGTAGGTGCTGCCGCCGAGGGCCAGGCCGAGGATCTGGTGGCCGAGGCAGATGCCGAACACCGGCAGATCGGGCTGCTGCACCAGGCCCTGGGCCAAGGCGATGCCACTGGTTACCGCCGCAGGATCACCGGGCCCGTTGGAGAGGAACACCCCTTCGGGCTGCAACGCCAACACCTGCTCAAGGCTGGCATCAGCTGGCAGCACTGTTACAGCGCAACCGTGGGCCGCCAGGCGCTCGAGGATGGCCCGCTTGATGCCGAAGTCGATCGCCACCACGCGGTAGGGGGTGGCGGGGCCGCTCTGAAGCCGTTGGTCAAAGGCCGCGGGGCAGAGGCTGGTCCAGGTGTAGGGCTCAGCGGTGCTCACCGTCTGGGCCAGGTTGAGGCCGGCCATCGAGGGGGCCGAGCGCACCTGCTCCAGCAGCTGTTCAGGGCTGCGGCCATCGGTGCTGATGGCGCCATTGATGGCACCGCCCTCGCGCAGGTGCCGCACCAGGGCCCGCGTGTCGATGCCGCTGATGCCCACCACGTTGTGGCGCTGCAGCCAAGCCTCCAGCGTGTCCTCGCTGCGCCAGCTGCTGGGCACGGGCGCCAGCTGCCGGGCAATCACGCCGCGCACATGGGGCGCATCGGCCTCCTGGTCGGCGCTGTTCACACCGGTATTGCCCAGTTCGGGATAGGTGAAGGTCACCAACTGGCCCGAGTAGCTCGGGTCCGTCATGACCTCCTGATACCCGGTCATGCCGGTGTTGAACACCACCTCACCGATGGCGGTGCCGCTGGCGCCGAAGGCTTCGCCCCGCAGCACCAGGCCATCGGCCAGCACCAACAGGGCAGGGTTCGGGGAGAGGGCTGTCGTCATAGGCACCCATCATCCCGCAAGGCCCCTCAGGCCAGGGCGCCACGCAGCGCTTCGAGCCGCTGCCAGGCCGCACCGCTGGCCAGGGCCTCCATGGCGGGGGCCACGCCAGCAACCACGCTCTCCGCCCGGCCCGCGGCCCAGAGCACCAGGGCCGTGTTCAGAGCAACCACATCCCGCTGTGCTGCCGTGCCCCGGCCCTGCAGCACAGCTTCCAGAATGGCCTGATTGCAGGCCAAATCGCCGCCGGCCAAGGCCTCCGAGGGCGCCAGATTCAGGCCCAGGGCGGTGGGATCGAGCTGCTCGGGCCGCACGGACCCCGCCTCGATTAGGCGCAGCTGGCTGGCACCCGAGAGGGAGGCCTCATCCAGGCCCCCATGGCCATGCACCACCACCGCCCGCTTCAACCCCAGCCGGGACAAGGCTTCGGCCATGGGGTCGAGCAGGTCAGCGCGGGCCACGCCGAGCACCTGGAATTCCGGCCGCAGGGGATTCACCAGCGGGCCCAGCAGGTTGAACACCGTGCGGACCCCCAGGGCCCGGCGCAGCGGTGCCAGACCCACCAGGGCCGGATGCCAGCCGGGGGCGAACAGGAAGGTGACGCCGGTGTCGGGCAACACCTCGACCACCCGGGCCGCGGGGGCCTGGAGGTTGATGCCCAGGGCCTCGAGCACATCGGCGGAGCCCACCTTGCCACTGGCACTGCGGTTGCCGTGTTTGGCCACGCTGACGCCACAGGCCGCGGCGGTGAAGGCCACGGCGGTGGAGATGTTGAAGCTGTCGGCCCCATCTCCGCCGGTGCCGCAGGTGTCCACCAGCGGGATGGCCGGCCGATCCCCCGGCAGGGGGCAGGCGGAGCGCAGAACTGCCGCCATGGCGCCCAACTCCTCGCCATTTACCCCCTTGGCCCGCAGGGCAGCCAGCAGGGCACCCGTGAGCACGGGATCAATGGTTTCCGCCAGCCACCCCTCCATCAGGGCCGTGGCCTGCTGCGTGCTGAGCGACTCGCCACCGAGCAGCTGCTCCAGCAGGGGGGGCCAGGGAAGGGCGGCAGCCATGACGGGGGCTTGGGGGCGCTGGAGATGTAGCAGAGATTGGCCTGGTGCGAGCGGATCAGGGACTGTCCTGATCGGCGGTGTCGAAGCCGGAACCCACTGCCTGGGGCGCCAACTCGGCGCCGGGTCGGTAGCCCGCGGCCCAGATGGCACGGCAGCGCTGGTGGAGCTCCTCGTGGCTGAGGCCCCACAGCCGCAGGGTCTTGGCCAGATCGTCCTGAAGATCCAGGGCCCCGGGAAACCCGGAGTAGCGCATCAACAGCCGGCCCAGATCCACGAGCTGGGCATCCGTGGGCAGCTGGGCGGCAAGCAACTGGTCCACCAGGTCGCGATCGGTGGCGTAGAGGGGATGGGCCTGTTGGTCCTCGGCCATGGGCAGTTGCAGCGGACGCCAGCATCGCCCAGGTTCCGTAGGTTGGCGGCACCTTCAGGCACTCCATGGCCGCCATCCGTCTCGGCCTGATTCGGCGCTATCTGCGGCCCTACAAGCGAACGGTGCTGATCGGTGCCCTCGCCCTGGTGGTGGTGAACCTGCTGAGCGTGTCGATTCCGCTGCTGGTGCGCGGCGTGATCGACGACCTGCAGGACGGCTTTGCCGTGAGCGATGTGATCCGCCAGGCTGCCCTGATCGTGGCGTTGGCCACGGTGATGGGCGGCGTGCGGCTGTGGTCGCGGATGCTGGTGTTCGGCGTGGGCCGCCAGGTGGAGGCCAACCTCAAGCAGCAGATCTTCGATCACATGCTGCGCCAAGAGCCGGGCTGGGTGCAGACCACCGGCAGTGGCGAGGTGATCAGCCGCGCCACCAGCGATGTGGAGAACGTGCGGCGGCTGCTGGGCTTTGCGGTGCTCAGCCTCACCAACACGGCCCTGGCCTATGCCCTCACCTTGCCGGCGATGCTGTCCATCGACCCCTGGCTGAGCCTGGCGGCCGTGGGCCTCTATCCGCTGATGCTCGCCACGGTGCGCCTGTTTGGCGGCCGCATGATGAAACAGCAGCGGCGCCAGCAGGAATCGCTGGCCCAGCTGAGCGATCTGATCCAGGAAGACCTCTCCGGCATCAGTGCCATCAAGATCTATGGCCAGGAGGCCACCGAGCGCCAGGCCTTCGCCGAGCGCAACCGCTCCTACCGCGATGACGCCCTCAACCTGGCCCGCACCCGCAGCACCCTGTTCCCGCTGCTGGAGGGCATCTCCTCGGTGAGCCTGCTGCTGCTGCTGGCCCTGGGCAGCGGCCAGCTGGAGAGCGGACGGCTCAGCATCGGCGACCTGGTGGCCCTGATCCTCTACGTGGAGCGGCTGGTGTTTCCCACCGCCCTGCTGGGCTTCACGCTCAACACCTTCCAGACCGGCCAGGTGAGCCTGGAGCGGGTGGAAGAGCTGCTGCGGCGCACACCCCTGATCCAGTCGCCGGCGCAGCCCCAATCCATGCCGAGCCGTCAAGGGCAGTCAGCCGCCGCGGCAGTCGAGGCCCACAACCTCTGCGTGCGCTACGGCGGCGCCGAGCGCGAGGCGCTCCACAACGTGAGCTTCCGGCTGGCACCCGGTGAACTGGTGGCGGTGGTGGGACCGGTGGGTTGCGGCAAAACCACCCTGGCCCGCGCCCTCGGGCGCATGGTGGAGGTGCCGGCGGGAGCCCTATTCCTCAACGGCATGGACATCACGGCGGTGGATCTCGAGAGCCTGCGGCGCCAGGTGGCTCTGGTGCCGCAGGAGGGCTACCTGTTCACCGCATCCCTAGCGGACAACCTGCGCTATGGCGATCCTCAGGCCGGCCAGGAGCAGGTGGAGCAGGCGGCGATCCAGGCCCGGCTGGAGGGGGACATCAAGGGCTTCCCCGATGGCTACACCACCCTGGTGGGGGAGCGAGGCATCACGTTGAGCGGCGGCCAGCGCCAGCGCACGGCCCTGGGCAGGGCCCTGTTGGTGCAGGCGCCGCTGCTGGTGCTCGACGATGCCCTGGCCAGCGTGGACAACAACACCGCCGCCGACATTCTCCAATCGGTGCGCAGCCAGCAGGACCGCACAATCCTGATGATCAGCCACCAGCTCTCCGCCGCCGCCGCCTGTGATCGGGTGCTGGTGCTCGACAACGGCCGGCTGGTGCAGCAGGGCCATCACAGCGAATTACTGCAGCAACCCGGCACCTACCGGCGCCTGTGGGAGCGCGAGCAGGCGGAGCAGCAGCTGAGCGGGGCGGCTTGACCTAAGACTTGTTGTGCTGCTGCAGACAACCGCCCCCGCCATGGCTTAGCTGGACCTACCGCTCGGCGCCGCTGCTGCCATGACCACCGGTGTGCTCCCCTACCGCCTGCGCTGCACCCTCACCTTCGGCGACATCTACGGCCAGATCCTGATCTGGATGCTGGTGATCTTCGTGAGCCTGGCGGCGGGTCTGGCCCTGATGGGAGCCAGCAAGCCAATCTTCGCCCTGGTGGGCGTTGGGCTGATCCTGGTGCTCTCGCTTCCCTTTCTGCTGTTCGCCTTCACCACCACGCTGCTTAACCACATCTCGCTGGAGCCTGGCACCGGCAGTGGCGGCCCTGCCTAGGCTCTCCAGCACCTGATGGCCCGTGGTGTTCGGACTTTTCCAAGGGATGGGCGCTAACAAAACCGCCCTCGTGAGCCCCGAAGCGGCCCTGCCTGGCCGCGCTGCAGCAATTCCCACCTCAGACCGCCATCTGGTGCTGGGCACCGCTCTGAAGGCACCGCTCAGCACCAGCCAGGACGAAGCCCTGTTCGCCTGCGGCTGTTTCTGGGGAGCGGAAAAGGGCTTCTGGCGTCTGCCCGGGGTGATCAGCACCGCGGTGGGTTACGCGGGCGGGTTCAGCCCCAACCCCACCTACGAGGAGGTGTGCTCCGGCCGTACCGGCCACACGGAAGTGGTGCGGGTGGTGTGGGACGTGAACGCCATCGATTTCAGCGACCTGCTCAAGCTGTTCTGGGAATGCCACAACCCCACCCAGGGCATGGCCCAGGGCAACGACACCGGCACCCAATACCGCTCTGCGATCTATACCAGCAGCGATCAGCAGCTGCAGCTCGCCATCGCCAGCCGGGATCACTACCAGACCCTGCTGAATGCCAACGGCAAGGGAGCCATCACCACCGAGATCGCAACCAACAAGCCGTTTTTCTTCGCCGAGGGCTACCACCAGCAATACCTGGCCCGGCCCGACTGCCGCCCCTACTGCTCCGCCCAACCCAGCGGGCTCCTGCTGGACAACAAGTGGCCCGGCTGCAACTACAAGCTGCCCGAGGCGGTGTGGCGCCACTACGACTGGAGCATCAGCCACTGCGTGCTGCGGGGAGAGAACGCCCCCATCCAGCTGTGAACCTGCTAGCCGTGGCCATCGCGCCGCTGCTGGCCCAGGCCATGCACTCCCCCTGGTGGGAGGACTACGCCATCAAGGACCGCTACCTCTGCCGCGACAAGGGCATGGTGGTGCTGGAGCGCAATGACGCCCAGGCCTCCCTGATCAATGGCCGCAACCGCAACACCTTCTTCCGCGAGCCCTCCGATCTGCCCGGCATCCACTACACAGCCGATGGCATGCGCCTGATCCTGCGCGGCGATGAACTCACGATCGAGCGGCTGCCCCAGCGGCTGCAGTGCCTGCGCACCGAGCAAGTTTGAGCCCCACTGGCCTCCCGACACCATGAATCCCCTGCCCGACCGCACCGTGATCGTGGGACTGATCGCCACCCTGGGCCTGGTGTTTGCCCTGGTGTTCTGGTTCGTGCGCTTGAGTCCGTCGCAAGAGCCGCCGATGCTCTGGCGCCAACAGCCACCCGCCTCCCAGCGCAGCCTGATTTGACCTCCTGCGGGAGAATGGCTCCAGCGACGACTCGGACCGCCGGGCCAAACCCTCCTTCGCCTGTGGATCCCACGCCTCCCCCCGCCCAGCCCTCCGACATCGACAGGCGCCAGCTCCATCCCCTGCCCAAGGGGCTGGTGGAGCTCTATGGGCTGCTCGCCGTGCTGTTCGTGCTGGTGCCCGAATGGATGGCCGGTGGAGCCCTGTCGCGCTTCGGCGAAGGCCGCCAGGGCAGCGCCCTGCCGCTCACCGCCGGTGCCTGGCGCCGGGTGCCGGAACTGCGGCTCGCCTCCATGAACCTGGCACAGCTGCGCAGCCTGGCGCGGGAGCTGCGGGTGGGCGGCTACGCGGGCCTCAACCGCGAGCGGCTCACCGCCCACTTACTGCGCCGGATCCAGGCCAGTGGCGGCAAGGCGCTGTGATAATTTCGTTCTCGCCGGGGCGTAGCGCAGCTTGGTAGCGCACCACTTTGGGGTAGTGGGGGTCGCAGGTTCAAATCCTGTCGCTCCGATTGCAATCACCGGTTCATCACCACTGGCCGCCCTTCCCCGGGCGGTTTTTTTGTGGCCTTGGCTACCAGCGCGCTCCCCGCTGGAGCCCCTGGCTCACTCAAGCCGCGTGGCGACGCCGTAGCAAGCCAGCCAGCGGTTGACCCGCCCGCGCTGACTCGGGGGCACCTCCTGCAACAGCTGGGAGAGTTCCAGGGCACCGAGCCGGCGCAGATCCCGCACATCCACGTGCCAGAGCGCCTCGGCTTCGCGAATCAGGCGCGCCCAGGTGCGGCTGTCCTGCCAACGCCGCACCTGCTGGTGCAGACAGGAACCTCGAGGACTCCCCCTGGGATAGGCGCCTCGAGCCATGGGTGGTGCCGCGGGACCTCAGCATGCCGGGGTTGGCCCGTGGGCCACAAAAGTGCCGGTTCAGCTTTCTGTTGCTGAAGCAAATCAGGCCGTGCGGCGCTGATCCTCCACAGCCACCACGGGAAAGGGCAGCAGGGAGGCCTCCCGTTCCGAGAGGCGACGGCTCCAGGCGCCATGGATCGGCTCATTCCAGCGGAAGCCCGCCTCACGGGCCTTGTGGCGCTCGTCATAGGAGACGCGGGCCCGATAGAGCTGGCGGGGTTCCAGCCCTGCCTGGAGCAGCGGCTCGAGCTCCGGGCAGCGTTCGAACACCTGGGCCAGATAGATGCAATCGGTGAGGGCCCGGTGGGCCGCCCACACGGGAACCCCGTAGGCCAGGGCCAGATCCCGCACGGAGGGGTTGGCCCGCAGCTGACGGTCCGCCGGCCAGCGCAGATCCTCCATGCTGCAGAGCCAGGGCTTGGTGATGGCGGGCAGCACCCCCTGGCCGAACCACTGGCGATCAAAGGCCGCGTTGTGGGCCAGCACCGCATCCGCCGCAGCCAACATCGCCTCAAAGCACTGCAGGGCCGCCTGCCATGGCTGGGGGCGTTGCGTCACCGCCGCCGCAATGCCATTCACCGCTTCGGCCGGATTGGCCTGGCAGGGCAGCAGGAACGACACCTGGCTCAGCACGGCCCGGTGTGGCACGTCAAACAGAATCGCGCCCACCTCGATGCAATGGTGCTGCTCCGGATCGAGGCCTGTGGTTTCCGTATCGAGGATCAGCAGCCGCTGCAGCCCAACAGCCTCGGGCTCAGGCAATGAAACGGGTTCAGGGGCAGCTTCTGGAGCTGCTTCTGGAGTGGGAATTGGCGCCGGAGCCTGGAGTTCCATCGCCGACACCAAGGCCAGTAGGTCGGTCTGCTCCCAGCCCGATGGGCTGGAGCCATCGCTGCCTGGATCCCTGCTGGGGTCGTCACCGGCCGTGGCCATCACCTGCTCCTGGGTGTGGCCATGATCCCAGCTCAAGTAAGGCGCTGCCTAGGGTGCCAAAGCCCCCAACCCTGCTCCCGTGGCCAAGGCCCTCGCCGCCGGTGACCGTGCTCCCCTGATTGCCCTGCAGGATCAAGCTGGCGTGGAGCGCCGCAGTGATCAGCTGGGCGGCCAGGCGCTGGTGCTGTTCTTCTATCCCAAGGACGACACCCCCGGCTGCACGATGGAGGCCTGCGCCTTCCGCGACAGCTACGCCGACCTGCAGGCCATGAACGCCCAAGTGTGGGGGGTGAGCGGCGATGACGCCGCCAGCCACCAGCGCTTTGCATCGCGCCACAACCTGCCCTATCCCCTGCTGGTGGACCGGGGCAACCAGCTGCGCCAGGCCTTTGGGGTACCCAGCGTGCTGGGCTTGCTGCCCGGCAGGGTTACCTATGTGATCGATGGCTCCGGCGTGATTCGCCACGTGTTCAACAACCTGCTGGATGGGCCCGCCCATCGCCGTGAGGCAATCGCAGCCTTGCAACGCCTCCAGCAGGCATGAACTGGCAGCAGCAGGGCAGCCTCTGGACGCTGCAGCCGCAACGCCCCCGCCACCTGATCGAGTTCATCGGCGGCAGCTACCTGGCCGCCACCCCCCAGGTGAGCTACCGGCGCCTGCTCGAATCCTTTGCCCGCCAGGGCTGTTGCGTGCGCGCCTGGAGCTACGTGCCCGGCTTCGATCATCAGGCCCAGGCCAATCAGGCCTGGAAGCTGTTCCGAGCGGCGCGGGAGCACCAGCCCATGGCAGAGGAGTGCATCGCCCTGAGGCTCGGCCACAGCCTCGGTTGCAAGCTGCACCTGCTGGCTCCGGACAACGGCCGGGGCTGCTCGGCACTCGCAGCCCTGAGCTTCAACAACTTCTCCGCTGAACGCAGCGTGCCTCTGCTAGCGGAACTGGCCCCGCGGCTGGGCATCAGCACGGAATTCAGCCCCTCCCCTGAGGAAACCCTGCGACTGATCGCCCGCGACTACCGCCAGCCCCGCAACCTGCTGGTGCGCTTCAACCGCGATGGCCTCGATCAGAGCCAGCGGCTGCTGGCGGTGCTGCAGGCCCGCCATGGGGACCGCTCGAAACTGGTGGAACGCCCGGGTGATCACCTCACCCCAGCCAGTGCGGGCCTACGCCAGAACCTGCTGGGCTCCTGGGCCGACGACCCAGCCCGCCAACGCCAAATCGACGAGCTGGCCGAAGGCCTGCTGCGCTGGTGGCAGGCCGACTGAGGCTCACACCCGCAGGGCATCCAGCACCGAGCGATCCTCCAGGGTGCTGGTGTCACCGCTCACCTCCTGGCCAGCGGCCAGGGAGCGCAGGATCCGGCGCATGATCTTGCCGCTGCGGGTCTTGGGCAGGGCATCGGTGAACTTGATCACATCGGGTTTGGCAATCGGGCCGATCTCCTTGCCCACATGGCTGCGCAGGTCCGCCAGCAGGGCGTCATCACCGCTGCGACCCGCCTCCAGGGTCACAAAGGCCACGATGCCCTCGCCCTTGAGATCATCGGGCCGGCCCACCACGGCCGCCTCGGCCACGGCGGGATGGCTCACCAAGGCACTCTCGATTTCCATCGTGCCGAGGCGATGGCCCGACACATTGATCACGTCGTCGACGCGGCCCATCACCCAGAAGTAGCCATCGGCATCGCGGCGGGCGCCATCACCGGCGAAATACAACCAGCTGCCATCGGCGGGCTTGATCTCTTCCCAGTAGCTCTTGCGGAAACGCTCCGGATCGCCGTGCACGGTGCGCATCATTCCCGGCCACGGACGCCGCACCGCGAGGTAGCCGCCCTGATCGGCGGCCTGGGAGTTGCCGTCATGGTCCACCACGTCGGCGGCGATACCCGGCAGGGGCAGGGTGGCGGAGCCGGGCTTCGTGGGGGTGGCACCGGGCAGGGGGCTGATCATCACGCCGCCGGTTTCGGTCTGCCACCAGGTGTCCACGATCGGGCAGCGGCCACCGCCAATCACGTCGCGATACCACATCCAGGCCTCGGGATTGATCGGCTCCCCCACCGTGCCGAGGATGCGCACGGAGCTCATGTCGTACTGATCCGGCACCGCGCGTCCGCTCTTCATGAAGGCACGGATCGCCGTGGGCGCTGTGTAGAAGATGCTCACCTTGTGCTTCTGGATCACCTCCCAGAAAGCGCCGGGCTTGGAGGGGCGCGGAGCACCCTCGTACATCACCGTGGTGGCGCCATTGGAGAGCGGCCCGTACACGATGTAGCTGTGACCGGTGATCCAGCCCACGTCCGCGGTGCACCAGTGGATGTCGTCCACGCGGATGTCGAAGATCCACTGGAAGGTGAGGTGGGCCCAGAGGTTGTAGCCGGCGGTGGTGTGCACCACCCCCTTGGGCTTGCCGGTGGAGCCGGACGTGTACAGCACGAACAGGCGATCTTCGCTGGCCATCGGCTCGGCCGGGCAA
>CANHMF010000013.1 GCA_947461705.1 Synechococcaceae cyanobacterium
CTTGAAGCCGCTGCCGGCCTGCCCTCGGGCCGGCGGGGTGGCGCGGCTCCACTCGGGTGTGGTTGATCAGGGCTGTGGCGCGGCAGTGCTCAGCCAGCAGAGTCGCTACAGCGCCCGCACCCTCGCCATCAAGGCCAGCATCAACCAGGCCGCTCTGGCCTGTCGCCCCGTGGCCTCGGGGCACTCACTTCTGGGTGAGGTCGTGCCTGCCAGGCCCCTGCTTCAGCAACAGGCGCAAGGGGCCCTGCAGCAGTTGCTGGGCTGGTGGGCCTGGTGCATGGGGCCGGCCTCGCGGCCGCCACAGCTGGGGGGAGCTGAACTGCTGGCTCAGCTCCATCTGGTGAGCCTGGCCTCCGCCTCGGACCTGATCGATCCATTGGTGGATACGGACACCCTCGCGGCGATGGCCCGCACCCTCTTTGGTGCGGGGCCCCAGCAGCTGGTGCCAGGGATCCGGCTGTTGCGCCGCCGCCGCCGCCATGGTCAGCTCCTGGCTGGTGATCTCTGCCCGCACAGTGGTCTCCAACTCGCCTATCTGCAGGACCAGCTGGCCGGGCTGGATGCCGTGGGCAGGATCCCAGATTGGGTCCTGTCCTGGCAGCCCCAGTTCCAGCAGTGGATGGCTCTGTTCGCTGACACCCTCACACCGGATCGACACCTCTGGCAGCTGGGGCCTGCGGATCCGCTGCTCCCCGTCCGCTACGACCTGATGCTGGCTTTGGTCAGCCACCATGGCGCCCATCCAACCCAGCCGGTGGATGCGCTGCTGCGGGCCATCAGCCGCCTGCGTTTGATCCGGCGCGGCCTCTTGCCCTGGGCCCAGGCTGCGGAAGCTCGGGGGCTGCTGCGACTGGTGGCCCATCTGGCGGATCGCCTCGGTGTGCTCGATCCCGCCCTGGCCTCGGAGCTCGAGGCCCTCACCCTGGAGCTGGGGACTGCTGCGCTGGGGCCCCAGGCGCGGCTGTCCCTGCCGCCCCACTGGTGGTTGCTCTCCGATCAGGAGCCCACACGATGACGCGTCTGCTGCTGCACATCGGCTCCCCGAAGGCGGGATCGTCGGCGATCCAGGCCAGCCTGGCGGCCCAGGCGGCCGTGTCCAGGCGCTGGGATTGGTCGTCCCAGCGCTGGATCTGTCTGCCCCCCAACCCCTACGGCAAGCCCTATCCCTCCGGCTTCATTGCGGCCCGCTATCTCGAGCCGCAGCACTTGCCCCGCTACATCAAATTGCGGCGTCAAGCCAACCCTGCAGGTTTTGAAGGCGACGTGGAGCGCTATCACGCCCTGCTCAAGCGCCAGCTACAGCCTCGTCTGCGGCCCAGGCCAGCCGGTGCCCTGCTCTCCTGCGAATACCTCTGGCGCATTCCTGCGGCGGCGGTGGCCCAGCTGAAGGCTGAGTTCGAGGCCATGGGCGTGGAGCAGTTCCGCGTGGTGGCCTACGTGCGTGAGCCCTCGGCCGTTTATGGCTCGGCATTGCAGCAGTGGGCCCGCCTGTCCACCCAGCTGCAGCGGTTTGATCCGCATCAGTGGCGTTACGACCTGCGCAAGCGCCTCGAGGCCTGGGCCTCCGTGTTTGGGGAGGCCCTGCTGGTGCGGCCCTTTGACCGTGGCCAGCTCCCTGGGGGCTGTGTGGTGGCCGACCTTCAACAACAGGCTGCCGCCTGGGTGGGTGAGCCGTGCTGGCCGCTGCAACTGCAGCCAGCGCCGGCGGTGAACAGCTCGGCCACCACGGAGGAGTTGTTGGCCATGCAGGAGCTGATGCGTGGCCAGCCGGCGAATCCCGCTGGTTCCGCAGTGCTGCGCACCCGGGACCTGGGCCGCCTGTGGGACCAGCTGGCAGCGATCACGGCCGTGCAGCAGGGATCCAAGATCCAGCTGCTGCCGGCCGTTGCCCATGTGATTCGGACGCGGCATCAGGCCGATCTGGAGTGGCTGGCTGAGGCCCACGGCGTTCAGTTTCCCGATCCGCTGGAGGGGGATCAGGCCTTCAACTCCTGGCCAGACCCAGGGGCCACGGATGGGGCCCCAGCGCTGCAGGATCTGCTCCAGAGTCCCCGCCATGGGGCGTTGCTCCAGACGCTGCGCCAGCGGCTGGCCGATGTTGTGCTGCCGGGTTGATTGGGCATGAGTCGTCTATTCCTGCATATCGGTTCTCCCAAGGCCGGCTCCTCTGCGATTCAGGCCGGTCTGCAGGGGCTGGCGTCTGACCCCGTGGCCGCGGCTGCGGGGCTGCAGGTGCTTCCGCCCAATCCCTATGGCAAGCCGTTGCCATCTGGTTTTGTGGCTGCGCGCTACCTCCCCCTGGATGATTTGCCCCGCTATCTCCAGCTGCGCCAGCAGCGGGATCCTGAGCAGTTCAGCCGTGATCTGGACGATTACCAGGCTGTGCTGACGGATCGGCTCATGCCGCTTCAGGACCCCCGCTGGCGCTGGCAGAAAGCCCAGCGCCAGGCCTGGAACGGCACGGCCGTGTTGTCGTCGGAATACCTGTGGCGTCTGCCGATTGAGCAGATCCAAGCCCTCCGCAAGGATTTTGAGGCCCTTGGCGTTACCGAGTTCCGGGTGATGGCCTACGTGCGCGAGCCCGTTTCGGCCTACGGTTCGTTTCTGCAGCAGTGGTTGCGGCTCTCCACCGACTTGGAGCGCTACAACCCGCTGCACTGGCATTACCAACCCCGCCAGCACCTGGAGGCCTGGGCGGCTGTGTTCGGCAACGATCTCGTGGTGCGTCCCTTCGTGCGGGAGCAGCTGCGGGAGCGCTCCGTGGTGAGCGATTGTTTCGCGGCGCTGGGGGCCTGGGTTGGCTGTGCCCTGCCCGTGCCGGAGTTGCCGGTCGCGAACGAGGCCTTCAGCACCGAGGAGCTGTTTCTGGTGCAAGACCTCTTGCGCGCTCTGCCGGCCGACCAGTGGTCTGATCCGCAGTGGCCCTTCCGGATGGCGCGGTTTCGCCGCTTGCTGCGATCCGCTGCTCAGCCCCTCGGTTGCCAGCCCGTGCGTCTCCAGCCCTGGGTGGCCTGCCAGGTTTGGCAGCGGCATCAGCACGACCTGGCCTGGCTGAAGCAGCAGCATGGCCTCACCTTCCCCGCCCCTGCAGCCGCGCTATCCCAGGCCCTGGCACCGGAGCAGCGCGGCGCTTTCGCGCTGGAGCAACTCCTCTGCCCGCCGGAGAGTTCGGAACGGACGCTGGCCTTGATGCGGGGGCAACTGGTCGCCGTGCTTGCGGAAGGGGTGTGAGCCCCTCCTAGGCTGGGCTGATGCAGCGGACCCACTGGGGCGTACGCCGCTCTCCCCCCTGGTGTCCCAAGGATTTCTCGCCGGCCTCAACGACGCCCAGCGCAAGGCTGTGGATCACCACACCGGTCCACTGCTGGTGGTGGCCGGCGCCGGCAGCGGCAAGACCCGGGCCCTCACCCACCGCATCGCCCACCTGATCGGCCACCACGGCGTGGATCCAGCTGAGCTGCTGGCCGTGACCTTCACCAACAAGGCCGCCCGCGAGATGAAGGAGCGGCTGGAGTTGCTGCTGGCCCAGAAACTCGCCCAGAGCCAGTTCGGCCAGCCCTGGAGCACCCTGCCGCCGGTGGAGCAGCGCCAACTGCGCAGCCGCATCTACCGCGAGGTGATCAAGGACCTCTGGATCGGCACCTTCCACGCCCTGTTTGCGCGGTTGCTGCGCTTCGACATCGACAAGTTCAAGGATCCGGAGGGGCTGAGCTGGACGCGCCAGTTCTCCATCTACGACGAGGGCGACACCCAGAGCCTCGTGAAGGAGATCGTGACCCAGGAGCTGGGCCTCGACCCCAAGCGGTTTGAACCCAAGAAGGTGCGCTGGGCCATCAGCAGTGCCAAGAACCAGGGCTGGATGCCCGAGCAGCTGGAGGCCGATGCCGGCGGCCAGCGCGGCAAGTTGATGGCCGAAACCTACCGGCGCTACCGGCGGGCCCTGGCGGCCAACAATGCCCTTGATTTCGATGATCTGCTGCTGCTGCCGGTGCAGCTGCTGCGCCAGAACGCGCAGGTGCGGGGCTACTGGCACCGGCGCTTCCGCCATGTGCTGGTGGATGAGTATCAGGACACCAACCGCACCCAGTACGACCTGATCAAGTTGCTGGTGACCGATGGCCAGGATCCGGAGGTGTACGACAACTGGGAAGGCCGCTCCGTGTTTGTGGTGGGCGATGCCGACCAGAGCATCTACAGCTTCCGGGCCGCCGATTTCACGATCCTGATGGGCTTCCAGGACGACTTCGGCGATGGTGCCGCCGATGACGCCACCCGCACGATGGTGAAGCTGGAGGAGAACTACCGCTCCACCGCCACGATCCTGGAGGCGGCCAATGCCCTGATCGCCAACAACAGCGAGCGCATCGACAAGGTCCTGCGCCCTACCCGCGGCGAAGGGGAGCTGATCACCCTCACCCGCTGCGACGACGAGATCGCCGAGGCGGAGGCGGTGGTGCACCGCATGCGCATGCTCGATGCCGCCCACCCCGACCTGCGCTGGGGCGATATGGCCGTGTTGTACCGCACCAATGCCCAATCCCGCGCCATGGAGGAATCGCTGGTCCGCTGGGGCATTCCCTACATCGTGGTGGGGGGCCTGCGCTTTTACGACCGACGCGAGATCAAGGATGTGCTCGCGTACCTGAAGTTGCTGGTGAATCCGGCGGACACGGTGAGCCTGCTGCGGGTGCTCAACACCCCCAAGCGCGGCATCGGCAAAACCACGATTGAGCGGCTCACGGATGCGGCCAACCAGCTGGGTATTCCCCTCTGGGAGGTGGTGCGCGATCCCGAGGCCGTGCGCTCCCTCGGTGGCCGCTCCGCCAAGGGCCTCCTGCAGTTCTGCGAGCTCATCCACGATCTGCAGGCGCGATCCCAGGAGGCAGCGCCCTCGGAGCTGGTGCAGCGGGTGATGGAGCAGAGCGGCTATGTGGCCGAGTTGATCGCCGATGGCACCGATGAGGCGGAAGACCGCCGCCGCAACCTCAACGAGCTGGTGAATGCCGCCCTGCAATACCAGGAGGAGAACGAGGAGGGCTCGCTGGAGGATTTCCTGGCCTCCGCGGCGCTGGCCAGCGATGCCGACAGCAAGGACACCGAGCAGGACCGGGTGACCCTGATGACCCTGCACGCCAGCAAGGGCCTGGAGTTCCCTGTGGTGTTTCTGGTGGGGATGGAGCAGGGGCTGTTCCCCAGCTACCGCTCCCTGGAGGATCCCGCCGCCATGGAGGAGGAGCGGCGCCTCTGCTACGTGGGCATCACCCGGGCCAAGGAGCGGCTGTTCCTCTCCCATGCCAGTGAGCGGCGTCTATGGGGGGGCATGCGCGAGCCGGCGGTGCCCTCGGTCTTTCTCTCGGAGCTGCCGGAGGAGCTGGTGCAGGGCGATATCCCCCGCAGTGGTGGTGCCGCCATCCGTCGGGAGAACCGGCTGGAGCGCCTCACCCGGGTGGACCGCCAGGACAGCCAGCGGGTTCAGGCGGGTGGCGCGGCGGCAGGCCCGGCCAATGCGGTGCGCCGCCGGGGTGCCGCGAAGGCCTGGGCCGTCGGTGATCGCCTGCAGCATGCTGCCTTTGGCGAGGGTCAGGTGACCCACCTGTTCGGCAGCGGCGAGAAGATCTCACTCGCGGTGAAATTTGAGGGCATGGGGCCCAAGATCCTCGATCCGCGCCTGGCGCCGATTGAGCCGCTGTGAGCGCCGTTGACCATGGGTGCGATGGGCCATCGCGTCTGGAGGCCTTCTGACTGACGGGTCGCTCCACGCAACGATCCCCGGCGTGCCACCTCGCCTGTTGCACGCCCTGGAAGCCGCTGCCGCTGGTCGGGAGATTGCGTTGGTGGGTGGTGCTGTGCGCGATCTCCTGCTGCATCGGGTGCACTGTGATCCTTGGCGCGGTTTGCCTGATCTCGATCTTGTGGTGGAAGGCAGTGCCGCCGAGCTGGTGGAACGCCTGGCCGGGATCCTGCCGCCGGGAGCCGTGCGTTGGTGCCGGGATCACGGTGCCTACGGAACGGTGGAGCTGGAGCTCCAGTGGCCGGAGGGTGAGAGCTGGCTGCTGGATGTGGCCACGGCGCGACGCGAGCACTATCCGCAGCCCGGACACAATCCGGAGGTTTTGCCAGGTTTGCTCGCCGACGATCTGGCCCGTCGTGACTTCACCGTGAACGCCATGGCGCTCTGCCTCAGCAGTGGTGCCTTGCTGGATCCCCATGGCGGTCAGCGGGATCTGGCGCAGCGCGAGCTGCGTTTGCTGCACGAGCAGTCCATCCGTGACGATCCCACCCGTTTGCTGCGGGCAGCCCGGTATGCCGCGCGGCTCGGTTTTGCGCTGGCAGCGGCCAGTGGTCAGCAGGTGGTGGACACCCTGAGCCGATGGCCCTGGGATTGGCGGCCTGGTGACCCGCCCGAGCTGGCCCCTCCGGCCTTGGCCAGCCGCTTGCGG
Organism: Synechococcaceae cyanobacterium; assembly: GCA_947461705.1. GTDB lineage: Bacteria > Cyanobacteriota > Cyanobacteriia > PCC-6307 > Cyanobiaceae > Vulcanococcus. The sequence continues at coordinate 6,441 of CANHMF010000013.1, forward strand.
ATGGAGCTCAACGTGTTGCTCAGTCGGGAGCCTTGGGGTGAGGCCCTGGCCGCCCTCCAGGATTGGGGGGGGCTGGTCTTGCTGGATGCAGCCTTGCAGAACGATCGCCATTGGCGCCAGCGTCTGTCCTGGGCCCAGCGCTTTGGTGTGCCATTGATTGTGGCGCTGTTGGCCCAGGCCAGTGACCCCTGCGCCTTAGCCCGCCGACTCCAGTTGCCCCATCAGCAGCAGCGCAGCTTGCGCTCACTCGTCAGCCTGCGCCAGTGGTTGGCCGAACTGGAGTCCGCGGAAACCGAGCACTGGTCGGCCTCCGCCTGGACGCAGCGCCTGGAAGCACAGCCCGACGCCGCGTTGGCGGTTCCCCTCGCCCTGGCCTGTGGCGATCCACAGCGGCGTCCCCTGCTGCGCTGGTGGTTGCGTTGGCGTCATGTCGGGCCGGGCATCACGGCTCAGGCGTTGCTGGATGCTGGGATGCGGCCCGGACCCGCCTTGGGCGAACGGCTGCGGGAGTTGCGCGCGGAACGGCTGGATGCGGAGAGGATTTGACCTGTGATGGCCACCCAGCAGACCTTGCCTCGCGTGGGTGTCGTGATCCCCGTGTACAACGACTGGCAGGGCCTGCAACGCTGTCTGCAGGCCCTGGCCCAGCAGACCTATCCCCCAGAACGGTGGCGGGTTCGGGTGGTGGATAACGGCTCAGACGACTGGCCTGCTGAGCCGGTTTTCCCGTTACCCGTGGAGGTGCTGCGCTGTCCGCAGCCCGGTTCCTATGCCGCCCGCAATCTCGCTGCCCTTGGCTGGGATGTGGATGTGCTGGCCTTTACCGATGCCGATTGCCTTCCCGAACCCGATTGGCTGTTGGAGGGTTTGGCGTGTGTTGATCCCGCAGCTGTTGCCGCTGATCTAGTGGCTGGTGCGATCCGGCTCACCGCGAGGTGCTCGGTGGCGCCCTCAGCGGCTGAACAACTGGATCAGATTCTCGGGTTTGATCAGGGGCGCACGGTTCGCCGGGCTGGATATGGCGCTACGGCGAATCTGTTTGTGCGTGCTTCTGTGTTTCATGCCCTGGCGGGTTTCCAAGCTCACACCAGGTCAGGCGGTGATCGGGATTTCTGTACGAGGGCTCTTCGCATCGGTTCAACACTCGTCTACGCACCCCGAGCACGTGTGGCTCACCCGGCGCGTGGCTGGTCGGCGTTGGTTCAAAAGCAGCGCCGCATTGTGGGTGGACAGCTGGCACTGGCCTCCCCGGGGGTGGGGCCTCGCCTGATCGTGCTGGGGTTGTCGATGAGGCCCCTGGCCTCCGAATGGTGGAGGGTGCTGCGTGTTCCCGGGTTGCGTGGTTGGCGCCGTTGGGAGTTATTGCTTCTGGCTTGTCGTCTACGACTGGCTGTGTTGTTGGAGTGGGCTCGTTTGCAGTGGCCGGGCCAGCAGCCATTGCGCTGAGGATTGTGGATGAACTACTGCTGCTGGGCGATCTCTTTGGTGGGGCTCGTCAGGGCTGCAAGGGTGAATCCGATCAGCACCTGGTTCAGCATGAGATAGATCTCATAGCTGGTCGTCATGGCCATCAGCAGGAGGTAGACACTCAGGGGGAGCAGTGTGGACAGCACGAGGGTGTCGCCGCTTGGTGCTGCGATCAGGCGCTGCCGTAAGCGCTGTCCAACCCAAAAACAGGTGCCCACCAATGCAGTGAGTCCTGCCAGGCCGGTTTCGGCCATCAGCTGTGCGCCAACGTTATGGGCGTGGGGCAATCCCTCGGGTTTGCCGGCTGCGCGCACGATGGGTAAATGATCGCCATCGCAGTGGGAGCGAACCTTCTGGTTGTATCCCAGTCCAAAGAGGGCTTTGCCTTGCTTGAGTGGTGCCTTGGCCCAGCACAGGGCGGTTGGAAAGCGCATGCCATCACTCAGGCGGTTGATCGCGGCATCGGGGGCATAGCGATACCAGAGTTGAAGTGAGCCCAGGCTCAGTCCGGCGATCAGGCCTAGGCCCAGCAGTGCTTTAACCAGAGAGCGGCCTTTGCTGCAATGCCGCAGGATCGCAGCCAGGAGAAGGCTGAGTAGTGGTGCCGCAAGCGCGGCACGGGATCCAGACATCACGGCGAGCGGCAGGGTCAGGCTGGCCATGCACAGCCAGCCGACGCTGGAACGCTTGTCAGGACTGGAGCGGCCGAGCCCCCAGGCTGTGATCATCAGGATTCCCAGCAGAAAGCTGAGTCGGTTGACATTGAATCCTGGGAACTTCAGCAGATCTGGTCCATTGATCAACATGCCGTAGATGCCCAGGGGGATCAAGCTGCTGCTGATCCAGGCGAAGGATGTACGCCATTGCTGTGTGCTGCGGTGGAGCCCTGCGGCAAACGCCAAGGCAATCACCATGAGATCCGTTGGATCCGAGGGTTGCATGCCCTTGTCGTTGAGGATGATGCCGGCATTCACGAGAAATAGGCCCACCAGCAACCAGGCCCAGTGCTCCTTCAGGGCTTGGCGGGCTAACCGGAGCAGCAGCCAAAGTCCCAAGACCCCGTAGGCCCAGCGGCTTTGGTCCAGGCAAAGGAGTGCTGTTGCCAGCGGGAAGGCCAGATCCAGCCAGGGATCGATCAGGGACAGGCTGGCGTGTAGCCGTGCCACGACAATCACCGTTGATAGCCCTCGGGATTGGCACTTTGCCAGGCCCAGCCATCACGGCACATGTCGGCCAGGCTGCGACGGGTCCACCAGCCGAGCACGGCTGTGGCATGGCGAGGGTCTGCCACGGTGATGGCGGCATCGCCCGGGCGTCGCGCCATCAGCGCGTAGGGGATCGCCCTGCCGCTGGCCTCGGCAAAGGCTTCAACCAGATCCAGCACGGAATGGCCCTGGCCGCTGCCCAGGTTCAGTTCCAGCAGCTGATCGCTGCCGTTGAGCAGCACATCCAGGGCTGCCGCGTGGCCCTCGGCCAGATCCATTACATGGATGTAGTCGCGTACGCCGGTGCCATCGGGGGTGGGCCAGTCGCTGCCAAACACTTGCAATTGCTCTCGACGGCCCACCGCCACTTGGCTGATGAAGGGAAACAGGTTGTTGGGGATGCCATTGGGGTCTTCCCCGATGCGGCCGCTGGGGTGGGCGCCAACGGGGTTGAAGTACCGCAGGCTGGCCACCCGCCAGCCTGGTTCGCTTGCCGCGGTGTCCCGCAACATCTGTTCCACGGCGGCTTTGCTGTGGCCGTAGGGGTTGATCGGCTGGATCGGCGCGCTTTCCGCGATGGGCACCATGTCCGGATAGCCGTAGAGCGTGGCGCTGCTGCTGAACACGATCGTTCGGCAGCCATGGCGCTGCATCGCTTCGAGCAGGCAGCGGCTCCCCGCCACATTCACATCCCAATAGCGCAGTGGGTTTGCCACGGATTCACCCACGGCTTTGAGGCCAGCGAAGTGAACCACCCCATCGATGGAATGCAGACCAAAGGCCCGGTCCAGATCCGCTGGGGAACGGATGTCGCCTTCCAGCACCTGCAGCTTCTGTGCGGCTTCCGCACCCGCCAGCTCCACCACCCGTCGCAGGGATTCCGGCGAGCTGTTGGCGAAGTTGTCGAGCACCACCAGGCCATGGCCCGCTTCCAGCAGCACCAGGCAGGTGTGACTGCCGATGAAGCCGGCCCCGCCGGTGATCAGGAGCTGGGCCATGCCGGTGATCGCCTGACGGAGGGAAGCAGGCAGGGTAAGGGGATCTGCCCGGGCGATCCCGCAAGATGGCAGCAGCTCGCAGCGTATGTGTGGAGAAACTGCAGAGTCTGCGCGGGATGGTGGATCTGCTGCCTCAGCAGACAGCCCTCTGGCAACGCCTTGAGGCCACGGCCCGGAGCCATTTCGAGCGCGCCGTGATCCGTGAAATCCGCACGCCGCTGCTGGAGCCCACGGAGCTGTTTGCCCGGGGGATCGGCGAGGCCACCGATGTGGTGGGCAAGGAGATGTACACCTTTCTCGATCGCGGCGAGCGCAGCTGTACGTTGCGGCCGGAGGGCACCGCCTCGGTGGTGCGGGCTGCGATCCAGCACGGTCTGCTGAGCCAGGGCCCGCAGCGCCTCTGGTACGCCGGTCCGATGTTCCGCTACGAGCGCCCCCAGGCGGGGCGTCAGCGCCAGTTCCACCAGATCGGCGTGGAGTTCCTCGGTTTTGCCGACGCCCGCAGCGATGTGGAGGCCATCGCGGTGGCCTGGGACCTGCTGGCGGACCTCGGCGTGGGTGGGCTAGCCCTGGAGATCAATTCCCTCGGCAGTACTGAGGATCGGGCCCGCTACCGCGCTGAGCTGGTGGCCTGGCTGCAGGCTCGCCGCGACCAGCTGGATCCCCATTCCCAGGAGCGCCTGGAGACCAATCCGCTGCGCATCCTTGATTCCAAGGACCCGTCCACCCAGGCGTTGCTGGCTGAGGCCCCCACCCTTGCCGATTCCCTGGCGCCGGAGAGTCGTGAGCGCTTTGGGCGGGTGCAGGAGGGCCTGGCGGCCCTGGCGATTCCCTTCCAGCTCAATCCTCGCCTGGTCCGCGGGCTCGACTACTACAGCCACACCGCGTTTGAGATCACCTCCAGCCAGCTCGGAGCCCAGGCCACCGTGTGTGGGGGCGGCCGCTACGACGGCTTGGTGGAACAGCTTGGCGGGCCGGCTACGGCGGCGATCGGCTGGGCCCTGGGCATGGAGCGCTTGGTGTTGTTGCTCAGCCAGGCGCACGCTGGTGGCCTCGCCGGCCATCCACCGGACATCTTTGTGGTGAACCGTGGGGCAGCAGCGGAAGGGCTGGCCCTGGAACTCACGTGTGCGTTGCGGAGGCAGGGCCGCGCCGTGGAGCTGGATCTCTCAGGCGCGGCCTTTGCCAAGCAGTTCAAGCGGGCCGATCGCAGCGGCGCTCGCTGGGCCCTGGTGATTGGGGATGGTGAGGCAGAGCAGGGCGAGGTCGTTGTGAAGGATCTGCGCGCTGGCGAGGGCCATGGCGAGGAGCGGCTCCCCCTGGCAGCTCTGCGGGAACGCTTCGCCTAAGGTCCTGCCACGAATGCTTGGCATGCTGTGAGCTCGTCCGCCCAGGTCCGCACCATTTGCTGCATCGGTGCTGGCTACGTGGGCGGCCCCACCATGGCGGTGATCGCCGACCGTTGCCCCCAGGTGCGGGTCACCGTTGTCGATCTCAATGCAGCGCGGATTGCAGCCTGGAACGACTCTGATTTATCTCGGCTGCCCGTGTACGAGCCAGGCCTCGATGCGGTGGTCAGCCGCTGCCGGGGGCGCAACCTGTTCTTCAGTACGGACGTGGAGGCCTCCATTGCCGAGGCCGACATGGTGTTCCTCTCGGTGAATACCCCCACCAAGACCAAGGGAGTGGGAGCTGGTCAAGCGAGCGATCTGCGCTGGATTGAGGCCTCGGCCCGCCAGGTGGCGGCCTCAGCCCAGGGCCACACAATTGTGGTGGAGAAGAGCACCCTGCCGGTCCGCACGGCTGAAACAGTGAAAGCCATCCTTGCGGCGGCTCAGGGAGAGAGTGGGGTCGGTGGCAAGACGTTTTCCGTGTTGTCCAATCCGGAGTTTCTGGCCGAAGGCACGGCCATCCCTGATCTGGAATCACCGGATCGTGTCTTGATCGGTGGAGAGGAGTCTGCTTCGATCGATGCCTTGGCTGGCCTCTATGCCAACTGGGTGGCCCCCGAAAAGATTCTGAGGACCAATCTCTGGAGCAGTGAGCTCTCCAAGCTCACGGCCAATGCTTTCCTCGCCCAGCGGATCTCCTCAATCAACAGCATTGCGGCGTTCTGTGAGGCCACAGGTGCGGATGTGCAGGAAGTGGCTCGGGCGATTGGAGCCGATTCGCGCATCGGCTCTAAATTTCTCAAGGCCGGCCCTGGATTTGGTGGTAGCTGTTTCCAGAAGGATATCTTGAATCTGGTCTACCTCTGTGGCCATTACGGCCTCCATGAGGTAGCGGCCTATTGGCAGCAGGTGGTGGAGTTGAACACCTGGCAGCAGCATCGCATCGCCCGCTTGGTGGTGAACCGTCTGTTTGGAACAGTCACGGGCAAGCGTTTGGCGGTGCTGGGTTTTGCTTTTAAAGCGGATACCAACGACACACGGGAGGCCCCGGCCATTCGGATCTGCAGGGATCTGTTGGATGAGGGGGCTCAGCTGGCCATTTATGACCCCAAGGTTTCCAGCCAGCAAATGGCTCAGGATCTCGGCTGTCAGGAGCAGGCGCTGGATGCTCCTTCCTGTGTTGAGGGCAGCTGGCACCAAGCCAGCTCAGCTGAAGCTGCTGCAACGGGGGCGGATGCTGTGCTGATCCTCACGGAATGGGGTGAATTCGCTGTGTTGGATTGGTGCTCCATCGCGGCTGTGATGCGGCAGCCTGCCTGGGTGTTTGATGCGCGATCTGCGGCGGATGCTGCTGCGGTGCGCGCTGCAGGCCTCGGGTTATGGCGGGTTGGAGAGGGCTGAGCATGCCGTTGGAACCGCAGCGCCATCTGGTCACCGGCGGTGCCGGGTTTGTGGGATCCCACCTTGTGGATCGGCTGATGGAGGCCGGCGAGGAGGTGATCTGCCTCGACAACTACTTCACGGGTCGCAAGGTGAATATTGCGCGCTGGATGGGGCATCCCCGCTTCGAGTTGATTCGCCACGACGTGACGGATCCAATTCGCTTGGAAGTGGATCGCATCTGGCACCTGGCATGTCCAGCCTCGCCAGTGCATTACCAGCACAATCCCATCAAGACGGCAAAGACCAGTTTTCTGGGTACTTACAACATGCTGGGGCTGGCTCGTCGCGTTGGTGCACGCTTGCTGCTGGCCAGCACCAGTGAAGTCTATGGCGATCCGGAGGTTCACCCCCAGCCTGAAAGCTATCGGGGCAATGTGAATACCCATGGAATTCGCGCGTGTTATGACGAAGGCAAGCGGGTGGCTGAAACCCTCTGTTTTGATTACCAGCGCATGCATGGCGTGGAAATTCGGATTGCTCGCATCTTTAATACCTATGGACCCCGCATGCTGCCGGACGACGGCCGCGTTGTGAGTAACTTTATCGTTCAGGCCCTGCAGGGAGAATCCCTCACTGTCTACGGCGATGGGTCTCAGACGCGTTCCTTTTGCTATGTAGACGATCTTGTGGAGGGCTTGATTCGCCTCATGAATGGCGAGCATCCGGGTCCGATCAATCTTGGTAATCCTGGAGAATTCACCATCCTTCAGCTTGCAGAAAAAGTTCGAGACCGCATCAATCCGCAGCTTGCTATCACGTTCCGGCCGTTGCCCGCGGATGACCCTCTTCAGCGTCAGCCGGTGATTGCCTTGGCCGAGCAGGAGTTGGCCTGGCATCCAACGGTTGCCCTCGATCAGGGGCTTGAGCCCACGATTGCCGATTTCCATGCTCGCTTAAAGAACCCCTAGCCCTGTGAAGCTCCCCCCGTTGGATGGCTTGTACTGAAGCACCGATGAGTGTGGCGATTCAATTCCCTGTACTGGTGACCGGTGCCGCCGGTTTTATCGGCGCTGAAGTGGCCCGTGTGCTGCTGGAGCGTGGGGAGGTTGTGGTTGGCCTCGACAACCTCAATGACTATTACGACCCTGCCCTCAAGCGGGCCAGGCTGGCTCGCTTGGAGGCTTTTGCTGAGCATCGGCCTGGTAGTTTTCGGTTTGCTCGTCTGGATCTTGCTCACGGCGAGGCCATCGCCGAGCTGTTTGCCGCTGAGCGCCCTCGGGCTGTGGTGCATCTGGCTGCCCAGGCGGGTGTGCGTTATTCCTTGGAGAATCCCGCTGCTTATATCCAAAGCAATTTGGTGGGCTTTGGTCACATCCTGGAGGGCTGCCGGCACCAGGAAGTTGAGCACCTGGTGTATGCCTCCAGCAGTTCGGTGTATGGCGGCAATCGCCAGATGCCCTTCTCTGAGCAGCATCCGGTGAATCATCCGGTGAGCCTCTATGCGGCCACCAAGAAGGCGAATGAGCTGATGGCCCACACCTACAGCCATCTCTATGGGTTGCCAGCCACCGGGCTTCGCTTCTTCACGGTGTACGGCCCCTGGGGCCGCCCCGATATGGCGCCGATGTTGTTTGCCAAGGCCATCTTGGCTGGCGAGCCGATCAAGGTGTTCAACCACGGCCGCATGCAGCGTGATTTCACTTATATCGACGACATCGTGCAAGGGGTGATCCGCTGCCTTGATCGACCGGCCACGGCAGATCCTGTGTTTGATCCGCTGCATCCCAACCCGGCCACGGCAGCTGTGCCCCATCGGGTGTTCAACATTGGCAATGCCCAGCCAACCGAGCTATTGCGCTTCATTGAGGTGCTGGAGAACGCCCTGGGGGTGCAGGCCATCAAGGAGTTCCAGCCGATGCAGCCCGGTGATGTGCCAGCCACAGCGGCATACACGGCTGCACTGGAGGCCTGGGTGGGCTTTCGTCCCGCCACACCGATTGAGCAGGGTGTGGAGGCCTTTGCCCGCTGGTATCGCCGTTTCTACGAACAGGTTTAGGGCATGAAAAAGCGGGCTGTGGAGCCCGCTGGTCGGGGAAACATTGCGTTTCCTTAGAATGAGTGAAGCAGAGGTTGTGCTGACTTCAGGCGGAACCCACGCCGGTGTAGGCGCCGTAGAAGAACAGGCCCACAACAAAGATCACCGCCATGCCGCCGGCTGTGGCCACCAGCCACAAGGGCAGCACACCTTCGGTCCAGCGGGACCGCCAGGCCACTGCAGGACGGCCATCGGGAAGGCGATCGGGGATCCGGCCGTCAGGCAGATTTGATTTTTTGCCGCTCATCGCAGGTGCTCCCGGTCAGTTAAAGAAGTAGCTGGAGAACAGGATGCCGGTGACGAACACAAACAGCAGGCCCAAATAGAGGCTGGTGCGGTTCAGCTCAACCGGCAGGTTGTTGGGGTTGGGGTTGCGTTGCATGGCTGCAGACCTCAGCGACGAATGAACTGCATCGCAGCCAGGGCACCCAGGAAAAACACCGTGGGAATGCCGAGGGCGTGCAAGGACAGCCACCGGACCGTGAAGATCGGGTAGTTGCGGGGGGTGGTGGAGGCGGGGGACTGAGTCATGGCTTATTTCAGGCGCTGGTCGAGCGAGCTCTTGGCGTCGTAGCGCTGGCTCACGACAGGGGCCTTGGAATCCTGGGCCTGGAAGTAGGCGTCAGGACGGGGGGTGCCAAAGGCGTCGTACGCCAGGCCCGTGGACACGAACAGGAAGCCCGCCAGGAAGATCGCCGGCAGGGTCACGGCATGGATCACCCAGTAACGGATGCTCGTGATGATTTCGAAGAACGGACGTTCCCCAGTAGAGCCGGCAGCCATAGCAGCGAGCGTTCAGCTGATAGATCCTAAGGGCGCGCTGGTGGCCGCCGGGAGCGGCCAGTCAGCTTGGTTACAGAGGGAAAGGTGGCTCAGCCCACCCAGCGCAGCAGTGAGCCCCGCTCCCCGAGGGCAAAGCCCTTGCCATCGGCCAGGAAGGCGATGCGGGTGAAGTTGGTGGGTTGCTGGGCGCCCACGGGGTCCTTCTGCCAGCTCTTGCCGCCATCGGCGCTGGTGAGCAGGGTGCCGCTGCCGCCACCGGTCCAGATCCTGCCGCTGGGATCCCAGGCCATATCCAGGTAGCCGTAGCCATTGGTGATGGGGATCACCGGCTTGCTCCAGTCCTCGGGGTTGCTGGCATCCGGGTTGAAGCGCAGCTGGGCGCCACGGGTGAGCATCCACAGGCTGTTATCGGGCTGGAAGCCCATGGACTGCACCCGCTGGCTGCTCACCCGCTGGTGAGGTGTCCACACGGCGTCGCCGGGGGCCCAGGTGGCAAAGAAGTTGCCCAGGCTGCTCACACTCACGTATTGGCCATCGGGGCCGCGGCGCAGATCGCGCACGGCGCCGGCCGCATCGCTCACATCGGCCTGCCAGGAGTTGCCGCCATCCGCGGTGCGGTAGATGGCCCCCACGTTGGTGGCCAGCTCGGCGCCGTTGCGCCCGAGGGCGGTGATCAAGTAGGGCTCACCCGGCAGCTTGGTGTCGAGGAAGAGACGGCTCCAGTTTTGGCCGCCATCGGTGCTGTGCAGCAGCAGGCCCGGCTGTCCGGCGATCCAGCCCTCGTCGCCGTTGAAGTCCACGCTGATCAGGCGGAAGTTTTCTTCCAGCGGTAGCTCCAGCGCCCGCTCCTGCCAGGAGGCTCCGCCATCGTTGGTTTCCAGGATCAGGCGGTTGCTGCCCACCAGGAAGCCGTGCTCACTGTCGGTGAAGGCCAGGTCCAGGGGGTTGGATTTGGTGTGGATGTCCACCGGCTGCCAGGGGCTGCTGGCGGCAGTGGGCAGGCCCGTCGTGACGCAGCCGCCCAGGCCGAAGGCCAGGACCACGGTGAGCACGAGCGCGCTCAGGGAGGAGGCGAGGCGTTTCATGCTCAGCGCAGGGAATAAAGAGAGAGGAAGAAGGCGAAGGCCAGGGCGAAGCCGCCGAAGATCAGCACGTTTTTCTGGCCGGGAGTGAGCGTGTTCACCCCGAGCCCGTAGCCCAGATTCTCCTCGAAGCCGCTCGGCTTGTTACGGGGGCCGATGTCCTTGAAGGCACCCACCTTGCTGCGGCATACGGGGCAGCGGAAGCTGGCGGGATCCAGGCCGCTGAAGGGCGTGCCCGGGGCGATCGCCAGCTTTTTCACCCCTTCATCGGGGTCGTACACAAAGCCGCAGCTGCGGCACTCGAATCGGTGGGTATCGGGATCGTCGACGGGCTTACCGTCCGCAGCGGGCGCCTCGCTGGCGGCCTCCGGCTCGGTTGGGGGCGCCTCGTGCTGCTGGTGCTCCTCGCTCACGGCGGGCTGGCGGCTCGGTGGACTCTAAGGAGGGCCCTCCCTGCGGCGGGAGCGGGGGCCAGGGGCGGTGCGGGCCTGGCCCAGGGGTTGGCCCGTGGTGTTTCGCCAGTGCCTCCGGAGTTCTGTACAGCCCGTACGGAACTCCGGAGCCTGCCGCGGGCGGGTGGCCGGCGGAAGCCAACCCAGGCTCTGGCGGTGGATGCCAGACTGCGCCCAGGTTGGGCTGCCTTTGCCCGTGTTCGTTCTCTCTGGCTACGACGCCTTCCTCGGCTTCCTGCTGATTTCGGCGGCAGTGCCCGTGCTGGCACTGGTCACCAACAAGCTGCTGGCGCCCAAGTCGCGGACGGGCGAGCGGGATCTCACCTACGAATCGGGCATGGAGCCCATCGGCGGTGCCTGGATCCAGTTCAACATCCGCTACTACATGTTTGCGCTGGTCTTCGTGATCTTCGACGTGGAGACCGTCTTCCTCTATCCCTGGGCCGTGGCCTTCCACCGTCTGGGCCTCCTGGCCTTCATTGAGGCCCTGGTGTTCATTTCAATCCTCGTGGTGGCCCTGGCATACGCCTGGCGTAAGGGCGCCCTCGAGTGGAGCTGATCCGGAGCTGTAACGCCGCATCCAACCCATGACATCCACCCCTTCCTCCGGCTCCGGCATGGCTGAGGCCCTCTCGATCGGAGCCCTCAAGGATCTCCGTGCTGCTAGCTGCAACCCCATTGGTGCCCCTGCGGTCACCTCGGACCTGTCCGAGAACGTGATCCTCACCACCCTCGACGACCTGCACAACTGGGCGCGGCTCAGCAGCCTCTGGCCGCTGCTGTACGGCACCGCCTGCTGCTTCATCGAGTTCGCGGCTCTGATCGGCTCCCGCTTCGACTTCGACCGCTTCGGTCTGGTGCCCCGCTCCAGCCCCCGCCAGGCCGACCTGCTGATCGTGGCCGGCACCGTGACCATGAAGATGGCCCCGGCCCTGGTGCGGCTCTACGAGCAGATGCCGGAGCCCAAGTACGTGATTGCTATGGGTGCCTGCACCATCACCGGCGGCATGTTCTCCGCCGACTCCACCACGGCGGTGCGCGGCGTCGACAAGCTGATCCCCGTGGACCTATACCTGCCCGGCTGCCCGCCACGGCCTGAGGCGATCTTTGATGCGGTGATCAAGCTGCGCAAGAAGGTGGGCAACGAGGCCCTGGCCGAGCGCGGCAACGTGCAGCAAATCCACCGCTACTGCACGGTTGCCCACCAGATGAAAGCCGTGGAGCCCATCGTGAACGGCCAATATCTGCGGGCGGCCACCCAGCAGGCTGCCTTCGCCGCCGCCGCCGGCCTCCCAGTGGCCGCGGCGGAGCTGGCAGCCGCTGAGCCCGCCGCGATCCCTGCCAACCCCAACACCAACGCCAGTGCCTGAGGACGTGATGCCTGAGGAAACCCCCGCTCTCACCCCCAACCCTGCTTCTGCAGGGGTCGTGAGCCAGTGGCTCAGCAGTCAGGGTTTCGAGCACGAGGTGCTCGACGCTGATCACCTGGGCGTTGAAGTGGTTGGCGTGGAGCCAGCCTTCCTGCCGGTGATTGCCGCCGCCCTCAAGGCCACCGGGTTCGACTACCTGCAATGCCAGGGCGGTTACGACGAGGGCCCCGGCGGACGGCTCGTGAGCTTCTACCACCTGGTGAAGCTGGGATCGCTCGCGGATCAGTGCGCCGGCAGCCAGCACCTCCCCGCTGAGCTGAAGCCTGAGGAAGTGCGGCTCAAGGTGTTCCTGTCCCGCGATGGCAACCTCAGCATCCCCAGCCTGTATGGGCTATTCCGCGGTGCCGATTGGTCGGAGCGGGAAACCTTCGACATGTTCGGCATCACCTACGTGGGCCATCCCCATCCCAAGCGTCTGTTGATGCCTGAGGACTGGACAGGCTTTCCCCTGCGCAAGGACTATGTGCAGCCCGACTTCTACGAAATGCAGGACGCCTACTGAGCCAGCTCTACTGGCCTTGGCTGCGCCTCTGCCGCTTGTAGAAGCGCATCACCGCCAGGGCCACACTGCGGGGATCGTGGCGAAGCGTGGCACTGGGCCGGGCCCCCTGGAGGGGAGCCTGCATCACCTCATAGCCCTGGGAGCGGAGCTTGCGGCTGTCGCAGCTCACCGGTTCGGCACCCCGTTGGCGGTAATGCTCCAGCAGGGGTGACGATCCCAGGTTCTCCTGGGCCAGGACGGCCGTGAACAGGCGCTGCTCAATGCCGAGGCTGGCCAGCTGGGATTCAATGGCCCGCAGATGGCCCTCCACATTCAGGCCGTCGGTTTCGCCGGGTTGGGTCATCAGGTTGCAGATGTACAGGCGCGGTGCCTTGCTGCGGCTGATGGCACTCACCAGCTCGGGCACCAGCAGGTTGGGCAGCAGGGAGGTGTAGAGGCTGCCGGGGCCCAGCACGATTAGATCGGCGTTGGCGATCGCTTCCAGGGCTCGGGGCAGTGCCGGTGGCCGCTCGGGCGTGCAGCCCAGCCGCACGATCGGGCTGGGGGCGTGGCCGATCTGGGATTCGCCTTCAATGCGGGAACCATCCTCCAGTTCGGCCCAGAGCTTCACATCGGCGTTGGTGGCGGGAACCACCTGGCCCTGCACCGCCAGCACACGGCTGCTGGCGGTGATGGCCGATTCCAGGCTGCCGGTGATGGCGGTGAGCGCCGAGAGGAACAGATTGCCGAAGCTGTGGCCCTCCAGGCCCGTGCCGGCGCGGAAGCGGTATTGGAACAGGCGGGTGAGCAGCGGTTCCTCGGTGGCCAGGGCCGCCAGGCAGTTGCGGATATCGCCTGGAGGCAGCACCCCGAGTTCGCGGCGCAACACCCCGGAGCTGCCACCGTCATCCGCCACCGTCACGATGGCCGTGAGGTTGCTGCTGTAGCGCTTCAGGCCACTGAGCAGGGTGGACAGGCCGGTGCCGCCGCCGATGGCCACGATCGCCGGGCCGCGGTTCAGGCGGCGTTTGGCCACCAGTGCGTCCACCAGCACCGTGTCCTTCTCCGGTGCCAGGGCCTGTTGAATCGACCCAAAGCTGCGGCTCTGGCCCAGCCACACCATGCCGCCACCGATCAGCAGCACCAGCGGCCCGGTGATCTCGCGGGGCAGCACCTTGGTGAGGTTCAGCAGCAGCCACTTCACCGACTCGAGCGTCCAGTAGATCGGCTGCAGATCGGCCCACACCGCCGCGCCGAGCAGGGCCAGCAGCAAGCCAAGGCCCGAGGTGAGCATCCAGCGCTTCACCACCAGGCCGGGTTGCAGCCAGCGAGCGGCTCGCCGGGAACGGCTCACCAGGTCCTGTTGACGCAGATCCCCCCGTCCAACCCAGCCGGGTCGTTGCTTGCGGTTGAGGCGAGGTGGGCGCATCGAGCAGCTGGAGTGCTGAAACTGTACGGAGAAACCGCCAAGATGACTGGGCGCGCAGCCATCAGCTCGGTGCCCTCCTTCACGCCCCCTGGGTTTCAGCCGCCTGTGGCCCAGATGGACGACGTCAGCGTTCGCTGGGGCAGCAAGACCGTGCTCGAAAACGTTGATCTGGAGCTTGAGCCCGGGGAGCGGCTTGCGGTGGTGGGACCCTCCGGAGCGGGCAAGTCCACAATCCTGCGGTTGCTGGCGGGACTGCTGCTGCCCAGCAGTGGTGAGCTGAAGATCCACGGCGTGCCCCAGCAGTACCTGCGCCTCGACCAGCGCCATCCCCCGGATGTGCGGCTGGTGTTTCAGAACCCAGCTCTGCTGGCTTCGCTCACGGTGCGCGAGAACGTGGGGTTTCTGCTCTATCGCTACAGCCGCCTACCGGAGCGGGAGATTCGCGAACGGGTGAGCAGGGCACTGGAGGCTGTGGGCCTCTACGACATTGAGGATCTCCTGCCCGGTGAACTCAGCGGGGGGATGCAGAAGCGGGTGAGTTTCGCCCGGGCGGTGATCGAAGATCCCAGCCAGCCGCCGGGCCAGGTGCCCTTGCTGTTGTTTGATGAGCCCACGGCCGGCTTGGATCCTGTGGCCTGTACCCGCATCGAAGACCTGATCGTGCGCACCTCCGAGCTGGCGGGAGGCTCATCGGTGGTGGTAAGCCATGTGATGAGCACGATCCTGCGGGCGGCGGATCGCGTGGTGTTGCTCTACGACGGGTTGTTTCGCTGGAAGGGATCCATTCAGGATTTTCAGACCACGGACAATCCCTATGTGCTCCAGTTCCGTACCGCTAGCCTGAACGGCCCGATGCAGCCCGCGGAGCTCTGAATCCATGCGCCGCAGTGTGCGAGAGGCGATGGTGGGATTCACCCTGCTGGCGGCGTTGGCTGGCGCCGGTGGGTTGTGGTTCTGGTTGAAGGGGATCTCGATCGGGAAGAGCCACTGGCGCGTCCAGGTTCGGTTCCCAGATGCCGCGGGCTTGGCCGAGCGTTCTGCTGTCACCTATCGGGGCGTGGTGGTGGGCACGGTGCGCTCGATCCAGGCCACCTCCTCGGCGGTGGTGGCGGACCTCGAGATCAGCGATGCAACCCTGCAGATCCCTCGCCCGGTGCTCGCCCAAGTGGAGGAAGCCTCCCTGCTGGGCGGTGACGCGGTGGTGGCGTTGCTGAGCCCCCTGCGCGCCCTGCCCAAGGGCACCCCAGGCCCGCTGGCGCCCAACTGCAACAACCGCCTCACCCTCTGCCCCGGCAGTGAGCTGGAGGGCCAGAGCGCGGCCACGATCACCAGCGTGACCGCCACCATGCAGAAGCTGCTGGATCAGGCCGATCGCGAAAAACTGCTGCCGCTGCTGGCTCAGACCACCCGCAGTTTTGACGCCACCTCTAAAGAAGCCGGCAAATTCCTGGTGGATGGTCAGCAGCTGTTGGCGGATCTCAAGCAGGCCGTGCGTCAGGCCCAGCCCACCCTCGACAATCTCAACGCCTCCACGGCCCACGTGCGCAACCTCACGGCAGCGCTCGATAACCCCAAGACGGTGTCTGAACTCAAAACCACCGTGACCAATGCGGAGCGGCTCACCGCCCGCTGGGATGCTGTGGGCGGCGATGTGAACAAGCTCACCGGTGATCCCCAGTTCATGGATGGCATGCGCAGCGTGACCATTGGCCTGGGCAAGTTCTTTGACGAGCTCTACCCCGCCCAGAAGCGCTAGTTGGCTCCGAGGCGTCAGACCGCGTTGATCGCCTCCATGGCAATGGCGGCGATCGCCTGATCACTGGCCTTGGGCAGCTGCACGTACTTGCCGCCGGCCGCATCGGCCAGGTCTTTGCCCATGCCACTGCCGATGAATTTGCGCTCGGTGTCGATCACCAGCAGCTTGATGCCCAGGGCCCGGTAGCGGCTGGCCACCTGCTTCACCTCCTCTTTGAGGTCCACGGGCTCCTCGCCTTCCAGTTCCGGTTGTCCCAGGGAGCGCGAAAGCGGCACGTTGCCGCGGCCATCGGTGATGGCCACCACCACCACCTGGCCCAGATCGCCGGTGGCCAGGGCATTGGCGCCCACGCGGGCGGCCTGGCTGAGCCCGTGGGCCAGGGGAGAGCCGCCGCCGCAGGGCATCGATTCCAGCCGCCGGCGGGCGGCGGTGATCGAGCGGGTGGGGGGCAAGAGCACCTCGGCCTGCTCGCCACGGAAGGGAATCAGGGCGACTTCGTCGCGGTTTTCGTAGGCCTCAGTGAGCAGCCGGATCACGGCGCCCTTGGCGCTCTGCATGCGGTTGAGGGCCATCGAGCCGCTGGCATCCACCAGGAAGATCACCAGGGCGCCGGCCTTGCGCTGCAGCTGCTTGGCTCGCAGGTCGCCGTCCTCCACGATCACCTTGCGGTGCGGTTCGCGCTCTCGGCGCGACTTCTGATACGGCGCAGCGGCCCGCAGGGTGGCATCCACGGCGATGCGCTTCACGGGGCCGCGGGGCAGCATCGGCTTCACATAGCGGCCGCGCGAGTCGCTGAACACCACGGCGCGGCTGCCGCTGCCGCCGGTCTTGGCCTTGGCCGAGGAGAACAGCAGCAGGTCGGGGTCGATGGCGATGGCCTCCGGATCCAGCAGGAACTCCTCCGGGATGGAGGGGGGCGCCTGGTCTTCAGGGGTGTCGTCCTCCTCTTCCTCCTTGTCGTCCTGCTCGTCCGGTTCGTCGGGTTCTTGCTCGTTGTCGGGCGCCTCGGGTTCGTCCGGTGGCTGCTCGCCCTGGGGCGGTGGCGGCGGCGGTGGTTCCATCGGTTGGTCGGGATCCGGCGGCGGCAGCTGCAGGGCCCGCGGCGCGATCACCAGGCGCACGGCCACCTGGAGGTCGTCGGCATCCACCCGATCGCGGCCACTGAGGGCCGCATGGGCGCGGGCTACCCGCACGGCATAGAGCTCGGAGCGGTGGCCCTCCACGCCGCCGCGCAGGGCCTCGTTCACCAGATAGGCGATCTGCTCCCGCGCGATCTGGACATCCGGCAGCCACTGGCGGGCCAGCAGCAGCTGGGTGGCCAGGGCGTCCGTCTCCTCCTGCCAGGTTTTGCGGAACTGCTCGCTTGATTCGGCCTGGGCCATGGCCGAGCGGGTGATCTCCACCCGCTGATCCAGCTCCAGCACCTGATTGGCGCTGAGGGCAATGGCGAAGCGATCCAGCAGGTGATCGCGCACGGCCCCCTCCTCGGGGTTGTAGGTGGCGATCAGCAGGCAGCGGCAGGGGTGGCTGAGGCTCAGGCCCTCGCGCTCAATGCGGTTTTCGCCGGAGCCCACCGCCGCCAGCAGCAGGTTGGTGACGTTGTCGTCCAGCAGGTTGAGCTCGTCCACGTAGAGCACGCCCCGGTGGGCTTCCGCCAACAGTCCGGGCTGGAACACGGCCTGGCCGCTGGCCAGGGAGGCGGTCACGTCCACCGAGCCCACCAGCCGGTCTTCGGTGATGCCCAGCGGCACCTGCACGAAGGGGGCCGGGATCACCCGGGTGGGTAGCAGGGCGCTGGCATCGCTGCCGGTGGGGTCAGCCCCCAGGTCCGTGAGGCGGCTACGGGTGGTGTCGTCCCAGTCTTCCGGGCTGCGCGGATCCTGGTTGAGGCTGGTGCTGGGGCTGTTGCCCAGGTCGAGCACATCAATGGGCGGCAACAGGGCATGCAGCCCCCGCGCCAGCACCGATTTGCCGGTGCCACGGCCGCCGGCGATCACCACGCCACCCAGGCCTGGGTCGACGGCGGCCAGCAGCAGGGCCAGCTTGAGGGTGCCGTGGCCTGTGATGGCGGCCAGCGGAAAGGCCCGGGCGGCAATCGTGCTGGCGGCGGTTCCGCTTGCAACCATGGGGTGGCCTGGGTCCTTGAGTCGTGCACGCAAGTCTCGCTGATCAGGCCGGCCTGCAGGTGAGCGGCACCTTGGCTCTTGGCCTTGGAGCCAATTTGCCCAGTTCGGTCGGTGCTCCCAGGGCCACCCTGGTGGCGGTGCGCCCGCTGCTTGAAGCGCTGCTGCAGGAGTGGGTTCAGAGCTGTGGTTCCGCCCCACCCCGCTTGCTGCAACGGTGGTCCCCGCTGTTCCTCACCGCCCCGGTGGGCGGCCCTGCTCAGCAGCCCAGCTACAGCAATGCGGTGCTGCTGCTGGAGTTGCCGCCTGACTGGAGCCCGGCGCTGCCCGCCCCCCAGGCTCGCGAGCTGTTGGCTGGGCTGCAGCGGCTGGAGAGCCAATTCGGCCGCCAGCGCCTGGAGTGCTGGGGCCCCCGTAGTCTTGACCTCGATCTGCTCTGGATCGGGTGCACGCGACTCCAGGAGCCTTCCTTGGTGCTGCCGCACCCTCGTGTTCTGGAGCGTGCTTTTGTGCTGGCGCCCCTAGTCGCGATCGATCCGCAGTTCTCCTTGGCGGGTCTCGATCCGGCCGAGCGCAGCGCGGCCACTGTGCTGGCTGCTGTGCTCGGGGCGGATCCATCCCAGGCCGTGAGCCCCTTGCCGGCTTCTCCCGGCTGGCTTGAGAGCTGATGCGACACCGCCGGCTGCTGATCGCCTGGGTCGTCGTGATGGCGGTTGTGGTGCTGTCACTGCTGCTCGACTGCAACCTGCTTTCCAACGAGGCCGACAAGCTGCCCCTGGCTCTGCGTCAGGTGTCACCCCAGTGGTTGCCTAAAGATTGGTACCTGGGGTGGCCCCAGTCGCACCAATGGTTGTTCCAGGCCATCGCCGGCTGGCCCCTGCGCTGGTTGGGCTTTCCCCTCGGTTCGCTGCTGGATCGCCTGTTGGGGTACAGCCTGTGGTCACTCGGTTTCGCCTCGGTGACGCGGCGGCTGGGACTCTGGCCGGTGAGTTCGGCGCTCGCGCTGGCCCTGTTTTTGCCTCGCCAGGGCCTGGTGGCGGGCGAGTGGATGGTGGGGGGCGCTGAATCCAAAACCTGGGCCTATGGCCTGCTGCTTCTGGCCTTCGCCCTTTGGAGCAGCGGCCGCCGTTTGAATCTGGCGGCGCTGCTGGCTGGCCTCGCCTGCTCCTTCCATGCCCTTGTTGGCCTCTACGGTGCGGCGGGCCTCTTGCTGCTCGAGCTGCTGCGACGCGGCCGCCAGCCTTCATCCCACTGGCTTCCAGCCACTCGGCTGCTCCTTCCCTTTGCCGTGGGGAGCTTTGCTCTGCTGCAGCCGCTGGTGCAGCAGCTTCACTGGGACCAACCCTCTGCGGGGGGCCTGCAGACCGGTGTGCCGGCGGTGTCGTGGATCTACGTCTATCTGCGCCTCCCCCACCACCTGTCCCCCCTCGGCTGGCCCTCCGCCCACTGGGCGGCCGCCCAGGGTCCGCTTCTTGTCCTGCTGCTCACGACGGGGCTGTGGAGCTGGATCCGCCGCTGTCGGCAGGACTGGCTGGAGCGTGCTGGCCTTCAGCCTGCGGTGATGGCGGCCTTTGGTGGCTGGGCTGCGGTGGCGGTGGCCCTGTTTGCCCTCGGGTTGCTGGCGGCACCGTTCGATCTCCAGGGCCGCTGGCTGCGCTTCTATCCCTTCCGCCTGGCCGACAGCCTGCTGCCGCTCCTCCTGGCCCTGTTGCTTGCGGCCCTGGCCCAGGTGCTGTTGGCCCGCTGCAAGCGGGGGCGGTGGGTTGCTGGCGGGCTTGCGGTTCTCCTGCTCAGTCAGGCTCCGGCTGTGCGGTCCGGTGCTGTGTGGCGTCCCGCCGAGGCCTTTGCCGCTCCTGCCCAGCGCCAGGCCCTCAACAGCGCCATCTTGCGGCTCACACCATCCGCAAGCGTTGTGCTCACTCCACCCCAGGGTTTTCAGGATCTGCCGTGGCGGCTGCAACGGTCACCGGTGGTGCAGTTCAAGCTGTTTCCCAGTCAGAGCGAGGCCATCGTCCAGTGGTACCGGCGCCTGACTGTTGTGTCGGGGGCTCCTCCCGAGCGGAACGGTGCGTTGGGGTTTGCGGCCGCGGCCAGCCTGCTCGAGGGCTATGGGCGCCTTACCCCCGCCCAGCTGAAGGGGCTGGCAGAGGGTTACGGCGCTGCCGCGGTGGTGACCACGGCTCAGCAGAGCGGTCCACTGGGCTGGCAGCGGACGTTTCTCGATAAGCGCTGGGCCCTGTGGCTGCCGGAGGTGGTGGGCGCATCCAGCGACGACCCTGCGGCTGCGATGCTGATGACTCCTGGCACGATTGGACCGAATGGCGCCCCTGCCCGCCCCAGAGCCCGCGCGCCACATTGAAACCACCGCCGCCTTCGATGTGCGCAAGCTGCGCTTCGAGGTGAATCGGGTGGAGCTGCCCATGGGGGTGGAGGGCACGTTCGGGATGATCAAGCACCCCGGTGCCTCGCTGGCGGTGCCACTGCTGGACGACGGCCGCGTGGTGGTGTTGCGCCAATACCGCTTTGCGGTAGCCGCCCGCTTGCTGGAGTTCCCCGCCGGCACCCTGGATGAGGGTGAAGACCCCCTCAGCACGATGCAGCGAGAGCTGCAGGAGGAGGCCGGCTACAGCGCCAGCCGCTGGGATCCGCTGGGGGCGATGTTGCCCTGTCCTGGCTACTCCGATGAGGTGATCCACCTGTTTCTGGCCCGCGACTTGGTGGAGCTGAGTGAGCGGCCGCCCGGCGACGACGACGAGGATCTGGAGGTGCTGCTGATGCAACCGGCTGAACTCGATGCGGTTCTGGCCAGCGGTGATGAGCACCTCGATGGCAAGAGCGTCACGGCCTGGTTCCGGGCCAAACAGCTACTCGGCCTCTGAGGAGCATCGCGATGGCGTCTCCCCAGCGCTGGCTGTTCTGGCATCGCCGCGACCTGCGCCTGGCCGACAACCTCGGCTTGGCCGCGGCTGCCGCGGTCACCCCTGCGGTGACCGGGGTGTTTGTGCTCGACCCCAAGATCCTGGCGGCCAGCTCGATGGCGCCGGCGCGGGTGTGGTTCCTGCTGGAGAGCTTGCAGGAGTTGCAGCAGCGCTGGCGCCAGGCGGGTAGCCGCCTGCTGGTGCTCCAGGGCGACCCGCTCCAGCTGCTGCCGCGGCTGGCTGAAGCTATCGGCGCCGAGGTGGTGGCCTGGAACCGGGATGTGGAGCCCTACGGCCGCGAGCGCGATCGGCAGGTGGCCGCGGCGCTGCAGGCGGCGGGCCACAAGGTGCTGGTGGATTGGGATCAGCTGTTGATCGCCCCGGAGGCCCTGAAAACCGGTGCTGGTGATCCCTATCGGGTGTATGGGCCCTTCCTGCGCAACTGGCGCGGCCAGGTGGATCGCAAGGCCGCGGCGGGGGGCTTGAACCCCTTGCCCGCGCCGGAAGCCCTGGTGGATGTGAACCCGGAGGCGTTGCCGGAGCGCGGCCGCAACCTCTGGGCCCAGCTGCCGCTGCTGGCGGCCCTGCCGGAAGCGGCGGCGCTGGGCCAGGCCTTCAGCGGTGCTGCGCTGTGCCCCTGCAGGCCAGGAGAGGCAGCTGCCCTGGCGCAGCTGCGGGCCTTCTGCGATGGCGGGGCCGCCGGTGCGATCCCTCTGTATGGCTATGAGCCGGGGCGCAATATCCCTGCCGAGGCCGGCACCTCAGGGCTCAGCGCGGCGCTCAAGTTCGGCACCCTCAGCCCTCGGCAGGCCTGGGCCGCTGCCCAACAGGCCCGGGAGGTGGCGATGGCCCTCGGCGGTGCCGAGGAGGCCCTGGCCTCGATTGGCGTGTGGGAGCAGGAACTGGCCTGGCGCGAGTTCTACCAACAGGCTTTGTTCCATTTCCCGGAGCTGGCAGACGGCCCCTATCGGCCCCAGTGGAAGCTGTTCCCCTGGGAGAACGATGCCGCTCGGTTTGAGGCCTGGTGTGAGGGGCTCACCGGCATGCCGATCATCGATGCCGCCATGCGTCAGCTCAACGAGAGCGGCTGGATGCACAACCGCTGCCGCATGATCGTGGCCTCCTACCTGGTGAAGGATCTGATCTGTGATTGGCGCTGGGGTGAAACCGCCTTCATGCAGCGCCTGGTGGATGGTGATCTGGCGGCCAACAACGGCGGCTGGCAGTGGAGCGCCAGCAGCGGCATGGATCCCAAACCGCTGCGCATCTTCAACCCGGCCACCCAGGCCAGCAAGTTCGATGCCGAGGGCCGCTACATCCGCCACTGGCTACCGGAACTGCGCCACGTGAACACGCGGGATCTGCTCAGTGGCGAGATTGCACCAATGGAACGCCGCGGCTACCCGGCGCCGCTGGTGAGCCACAAGCTGCAGCAGGCCAGGTTCAAGGCCCTCTACGCCGCGCTCCCCAAGCCCTGATTCAGGCGGCCACGGGGGTTGCGCTGGTGGTGGCGTTGGCGGGCACCTGGCCCCCGGCCAGCTCCAGCAGCACATCCATCACCCGCTGTTGCTGCTCACTGCTGATCTCCGGGAAGATCGGCAGGCTCAGCACCTCGGCACACAGGCGCTCGGTGATGGGCAGGGAGCCGGGGCCGTAGCCGAGCTGGGCATAGGCGGGCTGGCGGTGAATGGGAATCGGGTAGTAGATGATCGTGGTGACGCCACAATCCTGGAGTTGCTGCTTGAGCCAGTCGCGGCAGCAGGCCTCCGGTAGGGCGTAATCAGCGCTGTCGCTGGAGGGGCTGCAGCTGCCGCCGCAGGCGGCTGCATTGCCGCACTGGGGCACGCGCACCACAAATTGATTCCAGCTGTGGCCCTCGGGGCCCGCTTCCGGCAGATGGATGCTTGCCGCGTCCACGAGGCCTTGGCGGTAGGTGGCAGCAACGCTGCGGCGTCGGCTGATCCAGCCCTCGAGATGGGGGAGCTTGACGGTCAGCACGGCGGCCTGAATGGCATCGAGCCGGCTGTTGTAGCCGAGGGAGGTGTGCAGGTAGCGGCGAGGCATGCCATGCACCGCCAGCTCCCGCATGGTCTTGGCCAGGGTGGCGTCGTGGCAGGTCACCGCGCCGCCATCGCCGGCTCCGCCGAGGTTCTTGGTGGGGAAGAAACTGAAGCAGCCCACATCGCCCCAGCTGCCCACGGGGCGGCCCGCCCAGCTGGCGCCGCTGGCCTGGGCGCAATCCTCCACCACCTTGAGGTTGTGGCGTTGGGCGATGGCGCACACCCGCTGCATATCCACCGGGCGGCCGAACAAGTGCACCGGCAGCAGGGCCTTGGTGGCCGGGGTGATGGCGGCTTCCACCTGATCCAGATTGATCAGATAGGAGCTCTCTTCCACATCCACAAACACCGGGGTGGCGCCCACGGCGCTGATGGCCTCGGCAGTGGCAAAAAAACTGAAGGAGCAGGTGATCACTTCATCACCGGGGCCAATGCCCAGGCCCCGCAGCGCCAGGATCAAGGCATCGGTGCCGCTGTTGCAGCCGATGGCGTGGGGACTTTGCACCGAGGCCGCGAACGCATGTTCGAAGTCCGCAATCACGCTGCCGCCGATGTACTGGCCGCTGCGCAGCACCTGCAGCACGGCTGCATCCAGCTGCTCACCGAGGTGATGAAGCTGTTCGGTGAGGCTGAAGGGGGGCACCTGCATGAAGGCAACCTTAAGCCTGCTGGTTGGGGTGCCACTTGATGTTGCAACCGATCGAGGGCCGTTGCTCCGGGTTGATCGGTACTCCCGCCAGCAGGGCCTGGATCGCAGAGCGCAGGTCGCGGCCATCGAGGGGCACGCTGTTGCCGGGACGGCTGCCATCCAGCTGGCCCCGATACACCAGGTGGTGGCTGGCATCGAACAGGTACAGGTCTGGCGTGCAGGCGGCGTATAGGGCGTGCGCCACGCTCTGATCGGCATCCCAGAGGTAGGGAAACTGCCAGCCGTTGCGCCGGGCCTGGTCGCGCAGGCCTTCCGGCCCGTCCTGGGGATGGGTGGTGGTGCTGTTGCTGGAGAGGGCCACGATCTGCACCTGCTGGCTGAAGTCGTGCTGGAGCCGGCTCAGTTCCGGTTCGATGTGGATCACAAACGGGCAGTGGGCGCAGAGCACCAGTACCAGCACTGGACGGGCCTCCAGCTGGCGCGTGCTGAAGCGCCCCCCCTGCACCGCCTCCAGCGCAAAGGCCGGCAGGGGCGTGCCCAGGGGCAACATCGTGGACGGGGTGAGCACCATGGCTGTTCCGGCAGGGGATCTGGGGCAGGATGCGACGCAGATTTTCTGTTTGAGCTTTTTGGCCCGTTGTGTACTGGCCCGGCAGCCTGCGGCGCTCGTGGCGCTGTTGTTACCGCTGGCGCTCGTGGTGGCCTGTGTGCCCGCCCATCGCCGGGCCAGCTGGGCGATCTATCCCCTGCAGCGGCATCAACCCCACGATGGCCTGGCGGTGGTGAGTGAACCCGATGGCTATGGCCTGCACCTCTGGCTGGACACCGACACCACCCAGGCCGGGGTTTGCCGTCCCCGCTGGCTGCCCAGTCCGGCCCGACTGTTCAACGGCAATGGCCGTGCTCCCTTCAGCTCCGGTTTGACATCCCGCCAGGAGTTCTTTGCGGCCGTGGCCCGTCAAGACGTGCGCCGGGCGCTGCGGCGGGAGCTGGAGGCCCTCTGCAAGGCCAGGGCGCCGCGGGCCCAGTGGCAGTGGCTGGAGCCACCCACCCGGCCCGAGCAGGTGAAGGTGGAGGTGTTCCCGCTCACGGAGGAGCAAGATCTGCTGCCCCCCGCCTCGGAGGTGCGTCAGCAGGAGGAGGCCCTGCTCCAGAGGGCGGGTTCGGCGCGGCGCCAGTAGCGGCTGAAGCGCCTCAGATCCACCGGGGCCTCCAGCGGCACGAACGGGGGGGTGGCCAGCACCTGCACCGGCAGCTCGGTGGCGATCTGGTCGCGGATGGCTGCGAAGCGGGGATCCACCGCGGCGCTGGTGACCACGCCATCGGCCCCGTGGCGCCGGGCAAAGGCCAGCACCTGGGCGGCCACATCGCCGCGGCGCAGCGTGAGCGGCAGCTCCAGCAGGCACTCGTAGAGAAACCCCAGCCGTTTGAGGCTGAGGCCCTGGGATTCCCCGTTGCCGCTGATCAGCGCGTCGTCGAACACGAACAGTGCCGGCCGATCCGGATGGGCCTGGAGCGCGGGGTTGGCGGGGCCCAGGGCTTCGCCATGCACCCACACCACCGGGGCCTTCGGCACTGGGCTGGGGGCCGGCGGCTCCCCGGGCACCGGCGCGTCCGGCCCGGCGGGGGTGTGGGGCGCTTCCGGGAGTGCTTCGGTGAACAACTGGCTGGCCAGGGCCTCGTAGCTGGCGTCGAAGGGGCAGCGGCCCGCGGCGGCCGCCCCACAGGCCTGGCAGTGCACCCCGCCGCTGAAGCGCTCCAGGTTGGCGCGGTTGAAGATGTAGGGCTTGCTGCTGAAGCAGCTGGCCACCCACTGCCAGCTGAGGTTGTTGCTGGCGGGGTCGCCATCGAGCAGGTGCTGCAGGAACCAGCGGGCACCGGCCTGCCACTGCACCCGGCGCCAGTGCACCACATAGCTGGCCAGCCACATGCGCGCGTGGTTGTGCAGCCAGCCGGTGCTGCTGAGCTCGCTGCTGACGGCGTCGATGCAGGCCAGGCCCGTCTGGCCCTGGCGGATGTCCTCGGGGAGGGCGCTGGCGTAGCACTCAGGGGCGTGGCCGGTTTTGAGCGGTTCACGGTTGTGCCAGATGCCGTCGCCCAGTTGCTGCCAGAGCC
>CANHMF010000014.1 GCA_947461705.1 Synechococcaceae cyanobacterium
GGCAAGCGCCGCCAGCGGGACAACATCGAGGCCTTGGAGGTGATCCTGACCTGCCAGCAGGCCGGCGCAAAGATGAGTTTCGCCCGCAACAGCGCCCTGGAGATGCTCACGGCCTCAGGGCTCTGGCTCGACGGCCTCGACATCAGCCAGGCCAATCTCGATGAACTGGATGCCGCCCCTGGGCAGTGGCGAGAGGTGAACCTCCACGGAGCGATCCTGCGTGGCGCCAACCTCCAGGACGCGCACCTGGCCGGCTCCGACCTCAGCGAAGCCGACCTGAGCCATGCCAACTGCAGCCATGCCGATCTGCGCAAGGCGAACCTGCGGGGGGCGAACCTCAGCCACACCGATCTGCGCGGCGCCGACCTGCGGGGCGCCATCACCGACGGGGTGAAACTCACCGGCACCCAGCTGGAGGGGGCGGCCCTGGAGGGCACCAGCCTCTCCACAGCCATGCAGGACGCCTAGATTTCCGCCAACTGCACCCGGCCCCTGAGCGGCTTCACCCGCCCCCTGGCCCGACTGATTGATCAGTTCGAGCGCCTGCCCGGCATCGGCCCGCGCACGGCCCAGCGGCTGGCTCTGCACGTGCTGCGCCAACCCACCGAGCAGATCCAGGCCTTCGCTGATGCCCTGCTGGCGGCCCGCAGCCAGGTGGGCCAGTGCACCCGCTGCTTCCATCTCTCCGCCGATCCGCTCTGCGAGATCTGCCGCAATGAATCGCGCCAAACCGGCGTGCTCTGCGTGGTGGCCGACTCCCGCGACCTGCTGGCCCTGGAGCGCACCCGCGAGTTCAAGGGCAGTTACCACGTGCTTTGCGGGCTGATCTCGCCGATGGATGGGGTGGGCCCTGAGCTGCTGCAGATCCAGCCGCTGGTAGAGCGGGTGGATCGCGATGGCATCGAGGAAGTGATCCTGGCCCTCACGCCCAGCGTGGAGGGCGACACCACCAGCCTCTACCTGGCCCGGCTGCTCAAACCCTTCACCCAGGTGAGCCGCATTGCCTACGGGCTGCCGGTGGGCAGCGAACTGGAATACGCCGATGAGGTGACCCTGGCACGGGCCCTGGAGGGGCGCCGGCGGATGGAATGAGGCCGTGAACCCACGCCAGAGCCGCTACAGCGCCATCGCACCCACCGAGCGCCTGCCGGATTGGCTGCGCTCACCCATCGGCAACGCCAGTGCCCTGGAAGCCGTGCAGGGGGTGGTGAAACAGCAGCGGCTGCACACCATCTGCGAGGAGGGCCGCTGCCCCAACCGCGGCGAGTGCTACGCCGCCGGCACCGCCACGTTCCTGCTGGGGGGCCCCATCTGCACCCGCAGCTGTGCCTTCTGCCAGGTAGAGAAGGGAGAAGCACCGGCCCCGTTCGATGCCGCCGAAGCCGAGCGGGTGGCCGCAGCCGTGCTCAGTCTCGGCCTGCGTTACGTGGTGCTCACCGCCGTTGCCCGCGATGACCTGGCCGACCACGGCGCCGGCCTGTTCACCGGAACCATGGCCGCCATTCGCCAACGCAACCCCCTGGTGGCCATCGAAGTGCTCACCCCCGACTTCTGGGGCGGCCATCGCGATGAGCAGGAGGCCATCGCCGCCCAACACCAACGGCTGGCCACCGTGCTGGCGGCGAGGCCGGTGTGCTTCAACCACAACCTGGAAACAGTGGAGCGGCTGCAGGGGGAGGTGCGCCGCGGCGCCACCTACCGCCGCTCCCTGGGCCTGCTGGCGGCCGCCCGCGAGCTAGCCCCGCAGATCCCGACCAAATCAGGCCTGATGCTGGGCCTGGGCGAGAGCTTTGAGGAGGTGGTGCAGGCCATGGGCGACCTGCGGGCCGTGGATTGCCAACGCCTCACCCTCGGCCAATACCTGCGGCCCTCCCTGGCCCATATCCCGGTGGATCGCTACTGGACGCCTGAGGAGTTCCAGCAACTGGGTGCCATCGCAGGCGAGCTTGGCTTCGCCCAGGTGCGCAGCGGCCCCCTGGTGCGCAGCAGCTATCACGCCGGCGACTGACACTGCTCCAGCTGCCGCCAGGCCCGTGCCAGCCCCTCGGCACAGTCGCCACGCATCAGCAGGCCGGAACCACCCCACACCAGCCGCAGCGGTAAATCCAGTGCCGCCGCTCCCACCGGCCGGATCGGCAGGAACCCCAGCCGCCGGAAGTAGCGCACCAGGCGGCGATGCTGCTGCTCACCATCGCGGATCGCCAACAGCCGGGCCGTGCGGCAGGGAGTGACCTCGAGCGCCCACGCAAACGTGGCGGCCCAGATCAACGGTCCCACCCCCTGGGTGTGTTCTCCCTGCACCCGTAGGGTGTCGAGCTGCAGGCCATCAGCCAGCGGCAGGGCCCAGCCCTTCAGGTCCCCCAGCAGCAGGGCGGGCTGCCCCGGCCGCGGCCGCGCCACCACCACCCGCAGCGTGCGAACCCCCAGCAGCTGCGTCACCTGCAGGCGCAACAGCAGCCCCTGCGCCGCGGCCCGCTGCTCGATGGCCGCCAGGCTGGGCCCGGCCAACGCCACACTCATGGGTAGGCCTCCACCTGCACCACCGCGTCCAGGGGCAGGGGGCCGTAGAGGTGCGGGAACAGCTCACCGCTCCCTGGGGCTGGCTCCACCCGCAGTTCGACCCCCAGCGGCTGCAGACGCCCCGGATCGATGCACAACAGGCGCAATTCACCCAGATCGCCATAGAAACGCCGGTAGGTGGCCTCGATCTGGTGGGCGTAGGAGGTGTGGATGAAGCCCTCCTGCTCCAAGCTGCGGCCGCGGGTGGAGATCCGATAGGAGCCCTGGGCACGCGCGGCTCGCCAGTCGGTGGGCAGGGCCAGGTGATACAGCCAGCCGGTGGAGTACCAAGGGCGGCGCAGCCCCCAGGGGGGCTCCATCACCGCCGCCAACGCTGGCGAGGATTCCAAGCGCTGCAGCCAGGCCTGCAGCGGCGCCAAGGGCAGCTCGGCCTCAAAGCCCTCCGGATCCGCCAGCCGGAACTGGCGCACGAACGGCAGCAGGGCCCAGTCGGCCAGGCAGGGGCGATCACCCAGCAGCCAGCCGCCCCGCTGCAGCCGCTCGCTCCAGACGCGCAGGATGGCCACGGCCGCCGCCCGGTGCGAGGGGCGCTCGGCCAGGCCAGTGTCGCCAAAGCGGTCGGGATATTTGAAGCGATCAAGATGGTGCTTGAAGGGGCCGTCGTTCTCAGCGATCAGCGCCGTGATCAAGGCGGCTTCGGAGGCAGACCACCCCGCCAACCAGCCCTGGGGATCCGCCTGCTCCAGGGCCCAGCCCATGATCGCCAGGCTCTGCTCCAGCACGGTGCCATCCGGCAGCACCAGCACCGGCACCGTGCCCTTGGCTGAAGCCTCCAGCAGCTCCGGCGGTTTGGCCTGCAACCTCACCTCCCGCAGCTCCAGGGTCACCCCAGGCCGCCAGCCCGCCGCGGCCAGAGCCAGCCGGGCCCGCATGGCGAAGGGACAACGCCGGAAGCTGTAGAGAACCGGCAGAGCCTCAGCCACCGATGTGCTGCTCCCCGCGGCGGCGGGCCCACTCCATTTGCCGCTGACGCTCGGCGAAGCGTTCCCGATCGGCATCGCTGAAGCGCTCCAGGCAATGGCGGCAGCTCACACCCCGCACATAACTGGGCAAGGCCTGGTCGTCAGGGGAGACCGGCAGGCCGCAGGCATGGCAAAGGGCATAGGAGCCGGGCTCAAGGCGGTGGTTCAGGCTCACCCGCTGGTCAAACACGAAACATTCGCCCTGCCAGCTGCTGCCCTGCTCCGGCATCTCCTCGAGGTACTTGAGGATGCCCCCTTGCAGGTGATGGACCCCTGCAAACCCCTGTTGCAGCAGGTAGGCCGTGGACTTCTCGCAGCGAATGCCTCCGGTGCAGAACATGGCAATGGCCTTGGGTTGTCGCTCGGCCACCAGGGGGCGCAGCTCCCGCTCCACCCAGTCCGGAAACTCCCGGAAACTGGCCGTGCCCGGATCGATCGCCCCCTCGAAGCTGCCCACGGCCACCTCATAGGCATTCCGGGTATCAATCACCAGGGTGTCGGGATCCCGGATCAGGGCCTCCCATTGCTGCGGCGGCACGTAGGTGCCCACCGCCTCCGCGGGCTTCACCGTGGGGCAGCCCATGGTGACGATCTCGCGTTTCAACCGCACTTTCAGCCGGTGAAAGGCCTGCTGGTCCACCCAGCTCAACTTGGCCTCCAGCCCCTGCAGCCCGGGCACCGCCCGCAACCGGGCCAGCACCGCCTGCACCCCAGGCTCCGGACCACTGATCGTGCCGTTCACCCCCTCCTCCGCCAGCAGGATCGTGCCGCGCACCTGGCCCGCAGAGGCGAGCTCCTGCAACGCAACCCGCAGCTGCGGCAGCTCCGCCATCGCGGCGAAGCAATAGAACGCCGCCACCTGCACCCTCATGGCATCCCTCAGGAGTGCGGCTCCTCCCAGGCACTCACACCCGCCGCCGCAAGCAGCTCCCGATCCGCCGCCACATCGGGGTTGCCGGTGGTGAGCAGGGTGTCGCCGTAAAAGATGGAATCAGCCCCAGCCAGCAAGCAGAGCACCTGGCCCTCGCGGCTCATGGTTTCACGGCCGGCGCTGAGGCGTACCCGGCTGTGGGGCATGAGGATGCGGGCCACCGCCACCATGCGCACCAGCTCGAGGGGATCCACCGGCGGCAGCGCCTCCAGCGGCGTGCCCTCCACGGCCACCAGGGCATTGATCGGCACGCTCTCGGGGTGGGGCTCCATGGAAGCGAGCACCTGCAACAACGAGGCTCGATCCGTGGTGCTCTCGCCCATGCCGATGATGCCGCCGCAGCACATGGAGATGCCCGCCTGCCGCACCCGCTCCAGGGTTTCCAGCCGCTCCTGGTAGGTGCGGGTGGTGATGATCTGGTCGTAATGCTCCGGACTGGTGTCCAGGTTGTGGTTGTAGGAGGTGAGGCCCGCCTCGGCGAGCCGCGCGGCCTGGCTGTCGGTGAGCATGCCGGCAGTGACGCAGGCCTCCAGGCCCAGCTCGCGCACGCCGCGCACCATCTGGAGCATCGCCTCAAAGGGAGCCCCGTCGCGGATGTCGCGCCAGGCCCAGCCCATGCAGAAGCGATGGGCACCGGCCTGCTTGGCCGCCCGAGCCCGGGCCAGCACCGGCTCCACCTCCAGCTCCGGCCGACCTGTGACGTCGCTGCTGTTGTGCATCGACTGGGGGCAATAGGCGCAGTCCTCCTCACAGCCGCCGGTCTTCACGCTCAGCAGCGAGGCCAGCTGCACCCTGTAGCCGGGGTTGGCCGCGCGATGCACCGCCTGGGCCCGCCAGAGCAGCTCCATCAACGGCAGTTCCAACAACGCCTGGATCTCAGCAGTGGTCCAGTCGTGGCGGAGGGCGAAGGCCGGTTGGGCGAGGGTGGCGGTCAAGGGCTGAGGAAGAGTCAGGGCGAAACGGGTTCGACGCCACCGAAGCGGCGCTGGCGGCTCTGGTAGTCGAGCAGGGCCTGCACCAGGGCCTGCTCGTTGAAATCGGGCCAGAGCACATCGGTGATGTGCAGTTCGGCATAGGCAAGCTGCCAGAGCAGGAAGTTGCTGATGCGCTGCTCACCACTGGTGCGGATCAGCAGATCGGGATCCAGCTCCCCAGCGGTGTGGAGCTCGGCGGCGAAGGCCTGCTCATCGATCTGATGGGGTTCCAGCTGCCCGAGCACGGCTTTCTGGGCCAGGGCGCGGGCAGCCCGCACCAGTTCGCGGCGACCGCCGTAGTTGGTGCACACGTTGAAGTGGATGCCGCTGTTGGCGGCCGTGCGGGCCTCGGCATTGGCGATCAACTCCTGCAATCCCTGGGGCAACTGGTCGAGGTCACCGAGGAAGCGAATCCGCACCTGTTCCCGCTCCAGGGCCCCCAGTTCGCGGGCCAGCACCCGCTCAAACAGGGTCATCAGGAAACTCACCTCCTCACCGGGGCGGCTCCAGTTCTCCGTGGAGAAGGCATAGGCCGTGAGGGCGCCGATCCCCCAATCGCTGCAGAGCCGCAGGGTGCGCTTCAGGGCTTCCACCCCCTCGCGATGGCCCATCACGCGAGGCAAATTGCGGCGCCGCGCCCAGCGTCCATTGCCGTCCATGATCACGGCCACATGGCTGGGCAGTCGTGCCGGATCCAATCCAGCCGGGAGAGTCTGGAGCGAGGGTCGATTCCCCTGGACAGGTGTGGTGGTCGCCAGGGAGCGACTCATGGAGATGAATCGGACGGATCCAGGGCCACGCTACGCCCCGCCTGCTTGGCGGCCGCCTTGGGGGTCTGGGCCATGGCCTCACTGAGAAGTTCGTGCAGGCGGCTGCTGGTGATGGGGCGCTCCAACCGCCCCTGCCGGGCCATGGACAGGGTGCCGGTCTCCTCGGAGACCACGATGCACAGGCAGCGATCGAAGCGCTCGGTGATGCCCAGGGCCGCCAGGTGACGGGTACCGAAACGATTGAGGCCCTGGCGGGAGAGGGGCAGGATCACCCCGGCCGAAAGGATGCGGTTGTCCTTCACCAGCACAGCCCCATCGTGCAGAGGGGTGTCCACGGCAAAGAGGTTGAGCAACAGATCCACCGACAGCTGGGCATCGAGAGCAATGCCGGGGTTGAGAAAGTCCTCGGGCCGCAGGTCACTGCCCAGATCCAGCACGATCAAGCCCCCGCGCCGCAACTGGGACAGGCGACCTGC
Organism: Synechococcaceae cyanobacterium; assembly: GCA_947461705.1. GTDB lineage: Bacteria > Cyanobacteriota > Cyanobacteriia > PCC-6307 > Cyanobiaceae > Vulcanococcus. Next base: position 6,694 of record CANHMF010000014.1, read on the forward strand.
CGCCTCACTCAGCACCGCAACGGCCCCTGACGCCTGTTGGTCGGCCCGTTGACTGCCGAACAGCACATCCAGACGGCCGGTGCCCAACAGCTCCATCAGCCGGCGCAGCTCCCCCTGCCAGAGGATCGCCAGGGCCAGGCTGCAGGCCAGCACCAGAGCATCCACCAGCTTGCTGGTGAGAGGCAGGTTGGCGTAGCGCTGAACCACCCAGGCGAGGGCCACCAGGGTGAGATAGCCCCTCAGCAGCCAGAGGGTGCGCGGTTCAGTGACCCGGGCCAGCAGCACCACGCCCAACGCCGTGGCGAAGAGCAGGTCCAGCAATAGCCGTGGATCAAACAACCCGAATCAAAACGCTTTAGCTCAGGTTACCGGCCGCAAACGCTCTGGCAGAACGTCGTAGCGCAGCAGTTCCTCCGGCTGCTCCCGCCGCTGCACCAGTTCCGCCTGGCCGTCGTGCACCAACACGGCTGCGGGTTTGGGGATGCGGTTGTAGTTGGAGGCCATCGAGGCGTTGTAGGCACCGGTCGCCAACACAGCGAGCACATCCCCGGTGGTGGCGGGGGGAAGGGCCAGGTCCTTCAGCAACACATCGCCGGATTCACAGTGCTTGCCCGCCAGGGTCACGGTGTCCGTGGCCTCGGCCTCGGGGCGATCGGCCAGTAGGGCCGTGTACTGCGATTGATACGTGATGGGGCGGGGGTTGTCGCTCATGCCGCCATCCACAGACAGATAGGTACGCAGGCCTGGGATCTCCTTGCGGCTGCCCACGGTGTAGAGGGTGAGGCCTGCCGTGGCCACCAGCGAGCGCCCCGGCTCACAGAGCAGACGGGGCAGCTCCAGGCCACGCTCCTCACAGGCAGCGGCCACGGCCTGCGCCACGGTCTGAACCCACGCCTGGATGCTCGGCGGATCGTCGCTCGCCACGTAGCGAATGCCCAGACCACCGCCCACGTTGAGGTCGGTCACGGGGTGGCCCAAGGCGCGCGCCCGCTGCAGGGCGTCCGCCATCACCCCGGCCAGATCGCGGTGGGGTTGGAGCTCGAAGATCTGCGAGCCGATGTGGGCGTGCAAGCCGGTGAGCCGCGCCCATGGGCAGCCCAGCAGGTGTTGCAGCACCGACTCCAGTTGGTCGGGGTCGAAGCCGAACTTGCTGTCGAGGTGGCCGGTGCGGATGTACTCGTGGGTGTGGCACTCGATCCCCGGCGTGAAGCGCAGCATGAGGGGCACGGGCTGAGCGGGGGCCAGGGCCGCTAGTTGCTCCAGATCCAGCCAGTTGTCCGCCACCACGGTGACGCCCAGCTCCACCGCCAGTTTCAGCTCCTCAACACTCTTGTTGTTGCCGTGAAACACGATCCGCTCCGGGGGCATCCCCCCGCGGATGGCGGTGAGCAGCTCCCCGGCGGACACGGCATCCAGCCCCAGCCCCTCAGCCGCCACCAGGGCTGTGATGGCCAGGCTGCTGTTGGCCTTGGAGGCATAGAGAGCCAGGGCCTGGCCGGGGTAGAAGCGGCTCAACGCCTCGCGATAGGCCTGGGCATTGCCCCGCAGGGTGGCCTCGTCCAACACATAGAGCGGCGTGCCATAGCGGCGGGCCAACTCGCCGAGATTGCAGCCCCCCACCTGCAGGCGCCCCTTGGCATCCAGGGCTGTGCTGACCGGGGCGAGATTGCGGTTGGGACTGTTCATATCCCGATCCCGCTCGAACGGGCGCTCACAGGCGATGGCCGGGGCGGAGGTGCTGGTCATCGCGCGAACCAGAGGTCGTGAACAGCTCAGAATCGTAGGCAGCGCCCCGCGCCGCATCCGTGTCGAGCGAACCAAACAGTCCGGCTGAAGCCATCCGGCCCCTGGCCCCCGAGGCCCTGGAGGCCTGCCTGGAGCTCTATGGGGCAGCCCTGGGCGGCTTCTGGACTCGCCAGCAGTGGCACACCGAACTGATGGAGGCCCGGCGCCCTTGCCTGGGACTGTGGCTGGGACCGCAACTGCAGGCCCTGGCCTGCGGCTGGCTGGTGGTGGACGAGCTCCACATCACGGCCGTGGCAGTGCATCCCCAGCAGCGGCGCCGGGGCCTGGGCCGTCGGGTGCTGGCGGCCCTGCTGCTGGAGGGCTCGGCCCAGGGGGCCGCCCACGCCACCCTGGAGGTAGCCGCCGACAACAGCGCCGCCCAGGCCCTCTACGCCGCGGCCGGCTTTCAGACCGCCGGGATCCGTCGCGCCTACTACCGCAATGGCCAGGATGCTCTGATCCAATGGCTCAAGCTTGACCAGACAAGGGAGCGCAGCTGATTTACGGCATGCCCAGGCAGTACGGATTGCCGTCCATTCCTGATGCGTAGAACCGAAAACTTTTCAGGTTTCAGTTGTGCAAATGAGGCCGGCACCCTTCAGCTGCCGCAAAGGGTTTGAGGGTGTCGAACGGCACACCACACAACCCCCTCCAACCCTGATAGGTTGGGGTCACCCGCAAAAGGCCCCGCCCCATGTTCGAGCGGTTTACCGAGAAGGCCATCAAGGTGATCATGCTGGCCCAGGAGGAGGCCCGCCGCCTTGGCCACAACTTCGTCGGCACCGAGCAGATCCTGCTGGGCCTGATCGGCGAGGGCACGGGTGTGGCCGCCAAGGTGCTCAAGTCCATGGGCGTGAACCTCAAGGACGCCCGCGTTGAGGTGGAGAAGATCATCGGCCGGGGCTCTGGCTTTGTGGCCGTGGAGATTCCCTTCACGCCCAGGGCCAAGCGCGTGCTGGAGCTGTCCCTGGAGGAAGCCCGCCAGCTGGGCCACAACTACATCGGCACCGAGCACCTGCTGCTGGGCCTGATCCGCGAAGGCGAGGGTGTGGCCGCCCGCGTGCTGGAGAACCTCGGCGTTGACCTGGCCAAGGTGCGGACCCAGGTGATCCGCATGCTCGGCGAGACCGCCGAGGTGGCCAGCGGTGGGGGCAGTAAGGGCTCCACCAAGACCCCCACCCTCGACGAATTCGGCAGCAACCTCACCCAGCAGGCCGCCGACGGCAAGCTCGACCCCGTGGTGGGCCGCCAGAACGAGATTGAGCGGGTGATCCAGATCCTGGGACGCCGTACCAAGAACAACCCCGTGCTGATTGGTGAGCCCGGCGTTGGCAAAACCGCCATCGCCGAGGGCCTCGCCCAGCGAATCAACTCCGGCGATATCCCGGACATCCTCGAAGACAAGCGCGTCCTCACCCTCGACATCGGCCTGCTGGTGGCCGGCACCAAGTACCGCGGTGAGTTCGAGGAGCGCCTCAAGAAAATCATGGAGGAGATCCGCGGGGCTGGGAACGTGATCCTCGTGATCGACGAGGTGCACACCCTGATCGGCGCCGGTGCCGCCGAAGGTGCCATCGACGCCGCCAACATCCTCAAGCCCGCCCTGGCCCGGGGTGAACTGCAGTGCATCGGCGCCACCACGCTGGATGAATACCGCAAGCACATTGAGCGGGACGCCGCCCTAGAGCGTCGCTTCCAGCCAGTGATGGTGGGTGAACCCTCCGTGGACGACACCATCGAGATCCTGCGGGGTCTCAGGGAGCGCTATGAGGCCCACCACCGCCTCAAGATCGCCGACGAGGCCCTGGTGGCCGCGGCCACCCTGGGCGACCGCTACATCTCCGATCGCTTCCTGCCCGACAAGGCCATTGACCTGATCGACGAGGCCGGCAGCCGCGTGCGGCTGATGAATTCCAAGCTGCCCCCGGCAGCCAAGGAAGTGGACAAGCAACTGCGCGATGTCCAGAAGCAGAAGGAGGATGCCGTCCGCGAGCAGGACTTCACCAAAGCCGGTGAGCTGCGCGACAAGGAAGTGGAGCTGCGCGAGCAGATCCGCACTATTCTCCAAACCCGGAAGGAGGACGAGCCCTCGCCAGAAGCCGGCGAAGGCTCTGAAGCCCTCGCAGCCCCGGCCATGCCTGCTGAAGCGGCGCTGGATGCCGACCGGATGCCGATGGTCACCGAGGAGGACATCGCCCAGATCGTGGCCTCCTGGACGGGCGTGCCTGTTCAGAAGCTCACCGAGAGCGAGTCGGCCAAGTTGCTGAACATGGAGGAGACCCTCCACCAGCGCCTGATCGGCCAGGACGAAGCGGTGAAGGCCGTGTCCCGCGCCATCCGTCGGGCCCGGGTGGGCCTCAAGAACCCCAACCGCCCCATCGCCAGCTTCATCTTCTCCGGCCCCACCGGCGTGGGCAAAACCGAACTCACCAAATCGTTGGCGGCCTACTTCTTCGGCAGCGAAGAGGCCATGATCCGCCTCGACATGTCGGAGTTCATGGAGCGCCACACCGTCAGCAAGCTGATCGGTTCGCCTCCCGGCTATGTGGGCTTCAACGAAGGCGGTCAGCTCACGGAAGCGGTGCGTCGCCGGCCCTACACCGTGGTGTTGTTCGACGAGATCGAAAAAGCCCACCCGGACGTGTTCAACCTGCTGCTGCAGCTGCTCGAAGACGGTCGTCTGACCGACTCCAAAGGCCGCACGGTGGACTTCAAGAACACGCTGATCATCATGACCTCGAACATCGGTTCGAAGGTGATTGAGAAGGGCGGCGGCGGCCTCGGCTTCGAATTCTCCGGCGGCGATGCCGAGGAAACGAACTACAACCGCATTCGTTCCCTGGTGAATGAGGAGCTGAAGCAGTACTTCCGCCCCGAATTCCTGAACCGACTTGACGAAATCATCGTCTTCCGTCAGCTCACCCGCGACGAAGTGAAGGAGATCGCCGAGATCATGCTCAAGGAGGTGTTCGGCCGCATGGGCGAGAAGGGCATTCACCTCTCCGTTACCGAAGCGTTCAAGGAACGGCTGGTGGAAGAGGGGTATAACCCCAGCTACGGAGCCCGTCCGCTTCGCCGGGCGGTGATGCGCCTCCTGGAAGACTCCCTCGCCGAGGAATTCCTCTCCGGCAGGCTGGGCGATGGCGATGCGGCAGTGGTGGATGTGGACGACAACAAACAGGTTGTGATCCGCAAAACCACCGAGCCTCTGGCCATGCCTGCCCTGGCTGGAGCTGGGGCCTGATCAAGGCCAGGCACCAGGCCTCCCACCATCCCAAACTCGAGAAGCCCAACGCCAGCGTTGGGCTTTTTTCGTGCAGGGCCGGCCTACAGAGGGCGCTTGATGGCCGCCACTTCTGATCACACTTGCGGTGGAGCACTCCCGGTGAGCTGTGGCGGCAGGGCAGGACAAGACCTTCAACTCCGCCTACCCCGGCTCAGTGCTGTGGTGGCTGGACGACGACATCGACCTCTGCCGGCAGATGGTGCCCCGCTTGCGCCGCAGCGGTTGGCAGGTGCGAACGTTCCATCGCCCCGAGCAGATGCTGGCAGCCCTGCAGGACGGCCGCCCTGATCTGCTGGTGCTCGATCAACGACTGCCCGACCACCTCGGCACCCAACTGCTGCACGATCTGCGCCGGGCAGGTCAGAGCTTTCCCGTGCTGATGCTCTCCGCCATGGGAAGCGCCGCTGATCGCATCCATGGCCTGGAACAAGGCGCCCAGGACTACCTGGTGAAACCCTTCCATGCCAGAGAAATGCTGCTGCGCTGCGAACAGCTGTTGCGAATCAGCCAACACCTGGCCGTGTCCCCATCGCAGCAGGAACAGCAGATTGCGCTCGGGGAGGTGGCGTTTCGCCCCCACGAGGGTTCCCTACGCAAGGCCGGAGCCCCAAGCGTCACGCTGAGTCGGGGGGAGCGGATCCTGCTGCTGGCCCTCTGCCGGGCCCCTGGCCGCGTTCTGACCCGCGAGCAACTGGCCCTGGCCAGTGGCAGCCTCACCCCAGTGAGCAGCAGCCGCAGCATCGACATGCGGCTCTCCCGACTGCGGCGCCTGCTGGAGCAGGCCTCCGGCGGGTCCCTGCAGATCGAAACGGTGCGGGCCCATGGCTATGCCCTGCGCATCGAAACCGGCAGCGATGGGCAGCCCAGCGAGGGGGCGCCCCGATGAAGCGGGCAATTCTGTTGAGTGGCCGCGATCGCCGCGAACTGCTGATCGCCTGTGCGCTTGGGATGACCACTGCCTTACTGCTGCTGCTCCTGGCACTGCTGCTGCTGCACCACAGTGGCTTGAACCTGGTGGCCACCAGTGGCGGGCTGCTGGTGGTGCTGGCCATCGTGCTGGGCGGGCTCGTGGGGGTTGTGGCCTTCCTGCAGCGGGAGCTGTGGCAACCGCTCAACCAACTGCTCAAAGCCCTGCCCCGGCAGTCCTGCCAGGAGGTCACCCTGGTGCTCGACGGCGGCATCGCTCCGCTCCAGCTGCTCTCCCACCGCATCAATGGCCTGTTGCATCAGATGCAAAGCGCCGCAGTCAACCGGCAGCGCCAGTTCGATGATCTGGCCCACGACATCCGGGGGCCCCTGACGCGGCTGTTGCTGCGGGTGGAGACCCTGCGGGACCAGGACACCCATGACCCCGAGCTCGTGGCCGGCCTGGAAGCCGATCTCGAAGCCCTGGTGGCCCTGGATCGGGAGCTGGGGGAGATCGGCGAGCAGGGGATCAGCCCCGCCCCGCGCGAACGGCTGCCCCTGGAACCCTTCTGCCGGGAGATCGCCAGAAGTTACGGGCCGCGGCTGGTGGTGGTGGACATCCCGGCAGCACTCAGCAGCTGGGTGGATCGCCGACTCCTGCAGCGCACCCTCCACAACCTGATCGAGAACGCCCTGGAGCATGGAGGCGCACCGGTGCGGATCACGGCCCATCCCAGCGGCACGGGCACGGTGATCCAGCTGGATGACACGGGCAAGGCGGGGCTGGCCTCACCCCTGGGCATGCCCCTGCTGCCACCACCCCACCATGGCTTGGGATTGGCCATCGCCCGCAGTTTCTGCCGCAGCCATGGGGGCGAACTGCAGGTGGGGGCCTCCCCCCAGGGTGGCTGGCAGGTGCAGCTGAGGCTGGGGCCTGCCCCCCCTCAGGAGCCCAGCCGGTGAGCCATCCGCCGCAACCCAACCCAGACCCGAACGCCCTCGAGCACCTCGTGGCCCGATGGCGCCAAGCGGGCGATCACCTCGCCCAAGGGCTCCTGAATCAGCCCATCCCCACGGACTCCGAGGAACGCGCCCGGACCGTGGAGCTGCTGCTCAACCTGGGCGCCTGGCCGCAGGCCCGGGCCCTGGTACTCACCTGGCTACTGGAGTGGCTGGCCGCTCTGCCGGAACGGGGCCAACCCGATCCACAGCCGAGTGAGCCGTTGTGGCGCTGCCTGGCCGACGTGTGCGAGCGCAGCCACGACGGCCAGCTGCTGGAGCTGTTCTGGCAGGGCCTGGAGCAATTGCGACCGCAGGCTGCCCCAGCGGGGGTGCTGCCCCTGGTTGGGGTGCCGATCCTCAATGGCGAGGAGCATCTGCACAACCTGCTGGCCAGCCTGGACGTGCCGATTGACGTGCTCGCGATCGTGGATCAGAGCGGTGGCCGCAACGACCCCCAGGCCCTGCAGCTGCGCCATACGCTGCGGCAGCTGGAGCGGGAGGGCCGGCCAGGGATCGGCCAGATCCGCGTGGCCAGGCCCTTTGCCAATGCGGGGGTGGCAGCAGCCTGGAATCAGATCCTGCTCAGCTTTCCCCAGGCGGGCATGGCCCTGATCGTGAACCACGACGTGGTGTTTCCCCCGGGGCTGCTGGCTGAGGTTGTGGCGCGGCTGAATCCCGATCAACCGCAATACCTGGCGCTGTTCCCGGGGGATCGCGCCTTCTCCGCCTTTGTGCTCACCGCCCTGGCCTGGGATGCCGTGGGCCGTTTCGATGAGCGCTACTACCCCGCGTACTGCGAAGACCTCGACTACCGCGACCGCCTGCTGGCCACCCCCAGCGTGCAACGCCTCAACGGCAGCTTTGCCCATGGGCGGATGCTGGCCCAAAACCCCCTGCAGAGCCGCACCCTGGCCGACGACCCTGGCCTGGCGCAGCAGAACAAGCGCAGCTTTCAACTCAACCGCCTCTGGTATTCCTTCCGGCGCCGCGGGCCGGGAAGTGCCTGGCTGGCCTCAGGGGTCTGGCGGCAGCGCTGGCTGGGGCAGTGGGAATGAGGGGAGGAGCCGCCACGACCGATCACCATGCATAGGCTCCGGCCATCGGCAGCCTGGACCGAGGGCCATGGCGGAGGGACAGCCAGATCCCCAACAATCACAGTCCTGGCTGATCCAGGCCCAGGCACTGCTGCAGCACGAGGATCAAGGAGGCGCCGCCAGCCGCCTGCGCCGGGCCCGCCAAACCCTGGGCCAGGCGCACAACCTGGGCCTCTCCTCTGCGGCCATCGAGGAGCTGGGCCTGGAGAGTGGCCTGCTGGCGCTGGGCCGGGCCCTGGAGGCCACAGGCCTGAGCCGAGCAGCCCAACTGTGCCGTGAGCGCGTCGCCGCCAGCCAGGCCATGGCCTCGCTTCCGGCAACAAAACTGGAGGCGCTGAATCGCTGGGTCTACCCCCGCTCCCTGCGTCGCTACCAACTGGACATCCTTGAGGGGCGGCCCCTGGAGCTGCAGCGGGATGGGGACACCTATCAACTGCAGCACTGCCGGGCGGATGCCGATCGCAACCACCTGCTGCTGCAACGCCTGAACGACCAGAGCCTGTGGTGGTGGTCATCCGGGGAATGCGGCGAGGGCTATCGGCTGTCAGCGCAACCGCTGCAGCCCGCGCCACCGGCGGCAGCCCAGCAGCGCTCTGGCGAACGGGCGGTGGTGCGGGCCGGTGATGGCAACTTTGCCCATTTCCTCTGGAACGAGCTGGATCCACTGCTGCGGCTACTGGATGCGGGCACCTGCCTGGAGCTCCTACAGGACAACGACACCGTGCTGAACCTGGCCCAGCTGGAGGGCGTGAGCCTGGTGGAGCCCGAGCTGATGGGCCAGCGCCCCAGCGTGCGCCTGGGCAGCACGCTGGTGACGGCGCAGGCCCGCGCCACGGTGATCGAGGCCCTCGCCAGGGAGGCGCCGCCAGCGCTGCCGCCTGATCGGCCCCAACCCTTGATCCTGTTGGGCATCCGCGGACCAGGACGACGGGAGCTGCGCAATGAAACGGTCTATTTCCGCGGCTTAATTGCAACGCTGACGCAGCAGTTTCAGCGGCCCTTGATCCTGCTGGACGGATTCACGTATCAACACAACAATTGTGATCATCCCCAAGCGCAGCAGCGGGAGCAAGCCTGCGCCAAACGGGTGCTGGAAATCATGGAAGCCTGCCCCCAGGCACAACTGGAGACGCTCTCCGGGCTGGGATTTGCCGCCTGGATGCAGCGCACCCAAGGGTTGCGCTTTTATGTCACCCACGAAGGCACGATGCAGCACAAGCTGGGCTGGCTGCAACCGACAATTCCAGGCCTGTGCCTGGTGGGTTCGCCCCATGCGGAAGCCATCGCCCGCTGGCATCGCCACCAATGCGAAGGCGCAGGGCCACTCGCCACCCTGCCCACGGATCTCTATGTCCAGGACGCGGCAGCAGCATCCCTGCCCGAGGCGGAGCAGCACAATCTCCCGTTCGAGATTGTGAACATCGAACGGGCCATCACCCTAACCATGGCCCTGATCAGATCCCAACTGGAGATGCCAACGACAAACCCCACAGACCTGTAGCAAGTCCAACGCAGGCCTGGGGCAGCAGTGCTGCAAAAAGCAATTCCCTTCCAGCATCTTTTTAGGTTGAGCTTTCGGGAGCAGGCAATCAGGAGCGCAGGCTGATGGCACCGCAATGGTTTTATATCTTTGGCTACTACGGATCAAAAAATGCCGGCGACGAGGCCTTTCGCCTTGCCTTTCAGCAGTTGCTACCGACCAGCGCGGAATTGCGTTTCATTCGGCCATCGCAGCTCGCCGAGAATCAAGCCCTGGCCAGTGAGATTGAACAGGACGTGACCGGCGGACGCGCCCGCTTGATTGTGGGCGGCGGCGCCATCATCGGCGAACCCTACTTCTGGGCCCACATCCCAGCACGGACGCCCTTCCATATCATCAGCGCCGATATTGGCTCCCAGGAGCACCTCCTGAGCAGCTACACCCCCACCCTGGCGCAGATGCGCCAATCCTGGATTCGCAGCGAATCTGATGCCGTGCAGCTGCGCCGACTCACGCCATCAGACCGCAGCATCCACTACCTGCCGGACATTGTGCATGCCCTGGGCGCCACTCCAGCAGAGCGACAAGCCATCAACGAACTGGACCCGAATGTCCGCAACAAACAGCTGCACGAACGGATGGGAGAGCACTGCGAGAACACCATGCCAGCGGGCCAACTCCGCAACAAGAACATGGCCATCTTCCTCTCCGATCACTACTACGACTACAAAACGATTCGCAGCTCCTGTGTACTCGATGGCATTGAACGCGAAGCCGCCGATAAACTCTATCTCCGCAACTTAAGACTCGCTCTCGATGAAATCACGCCCTACTACAACCTCTACCTCTTCAGCCTGAGCTACTGGTACAACTCCATCGACGCCTACGTGGGATACAGACTGGCCAAAGCATCCAATCAGGCCCCTCTGTACAACATCGTGTCCCACTACATGGAGCCGGACACCATCATGGCGCTGATGCCCTATTTTGACACCGCCATATCGATGAAATTCCACGGCCTGATCTTCCCGATGACGGCCCATGTGCCGGTCATGAACCTGGGCAGCTCCAAGAAGAATCGCGACCTTGCCCAGCAGATGGGACTGATCTCCGTGAAACCGGAGGAGCTCACCCCCGAGACCTTCCTGGCAGCACTCAAGCAAGTAGAGTCCGTGGAATACGCCACCTCATTAGCCGAAACACAACGGCTCGCCAAGGAAGCGATTCATACCGCATTCGGCGCCCCAAATCTATGGGACTAGGGGCACAAAGCTCAGACCATCATCAATCAAGGCAATCAGATCGGCCATGGCCAGGGCAAGCACACAGGTACGGCAATCAAACAGATTGAAGAACAGCCTCACCTCATCACCCTGCACCAGCACACTGCTCACATAGCAGACCCCTGGATTCTTGCGGAAGCCCGGATCATGGGCCAAGGCCTGGGTATTCACCGAGAGAATCGGCTCACGACTGATCTGCTGAGGCTCCAGGGTATCGGCCGAAACCAGAATCAGATATTGATCGTAGACATAGGAGTGCTTACGGCGGCGGTGCACCACAAGCCCGAGCCCGCGATCGCCATTCCGGTCATGAAGTGCGAAGGGGTGTGCACTATTACGCAGTGGCCCCTGCAGACCCTCGGGTAAGGCGAGTGGCTGGTTATGCATCAGCCGCCAATGCTGCAGACTGTCATCCGCCTGAAACACCCGCCAGGGTTGCACCGAATAGAATAGAAACAGCTGTTGATCGCGCCGGTGAATCAGCCAGTTCTTCTCAAAACCGCTGGGTATGAGAGCGGCAGGGAATGACGACTCAGCGTGAACCTCCAGCAGGGGTAGGCGCTCGAAAACCAGAACCCCCCGCTCAAGATCCAGTCGTCCCAGGGACTGAACCACCAACATGTCATCGATCGTGTTGTTGGCAGCAGCCTCAGCCGAGATCTCGGGCAGCCACGTGCGATAGCGGGAGCGCGACAGAATCAGGGCACCGATCGCATAAATGTCATCCCCAATAGAGAAGAGGCGCAGGTCTTCAATCTTGCACTCACTGGGATAGCCGCTATAGCGCAGAGGAGCGATCTGTAACGCCTCTGGAGCTGCAGGTTGACTGGGGTCTCGACGTTCCCAGGCCAGAAAGTTGAGGGATGGGTGGCGGGCCACATCCGCACTCCGGCCCGACCAGCTATCAAAATTACGCTCATATCGCCATGTGGACAGCAACCCCTGGGACGTGGCCAGAACCGACTGATTCATGACCCCCGAGGGACCATGGCCGGAGAAGCCTTGAACGCGGGCATAGCGATCAGCGAGGTGGTGACAGGGGGTGAGCGAAAAGGCCGCCAGCTGGCTCTGCACCAGCAGACCCTCCACCAGGCAATGCCGCCAGGAGGTGGAGGTGAGCAAACCCGATGCCCGCTCAGCCCCCCGCAACGACTCCTGCAGCGGAGAGGTGAGGGACCGGTGCTGGAAGGCCCCATCACCCAGGCGGTAGTCGGCTGGATCACGGAACAGCAGAGAGGAGAGGCTGTCCACCAGTGGCGCGAAGCAGAGGCGGCGCGAGCGCAGCTCGGACGTTGACACCAGAGGCTCTGGACTCAGCAGCAGATAGGGCTCCAGGCCACGGTTGAGCGAGAACGGCACTGGCTTCCCCCCATCGAAGTAGGTGGAACAGCTGTGGTGCCCCTGCTTGGACAGGGACACCTTGCGGGTACCGAGCGGTGCACAGATCACGGCCTGGGAATCCGGATGCAGCCGTTCCAGCAGCGGCAACACCTGGGCCACCAGGCTGCAGAGGCAACTGGCGCTGGCGATGGAGATGTGAGGGTGAGGCACCAACACATACCCATGCCGGCCGTGGAGGAGCTGCTGGGGGTCAGGGCGCAGGTGCCAGAGATCCCCCACCACAGACTCCAACCCAAGGAAGGTGGTCTGGGACCCTTCCGGTTCAGCCGCGTCCTCCACAGCCACACCGAAGTAGTCGGCCAACTGACGGCCAAAGCAGGCCAGCTCCACCTGGCCGGAGGCCATCAAGCGAGCCGTGGCGTGGAGCGCCTCTGATTCCTGGATCTCCCGATCGAGGCCATGGCGCAACCAGAAGGCCTGGCTGCGGTGGTCGTAGATGGCCTCCAGAGCACAGAGAAAGCGATAGCGCAACAGCAGATCGGTCACTGCCGTCATCAGCTGGGGACGATCGGCCAGCAGCACCAGGGCCTTGTAGTAAGCAGTGGCCAGTAGATCCCCCAGGCCCGCCGCCACCTCCTGCTCCAGGGCCGCGCGGCCGATGGTTTGCAAGCCCTCATCGAGGAGCTGGGCCGCCAGGGCGGTGAAACGATCCGAGCGACCAATGAGCTCCACCAGATCGGAGCCAAGGGGAGCCAAGGGTTCCCCGGGACGAAGAATCACAGCGATGGCACCAGGTGAAGTCTGAAATCCCGCCAGACCGTGACGTGCTCGTCGCCGAACACCACACCCGGCCGCTGAGGCAAGAGGTCGTGCAGATCCCCATGCTGCGGGGTCTGATTCGGCAAGGCCTCCAGCTGCTGCTGAAGTGCCGCATAGAGGTTGGCGCTCACCTGGGGTTCCACAAGCCAGGGAAGGCGCCAGCGCAGCAGTTCCTGCAGCTGATGCACCTGCTCCCAATGGGCACTGGACTTCGGGAAGGAATGGTGGAGATAGGCCATCAGGATCCGAATCATCTTGCGGCGTTCTTTATTCACAAACCGCAGTACAGCAGCGGTGAGATCGTTGCTGTTGTGGGCGATCGTGTCCGGATGCACCAGATCGAACACCCGCAGGTCGTTGCTACGACACAGGTCCGGAACAAGGTGGACCAGGGCGATGGCAATCAGGTGATAAACCGCCGCCAGCACCACCACCTGGTGTTCCAGGGTGTCCGAGCCGGCCAGCGGTAAGGCCTGGTAGGCGAAGTCGATCCAGTCGCGGCGGCGCAGGGCGGCCACGCTGGTCCAATAGCGAAACCAGGCGTTGGCCGGATCCCGCTCCAGGGCTCGGGCGAAGGCCGCATAGCCACTGGCCCCACCCATCTCCGCCAGCAAACCGGTGAGGCCATGGGTCCAGGCTCCATCGGGCTCGAGGCCCCGCAGGCTGCCCAGGGCCTGGGCCAGCCCCTCGGCGTCACCGGCACGGTGGGCCTCCAGCCCCAGCTCCAGCACCTGGGACTGTTGCTGGTGCTGGGGTGGAACGGTTAGCTGGGGCGCAACGGGGTGTTCGAACAACCCATCGAGATCAGAGAGCAGCAGACCACCGCCCATGGATTGGATGAACGCAATCAGGGTCTGCCAGCACTGGGCATCCGCGGGATGCTCCAGCAGGGCACGCCTCAAACGGGGGAGATCGGGCGGAAGGTCCATGGCTAGCGCAGAAAATCGGCCACCAGCACCCCCGGCAGATCGGCTCCGAGCACGCCATGCTTCCAGCTGCTGATCAGATGCATCACCACGGCGGAGAAGCCGATGGTGGAAGCCAGATCAAGAATCTCCCAGCCAGGAATCTGATACACCAGGGAACCACGGGTTGGCCGAATGGGATCGCCGTGATATTCCGGTTCTCCGCGGAACAGTGCAGCTTGGCGCTGTCCCTGGTATTCCGCCTTGATGATGCTCTCCTGTTGGCCAAAGGCCATCGGAAACGTGGCCAGCAATCGCCCACCAGGTTTCAACACCCGGTGCACTTCTTCAAGCGCCTTGGGCAGGTCGTAGACATGCTCAAACACGTCGTTGCAGATCACCAGATCAAAGCTCTCTGGGCCATAGGTGAGTGCACAGAGGTTCTGATGTAGAGCCTGACCTGTGGGCACAATTTCTGCATCCTGAAGAAAGTCGCTGAGCTCCAGGTTGTGGGGCAGGTACTGGCCCAGCCAGCGGACAAATCCCGTGGAGGTTTCCGGCAAATAGACCCGTTGTTGCCGCAGGCTGATCGGGCTCTCCCCCAGATGCTCCAGCACGCGGGTGATGGCACGGTGGCGGGATAGGCACTCCGCCGCCACAATCGACTCCCGCAGATTGGTGCGACCGATCTGAATCCGGCGGGGCTCGATCTGGCGACCACTCAGCGGTTCGATCAACCCCAACAGGGCCACGCAGGTGGCGGCCGCGTCCCGCTGCCGGCCCAACTGCATCAGCCCCGGCAAGGCCAGCGCGAACGCCTCAAAACTGCTGAACCGGCGGTGGTCGTCATGCAGCTCCAGCAGCTCCTGCCGCAGCACCGGCCTAGTGCTTTCGCGTGGTGGGGACGACGGCACACCCATGGCATCAGGCTGAGGCGATTCCCCAGCCTTGACGTCCCCCTGCAGCAGCCCTTCAGCTGATGCGCCGCCAGCGGTCGCTGCGGCGTTGGCCGCAGCGCCAGTGCCGGCTGGACGGCTGTTCGATGCCAAAGCGGGCGTGGAGGCTGGACCCCATGGCCACGCAGCTGGCCCCGTAGCGATCCCGCACGGCTTGGCAGAGCGGCAGGTCGTAGGCGCCGGCCGCACAGAGAAACACGCTGAAGGGGCGCTGCCGGGCCAGCACCTCCACCCCCTCCAGGCAAGCGGCCAAGCTCGCCTCAAACCCCCGGTTGGGCCGTTCGGGATAGAGGGAGGCCGGAGCCTCCACACAGCGCAGGCCGTAAGGGGCAATCGCCAGATCCACAAACAAGGCGAAGGCATTCCCACTGCGGTGCTGCTCTTCCACCTGGGCCGCCAGGGGGCTGACCACCAGCACCTCCTGGCCGGCGAGCAGCTGATAGAACCGCTCCTCCTCAGGCCACACCACCAGGTCCGGCAGGCGGCTGTGCTCTTGCACCAGCCCCTGCAGCACCGCCCACCAGGAGCCCATGGGCTGTTGCAGATCCAGCAGCCACTGGGATTGGGCCAACAGGGCCAGGCTCGATTCCGCCCAGGCGCGCAGGCTGGCCAGGGGCGCCGAGGTGGCGGCATAGAAGCCCTCCTCCACATGCAGTGCACACAGCGCCTGCACCGCCGCCCAGCCATCGGAATCGCGGCTAGCCCCGGCCTGCGCCATGAAGGCGGGATCGTGGTGATGACGGCGGATCAAGGCCAGGGCCTGCTCCAAGCGCTCGCGGTCCAGCAACCAGGAGCGCAAGCCGGCCAGCTGCACAGGGGAGGGCTGCACCAGACAGCACCCCGGCTCCAGCCGGGCGGGTAGCCAGCCCGGCGGAAGCTGGAGGGCCCCGAGCACTCCCGGGCCACCCCAGCGCTGCCACAGGCCCTGGGCCGCGGCCAGCACCCGGCAATCCGGGCCGGTGAGGGCCCCACCGGCGCTCCACAGCTGGCTCAGGGAGCTGAGCAGGCTGGCGGCCGGCTGCCGCAGCCGCCAGCCGTGGCCGCGGCCAGCCGCCACCAGGGGCTCAAAAAAAGCGGCCAGCACCGGCTCCAACGGCGGGAGATCGCTGCCACCTGCCGGCACCACCGCCGCCAGGTTGAGGGCCAGCTGGCCCGGGCTGTGGGGCAGGGGCCGCGCCCCGGGGATCCACACCAGGTCCAGCTGCACAGCGGATTCCGAGGCCGGGTGATCGTCGAGCCAATCGCGCACCAGAGCCGTGAGCTGGTGGGGTTCAACCGCAAGGCCACGTGGCTGCTCCTGCAGGGATGCCACCGCCCAGGGGTCGGTGAGCTCTGCATTCAGAGCCAAGCAACCCTCCGCCAGGGCCAGGGCGTCCCGCACCTGCAGGCGGGTTTTGTGGTCTTCCACCAGGCTTCCCAAGGGGGCCAGAACAGCCACCAGGGCCTGGAGATCGATGGCGGGATGGCTGCTCTGATCCAGGTCCGCCAGCAGGCTCAGAACCGCCAGCTCCAGACGTGCCGGCAGCCCCTCGGGCACGGTCTGGAGCTGCGCCAGCCGCAGCAGCAGGGCGATGCCTTGGCGGCGGCATTCCCCATCGGCCTGCTGCAGCAGGGCCAGGGCCCCACGCCGTAGCAGCCCCTCCTCCACCACCGCGAACCAAGCCGGCATCGGCCCGCCAAGGCCATGGATCGCCAGCAGCAGTTCCGCGGCGAGGCCATGCACCTCGGCGTTCTCCCGCGGCGATGCCGGCGGCCGCCATTGGCGATGGGTGAGGGCCTGATCAAGGCGGGCCAGCATCTGGATCAGGCCCTCCATTAGCCGCGCCATGGCCGCAGGGGCGGCCTCAGGCCGCAGCGCCAACAACTGGCGGTGGTGCTCCAGGGCCGACTGCCACGCCCCGCGGCCCTCCTGCCAGGAGCCGCGTTCCAGGCTGTGGCACCCCTGCAGGGGTTCCCGTTCACACAGGGCTGCCAGCAAGGCCACGCGGCACTCGTCCTGGGCAGTGCTGTCGCTGGGGCCGAGGTCCGCCAGCAACCGTCGCCACAGCTCCAGCTGGGCCGGAGCCGCCAAGGGCAGCTCCAGCAGGGTATCCAGCGACAGCCAGATCCCCAACTCGGGTTCCCCCCCCGGGGGTCGATGTCGCACCGCTTCTACGGCCTTCATTGCGCGCACTTGCATCAGGAGGGCCCAACGCCGGGGGCCTTCATCAGTTTGTGGATGTGTTGATGCGATGAAGGGCGTACCCCGTGCCGTCGAGCCTGCCGGCTGCCATTGCGCCCCATCAGCGGGGGTCCTGGGCGGGGCGGCTGGACGATCTGAGCACCGCTGACGCCCTGAGTGGCTGGGCCTGCACCGTTCCGCCCACAGCGGCCCCCGCCCCCCTGCTGGTGCGCCTGGTGCTGGAGGACCTACTCCAGCCCGGCCGTCGCTGGCCCCTGGCGGTGGTGCCGGCCCACACCCACCGCGACGACCTGGAGCGGGAAGGCCTGACGCTGCCCTGCGGTTTCATACTCCAGGGACCCCTGGAGCGGGAGTTGCCGCCCCGGGGCACCGGCAGCGTGCTGCGGGCCTTCCTCGACACCCCCGACGGCCCGGTGGAGCTGAGTGGCAGTCCCCAGCGGCTCAACCCGGAGCGCTATCGCCGCCTGGAGCAATTGCACCGCCAAGGGCGGGGCGATGGCCGGGGCGGGCTCCATGGTCTCGAAGGTCCGGTGATCTACGGCTGGGGAGATCCCCATGCCCGCCTGGAGCTGCTGGTGGACGGCCGCGCCTCTGTGCAACTGCACAGCGACGGCCACGGCCATGTGCAAGGCGTGATCCCCCCCGAAGCCTGTGATGGCCGGCCCCATCACCTGGAGCTGCGGGATGAGAGGGGCCGCAGCCTGGATGAGCGGATCAGCGTCACGCCCTTTCAGCTCACCCCGTGGCCCGCCCTGCTGGAGCACAGCAGGGCGCCCTTCCCCGACCACCTCCACCCCCTGGTGCTGGAGCATCACCGCAGCCTCAGCACCTGGCTGCAGTGGGCGGCAGCGGGCGAGGTGCCGCTACCGCCCGACCTCCCCCGCCTGCATCGGCTGGTGGTGCAGGGCTACACCCCAGCCAGCCCGGTGACGCCGCTGGAGTGTCCGGTGCAGTTGCCCTGCAGCGACACCCCTCTGGTGTCGGTGGTGATCCCGGCCCATAACCATTACGGCGTCACCCGCCGCTGCCTGCTGGCGATCGCCTACGCCCCCACCCGGGTGGCCATGGAATTGATCGTGGTGGACGACGGCAGCTCCGACGGCACCAGCGAGGCCCTGCACCGGGACCTGCGGGGGGTCCGCCTGGTGCGCCATGACCAGGCCCAGGGCTTCAACCAGGCCTGCCAGAGCGGCGTGGCCCTGGCCCGGGGGGCCTTTGTGGTGCTGCTCAACAACGACACCGAGCCCTGTGCCCGCTGGCTGGAGGAACTGCTGGCGCCGTTTGCGCTGTGGCCGGATACGGGGATCACCGGCGCCCAACTGATCTTTCCCAACGGCCGACTGCAGGAGTCGGGAGGGATTGTGTGGGGCGATGGCCAGCCCTGGAATTACGGGCGCGGCGGCAATCCCTACGACCCCCGGGTCAGCTACACCCGCCAGGTGGATTACGTGAGCGGGGCCTGCCTGGCCATCCGGCTGGGGGTGTGGCAGCAGCTGGGGGGGTTCAGCGCCGACTTTGCGCCGGCCTACTTCGAGGACACCGACCTGGCCTTCCAGGTGCAAGCCCTGCAGCTGCGTGTTCGCTGTGCCCCCCTTGCCCGGGTGATCCACCACGAGGGCACCACCTGCGGCATCGACACGGGCAACCCGGAAGGCAGCAAACGCCTGCAGCTGGAGCATGCGCCGCTGTTTCAGCGCAAGTGGCTGCATGCGTTCCAGGCGTCTGGCCCGCCCTCCAAGGCGGCAGCCGAATGCATCAAAGACCGGGGGATCGTGGGTCGGGTGCTGGTACTCGACCATGCCCCGCCGCGGCCCGATCGGGATGCCGGCAGCCAGGCCGCCATCACGGAGATGGGTCTGCTGCAGGAACTGGGCTGGAAGGTGACCTTCCTCCCGGCGAACCTGGCCTGGCTGGGGAACTACAGCGAGGCCCTGCAGCGCCAGGGGATCGAGACCATCCATGCCCCGTTTGTGCTCTCTGTGGAGCAGTTCCTGCGCCAGCGGGGCCCTGAATTCCAGCTGCTCTATCTGGTGCGCTACACCACGGTGCGCGACCACATGGCCGCCATCCGGGAGCATGCGCCGCGGGCACGGCTGCTGTTCTGCACGGCCGATCTCCACTACCTGCGGGAATTGCGCCAGCTGCGGACTGCGGGCCTGGCCGGCGAGGCCCACGAGCGGGCCAGGGCCAGCGTGGCCAGCACCCGCCGCGAAGAACTCGAAGCGATCGGGATGGTGGATCTCACCCTCAGCTACAGCGCCGTGGAGCGCCGGCTGATCGAGGCGGAAACCCTCGGCCGCGCCCCCACGGCGGCCTGCCCCTGGGTGGTGGACTGCGTGGCGCAGCCCCCCTCGCCGGAGGGGCGCGAAGGCCTGGCCTTTCTGGGCAGTTACACCCATCCCCCCAACGGCGATGCCGTGGCCTTTTTCCTGGCGGAGCTGTGGCCGCGCCTACGGCAACGCCACCCCCAGCTGGAGCTGCACCTCTACGGCAGCGGCCTCGATCCAGAACTGGCCCAGGCCTGGGGCCAGCAGCCGGGGGTCCGGGTGCGGGGCTGGGTGGCGGATACCGCCAGCGTCTACGACAGCCATCGGATGTTGGTGGTGCCGCTGAGGGCAGGGGCAGGCCTCAAGGGCAAGGTGGTGGGGGGCCTGGCCCGGGGAACCCCCCAGGTGCTGAGCCCGATCGCCGCCGAGGGCACCGAACTGCGCCACGGCGAGGAGGTGCTGATCGCCGAGGCACTCGACGACTGGGTGGAGCAGATCGAGCGGCTCCTCGTCGACGACGACCTCTGGCGGCACCTCAGCGCAACGGCCCTGGCCCATGCGCGGCAGCACTACTCCCGCCACCGCGGTTTGGAGCTGATGGGCCAGGCCCTGCAGCGGCTGGGGCTGCCGGTGCTGGAGATCACCCCATGACAGCCACCTCCCTCTCCGGCGTGACGGCGACGGCGGTGATCGCCCTGAGCCCCGGCCAACCGCTGCTGTCGGCAGAGGAGGCCAACCGGCTGATCCTGCGCCATGGGCTCAGCCGCGACCTGGCCCGGGCCGTGGTGGAGGACGCGGTGGCAGCCACCATCCAACTCACCCCGGAGGAGGAGCTGGCCCTCACCGCCAGCCGCGTCCAAGCGGAGGGTTTGGCCAGCGAGGCCGCCCTGGAGCAATGGCTCGCCGCACGGCACTGGAGCCACGCCGACCTGCAGGCCATCGCCACCCAGGCCGAACGGTTGCGCCGCTGGAGCCAGTGGCGCTTTGAGGATGAGGTGGACATCAGCTTCCTCGACCGCAAGCTCGATCTCGATCGGGTGGTGTACTCCCTGTTGCGGGTGGAGAGCCAGGAACTGGCGGAGGAACTCCACCAACGGCTGCGCGGCGGGGAGATGACCTTTGCCGACGCCGTGGAGCAGTTCAGCACCGGGCCGGAACGGGATATCCACGGGCTGATCGGGCCCGTGGCCCTCTCGGCCGCCCATCCCGAGCTCAGCTCCAGGCTGCGGGTGGGCCACGAGGGACAGCTATGGCCGCCGTTCGCCATCGGCGAGCTGTGGTTGGTGCTGCGGCTGGAACGGCAACGGCCGGCCCAGCTCGACGCGGCCACCCGAACCCGGCTGCTGCATGACCTGTTGACCAGCTGGGTGGACACCCAGGTGGAGGCACTGCTGCAGGGCGCCCCCCTGGCGGCGGTGCCCCAGCCCGAGGGAGCGGCCAGCCCATGACAGCGGCGCCCCTCCAGTCCCTGCGGCGTTACCGGCCATTCGATCGGCTCAGCCCGGAGCGGGCTAACGCCCTTGAGGCGGAGCTCGAGCTCCGCCACTACCAGCTCGGCCAGACGGTGCTGCGATCCGATCTGCTGCCGGATGGGGTGGTGTTCGTGCTGGTAGGAACCCTGCGCTCGCTGGCGATCGACCCCATGGACGGGGAGCTCCACACCCTGGAGTTGCTGGGGGAGGGGGACAGCGCCGGCTGGAGCAGCCTGCTGCGGCAGATCCCCTGCGAACACCTCAGGGCGGCCGCCGACAGCACGGTGCTGGTGCTGCCCGCCGCGGCCTTCCAGACCCTGCTCGACAGCGAGCCCGAGCTGCGGGAGTGGTACGCCGCCCATGGCTCGGCCGCGGAGCTCCACCAGGTGCTGGAGGCACTGGGGCGCTCAGCCGCTGCACCCCTGCTGACCCAGCAGGACTGGGAGCCCCTGCGGCGCCAGGTGCAGGTGCGCAGCCTCACGGCGGGCCATCCCGGCAGCCTGCACCTGGAGGGCGATCGGTGTTGGTACGTGAGCAGTGGCGGCCCTCTGGGGCAGCCCTGGCCCCTCGAGGCCCCAAGCCAGCCGCCCCCGGCCGGTGCCCCATGGCTCAGGCTGCTGGGCCTCCAGCTCGAGGTCAGCGGCGGCACCCTCACCACTGGCGAAGCCAACGAGGACGACCAGCTGCACATCGGTCAGCGGCCGCCGCGCACGGTGGTGCCGCACGCGCTGGAGCCGTCGGCAGCCCGCAGCTATGCCCGTTCCCCCGAGCCACCGCCGCCGGTCTTGGCCCGGCAAGGCGGCCTGGTGCTGAGCGCCGCCAGCGGGCCCCGTGCGATCCCGATCGCCCTCTGCATCGCCCTGGCCAACTACTTCGACGTGCCGATCAACCGCGATGCCCTGGGTGATCGGGTGGCGGCCCTGCTGCAACGCCAACCGCGACTCACCCTGGTGAATCTGGGCCAGCTGCTGGATGCCATGGGGCTGCAGGTGGTGCTCTCAGAACTCCCCCGCGATCGCCTTAGCCGGGTGCCCTTACCGGTCCTGCTGGAACAGGAAGGCCATTTTGCTCTGCTGGAGGGGGTGGACCCCGATGGCCGCCTACGGCTGCTGGAGCCGGAACTGGGGCCCCTGCGGGTGGCACCCGCCCAACTGGGGGACAGGCGAACGGGCCTGGTTCCCCTGTTATTGCTGCAGCGCAAACAGGACGCCAAGGAACAGCGCTTCAGCTGGGGCTGGTATGCCCCCTTCTTGCAGGAACACCGCCGCTCCCTGGTGGAGGTGCTGGCCCTCTCCGTTGTGATCAACCTGCTGACCCTGGTGACACCCCTGGGCCTGCAACAGCTGATCGACCAGGTGGTGCATCAGGACAACCTCAACGCCCTGATCAGCATCTCCCTGGTGCTGCTGCTGGCGGCGGTGTTGCGCGGGGTGCTGAAAACCCTGCGCAGCTACATCTTCACCGACACGGCCAACCGCATTGACCAGTCCACGAAATCCACAATCCTTGACCACTTGGTGCGACTTCCCCAGGTGTTTTTCGACAGTCGCCCTGTTGGGCAGGTGATCCACTACTTCCACCAATTGGACCGCCTGCGGGAATTCCTGGTGGGCGAGAGCATTACCACGGCCGTTGATTTCCTGTTCAGCTTCCTCTATTTAGCCATTCTGCTCACCCTCAGCATTCCACTCACCCTGGCCTCCCTGGCCACACTCCCACTGATGCTGGTGCTGGCAATTGTGAGCAACCCCATCATGCGTTCCCAGATCAACAAGAGCATGGGCGAGGCCGTGAAAACCTATGCCTACCTGAACGAATCCATCACCGGAATTCAAACCATCAAGTCGCAGAATGCCGAGCTCAAAACCCGCTGGGAGTTCCAGAATCGCTACGCCCGCTTCATCGGTGAAGACTTCAAACTCAAGGTCACCCGTGAATCCCTGGCCAACGTGGCGGGATTCATCCACGACCTCAACAGCCTGGTGGTGGTGGGGGTGGGCATCTTCCTAGTGATGCGCAATCAGCTCAGCCTTGGAGGCTTCATCGCCTTTCGCATCCTCAGCGGTTATATCACCGGTCCCCTGGTGAAAATGGTGCAGACCTGGCAGCAATTCGAGCAATCGAGCGCCTCCCTGCGCATGGTGGCGGACGTGGTGGATCGCCCCACCGAACAAAGCCAAGCGGAGTCGCTCAACATTCCGATGCCGCCCCTGATTGGACGGGTTCACGTTGTGGATGTGGTGTTCCGCTACAGCGAAGATCAGGATCCCGTACTCAACGGCGTGAATCTGGAGGTGCCCACCGGCTCCTTTGTGGGGCTCGTGGGGGGGTCGGGAAGTGGCAAGAGCACCCTGCTGAAATTACTCCCGCGCTTCTACAGACCCAGTTCCGGACGGGTATTGGTGGATGGACTGGACATCAACAAAGTGGAGCTCTATTCCCTGCGCCGCCAGATCGGCGTGGTGCCCCAGGACACGGTGTTGTTTGACGGCACCATCCGTGACAACCTGCTGCTGGTGAAGCCTGATGCCAGCGCCGCCGAGCTCATGGAGGCCACGCGGATTGCCTGCGCCCACGAGTTCATCATGAATCTGCCCAAGGGGTACAACTCCGACGTGGGCGAGCGGGGGGCTGGCCTCTCCGGCGGCCAACGCCAGCGCCTGGCCCTGGCCAGGGCGGTGCTGCAAAACCCGCGGCTGCTGATCCTCGATGAGGCCACCAGCGCCCTAGATGCCCGCACGGAGCGCCAGGTGTGCCTGAACCTGCTGGAGGCCTTCCGCGGCCGCACGGTGTTCTTCATCACCCACCGGCTCACCACCGTGCAGCCGGCGGATCTGATTGTGCTGATGGATCGGGGGGCGGTGATGGAGTCCGGCACCCATGCCGAGCTGATGGCACAGCAGGGCTGGTACTTCGCCCTGTTCCAGAGCCAGCAGCAGGAACAGGTGGCCTGAGATGACGCGAGATCCCCGAGATCGACCGTTCTGGCGGCAACGCCTCTGGCCCCGGGGCAGGGGCACGCCCCCGCCGCCAGCGCCAGGCCCGGGGGTGGATCTGGTGGGCACGAGCGCGCCGACACCGGCAGCCGGCCACCCCTTCGGCGGGCCTTCAGCCCCCCAGGACGCCCTAGCAGGGGAGACCGCCGAAGCCTGGACCTTCAAGCAGACGGTGCTGCTCAACCCGAGCGCGCGACCCACCACCGTGATCGTGTGGACCCTGGTGAGTGGCACGGGGCTGCTGTTGCTGTGGAGCCTGCTGGCCCCCCTGGGGGAATCGGTGGCGGTCCAAGGGAAACTCCAGCCTGGGCGCCGTGTGAAACAGGTGGAGGCGCCCGTGGCCGGGGTGGTGGCGGAGGTGCTCGTGAAGGACGGCGAGGCCGTGAAGGCCGGCCAGATGCTGCTGCGCTTCGACCTGGACCAGGCCCGCAACCAACTCGCCACGGCCCAGGCCGTGCGCTCCCGCTTGCTCAGCGAAAACCGCATCTATGCCGATGCCCTGGGCGACGGCCGTGCCCAGGGACTCACCGCTAATCAGCAGCTGCAACGCAACAACCAGACCGAGCAGCTGCGCAGCCGTCAGCAGGGGGCCCTCCAGCAGTTACGCCAGAGCCAGCAGCGGCTGGCCGGGTTGAGCCAGGCCTGGGACACCGCCAACGACATTGCCAACCGCTACAGCTACCTAGCGCGAGCAGGTGCCGTGAGCGGCGTGCAGGAATTGCAGACCCGCAACACCGCCAACCAACTGCGCTCCCAGGTGCTCGAAGAGCAGCGGAGCATCGCCAGGTTGGAGGCGAATCTGCGGGAGGTGGAGTCCACCCCAGGGGCGGACCTACGCGGACGGGTGGAAGCCAACCTGCGCCAGATCAGCGATCTGGATGGTCAGATCCGGGCGGCGCGTCAGCAGCTGCAATACGGGCAACTGCGTACCCCCGTGGCGGGCGTTGTCTTTGATGTGCGGGTGACACCCCGCAGCGTCGTTGCCGCGGCCGCCCCGATGCTCGCCATCGTGCCGGGGGGCACCCTGGAGGCCCGGGTATTGGTACCCAGCAAGGTGATCGGCTTCATCCGCCCGGGCATGAAGGCGAACATCTCGATCGACACCTTCCC
>CANHMF010000015.1 GCA_947461705.1 Synechococcaceae cyanobacterium
ACGGTGAAAGCCGTTAACCTATGCAGTTCTCAGGGTTCAACCTGGGAGCAAATCTATCCTGGTGTCCATGTCGCAGTGGAACCACTCCGATCCATCTCGAACTCGGTTGTGAAACGCTGCAGCGGCGACGATATTTGGGGGGTAGCCCCCTGAGAAAATAGCTCGATGCCAGGTAAAACATTTGCTCCGCTGACCACCGTGTCAGCCCTCCACCAGTAGCAACGGCTTGAGGCCTGCTGCTGAAGGAGATAAAAAAGCCACCCCTCGGGGTGGCTGTTTTGTTGTCGGGGTCAGCCCCCGCCCTGGCCATCAGGAACGATGCACGTGCACCTGTTTCCACGTGCCGTTAAGGCGCTGCCAGACGCGGGTTTCGCAGCAGCTCGCTGTGATGGGGTCGCCATCGGACAGCCGTTGGGTGAGGCGGGTGTAGCTCAGAACCACCGCGTCTTCGCTGAGCCAACGCAGGTGGGGGCGTGCCATGGACACAGTCACCGGGCTGGGGCTGGCGTTGCCCTGCGTGGGGAGTTCGAAGTAGTAGCGGTGGAAGGGCAGGCCTTCCGCCAGCACGCCGTTGGTTTCCGCTTCGAAGCAGCTCAGGTCGTCTGCACAAAAGGCCGCATAGCTGCTCCAGTCACCCGTCACCACGCTCTCGAGCATGGCCTGGTTCAGGCTCAGGATGTCGCGATCACGATCGGTGGGGGGCATCGTCTCAGGTGATCTGGCTGTAATCGCTGATCCTCTCAAACGGGCCGGCATCGCGTCCGGGATTGCCCTCGCGATCACTGAACAGCACCGCCATGCCCGCTTCTGCGGCGGCTGTGATCTCCGCCAGGGAGTCGCTGATGAACAGCACCTGGGCTGGGTGTGCCCCCATGGCGGCTGCGATGGCGGTGTAGCTGCCGGGCACCTGTTTGAGCCCGGTACGGGTGTCAAACCAATGGTTGAACAGCCCGCGCAGATCTCCAGCCTGGCAGTGGCCGTAGAGCAACTGCTGAGCGGCCACCGAGCCTGAGGAGTACACCGCCAGCACCTTGTGTTGGTGGTGCCACTGCTCGAGCGCGGCGGGAACATCGTGAAACAGGGGCGCCACGATGTCGCCCTGGCTGTAGCCGGCTGCCCAGATGCGGCCCTGCAGGTCCTTGAGGGGAGTGAGTTTCACGTCGTTGTCGATCAGCCATTCCAGGTAAGGCACCACAGTCGTGCCCCGTCCCTGGCCGAGCCGCAGGGCCTGGGCTTCTGGATGGGTGTCGCTGGCCCAGGCCTGATCAACGGCTTCAACGAGCTCCCGCACCTCGGCATCCTGGGCATGCGCCTCGCAATAGCTGGACAGCCGTGCCCGGGCATAGGGGAACAGCACCTCGGCCACAAAACGCACCGGGCAGGTGGTGCCCTCGATATCCAGCAGCAGGTGGGTGATCTGGGGGGATAAAGGCGTCATCGTCCGGCTCCCTGAAGCAGGGCCTCCAACAGCAGCTCCCGCCAGCGCTGCTCCAGCAGGAATTCCAGGATTTCCAGGTGTCGGATGGCGGTGTCGAGATCGCGGCCCCAGGCATAGAGGCCATGGCCTGCGATCAACAAGCCATGGGGGGCGTCGCCAAGGTGGGCCCTCGCCTTGGCTGAGAGCCGCGGCAGATCCTGATCATTGGCCAGCACGGGAATTCGGGCCTCTGTGGCGTGGGTGGTGAGCCCCTCAAGCCCCTTCAGCATTTCCAGATCGGCGAGCACGAGTTCACCCATGCCCGGGTCGTTGCTATCTGCACAGTGGCGGATCACCCAGTTCGACAGCAGGGTGCCGGCCTGGGAGTGGGTATGGAGCACGGCCCCGGCGTTGCAACTGGTGATGATTTCCAGGTGCAGGGCTGTTTCAGCGCTGGCTTTGCCAGAACCAGCGATCACCTGTCCGCGATCGTCCACGCTGATCAGGTCGGCCGGTGCCACCCGACCCTTGTGCACCCCGCTCGGAGCCATCAGCAGTTGCAGGGGATCCCGTTGCAACACACAGCTGAAATTGCCGCCGGTGCCGTCGCACCAGCCACGGCGATGGATCTCCGCCATGGCGGCCGTGAGGCTAGGGGCCAGAGCCTCGGTCACAGGCGGGCGCGTGTCTGAGGGCATTCTGGGATGCGACGGTGCAGTTCCCGGGGTTTAGCTCTGGCAGCTGGGGCACCAGTGGCTGCTGCGCCCGCCGAGTTTGTCGCGGCGGATGGGAGTGCCACAGTGCCGGCACGGTTCACCGCTGCGGCGATACACCCAGGCCGCGTTGCCGTAGTTGCCGTTGGTGCCGGTGAGGTCGCGGAAGTCGCTGAAGGTGGTGCCCCCCACGCCGATGCTCGTTTCCAGCACCTCCACCAGCGCGGTGTGCAGCTTCTCCAGCTTCGGGCGCCCCACCCGGCCACTGGGGGTGTGCGGGGCAATGCCGCTCATGAACAGCGACTCATCGGCATAGATGTTGCCCACTCCAGCCACCAGGGCCTGATCCAGCAAGGCGTTCTTGATCGGGCGGGTGGATCCTGCCAGTTTGGATTTCAGGTAGCTGGGATTGAAGGCGTCGCTGAAGGGCTCTGGGCCGAGTTTCTTGAGCCCGGTGATCACGGATTCCAGGGGGGCACCGGGGGGCACCCACCACATCTCGCCGAAGCTGCGGGTGTCCACGAAGCGCAGCTCCTGGCCGCCATGGTTCCAGATCTGAACCCGGGTGTGGGAGCAGGGCGGCTGCGCATCCGACATCCAGAGGAACTGGCCGGTCATGCGTAGGTGCACTCCCCAATGGCCCGCGTCTTGGCCCTGCTGGCTCAGCTCCGCCAGCAGGTATTTGCCGCGCCGTTTCCACGCTTCCACCCGGCAGCCCTCCAGGGCCGCGCAGAACAGCATGGGCTCTGGGGGAGCGGCAATGGCCCTAGCCCGCAGCACCTCCACCCGGGCGATCTCGAAGCCCACCACCTGGCGCTCCAGGCCGCGGCGGACCGTTTCAACTTCGGGCAGTTCGGGCAAGGGGCGGCCAGGTGCGGCGTGGATTCCCGCCAGGCTGCCATGCAGCCCATGGGGCCTCTTCGCAGGCATCCCCGGCCTGGAGTCCAGACCGGGGATGCGGGGTCACCTGCGGTGATCAGCAATACCTGAGGACTCAGGCCTTGTCGAGCTCGCTCTCGGCGAAGTTGTTGGTGTTGATGCCGCCTTCAGAACCACTGAAGCCGTTGTAGTTCACCTTCTCGAAGCGCACCACCACGGGGTAGCGGATGCCGGAGGTGTCGATCGAAGCGACGGTGCCGACTTCGTTGAACCAGTAGGACTCAGGACGCTTGATGCGCACCTTGTCGCCGCGGGAGATGGCCATCGCTGCGCTGATGAGGTGTGGCTGTCAGAGGGAATGTACCCGCCCTGGACGGGCCTGACCGCCGCCCGTCACGAAACGTGGCACCATCGACCTCCCTGTTCACGAGCTCCCATGCCCGAGGCCCCGGCCCTCAGCCTCGAGTTGCCCGATCCCGAGAGCGACACCATCAGTTCGATGGAGTTTCTGGCCCGCATCGAGGAGGCCTGGGCGGTGTGCGACCGCTTTGATCTCCAGACCGAGATCTGGCGGGGGCGCA
Source organism: Synechococcaceae cyanobacterium (assembly GCA_947461705.1). GTDB lineage: Bacteria > Cyanobacteriota > Cyanobacteriia > PCC-6307 > Cyanobiaceae > Vulcanococcus. The sequence continues at coordinate 3,591 of CANHMF010000015.1, forward strand.
TCCTCAAGGCCGTGCGCGATCGGGAACGCCGCGGCGGCGAGGGCCGGGGCGGTGGTTTCCTGCAGTGGTTGCGGGAGCAGGAGATCAGCAAGACCCGTGCCTACGCCCTGATTCAGCTGGCGGAATCGGCCGACACCATGCTTGGCGAGGGGGTGCTCGAGCAGAGCAGCGTGAACAACTTCTCCAAGCGGGCCTTCATGGAAACGGCCCAGGCCGACCCGGAGGTGCAGCTGATGATCGGCGAAGCTGCCAACGAGGGTCAGCAGATCACCCGCAAGCAGGTGCGCCAGCTCACCGATGAATTCACGGCTGCCACCAGCCCCCTGCTGCCGGAGGAGATCCGTCAGCGCACCGCCGAGAACCTGCTGCCCCCGCGGGCTGTGGCGCCCCTGGTGAAGGAGTTGGCCAAGCTGCCGGTGGAGCAGCAGGACGACCTGCGCAAGGTGTTGCGCGATGAGCCGGAGCTGGAGCGGGTGAAGGATGTGACCAGCACGGCCCGCTGGCTCAGCAAGGCCGCAGAAGCGGGCCTGGCGGTGCGGGCCTTTCAGCAGGGGGATCTCGACCTCACCAAGGCCATGCAGGAGGCCCAGCGGCTCGATGCCCTGGGGCTCTTGGCGGACGCGGTGGGCCAGGCCCAGGCCCTGGAAAGTGCCGTGCTCAAGCTGCACACCAGCTGGCGTCGCCTGGGGGGGCTGCAGGAGCGCCTCTGGGTGGAGAGCGGCAGCAGCACACCCCACCTGCGGGAGCTGCTCAATGCCCTGCAGACCCTCAGTGGCAGCACCTTGCGGGTGTCCCTCGGGGAACTGGCCGGCGGGAAGCGGGTGCGGCTGCAGCTGGTGGAGGAATCGCCGGAGCAGCTGGAGGCTCCCCCCATCCCCGTGGTGGCACAGGCCGGTTAAGGTCGCGGCTGGAGTAGCAGCGGTGAACGTTGGGGCGCGCCAAGACACCAGCGCCTGACGCGAGCTCCGACCCCCTCGAGCAGGCCCTGCTCAGCCATTTCGGCTGGCCCAGTTTCCGGCCTGGCCAGCGACCCGTGGTGGAAGCCATGCTCCAGGGTCGCGACTGCCTGGCCGTGCTGCCCACCGGGGCTGGCAAATCCCTGTGTTATCAGCTGCCGGCCCTGGTGCGGGAGGGCCTGGTGTTGGTGGTGTCGCCTCTGGTGGCCCTGATGGAAGACCAGGTGCTGCATCTTCAGCGCCGCGGCATTCCCGCGGCCTGCCTGCACCGGGGCCTGGATCCGGGCCGGCGGCGGCAGTTACTGGAGCGGGTGCGCGAGAACCGCCTGCGGCTGCTCTACTTGGCACCTGAGCGCCTGCAGGTGGAGGCCACCCGGCGCCTGCTCGAAGAGATTCAGGACCAGGGGCATCTGGTGGCGGTGGCGGTGGATGAGGCCCACTGCATCAGTGCCTGGGGCCACGATTTTCGCCCGGATTACCGCCGCCTCGGCAGCTTGCGGCAACTCTGTCCGGGCGTTCCCCTGGTGGCCCTCAGTGCCACGGCGGCCCCGCGGGTCCGCGCTGATCTGATTCGGATGCTGGAGCTGCGGCGGCCGTTGATCCAGGTGCGGTCGGCGCGGCGGGACAACCTCTCCTATGCCATGCGGCGGCGTCCCAAGGATCCCCTGCCGGATGTGCTGGAGGCCCTGGGCCAGGCCCGCGGTGCGGTGTTGATCTACGCCCGCACCCGCCGCTCGGTGGAGAGCTGGGCCAAGCGGCTCTCTGAGGCGGGGATCGAGGCGATCGCCTATCACGCCGGCATGGATCCGGAGAGTCGGTCCCTCTCGTTAACCCACTTCCAGGAGCATCCCGCGCCGGTGCTGGTGGCCACTGTGGCCTTTGGCATGGGGGTGGATCGGCCGGACGTGGGCCTGGTGCTCCACCTGGATCTGCCCTCCAGCGCCGAGGGCTACCTCCAGGAATCGGGCCGGGCCGGGCGGGATGGGCTGCCGGCCCGCTGCCTGGTGCTGTTCGACCCCGACGATCGCACCAGCCTCGGATGGGCGATCCGGGCCGCTGGCCAGCAGGGGAGCGAGGCCACGCCCGATCCCCTGCGGCTGGAGCTGTCCCAGCAGCAGCTGCGCCGCATGGAGGCGGTGGCCGAGGGGCCGGGCTGTCGCGAGCAGGCGCTGCTGCTGGCGGTGGGGGAGCTGGTGCCCCCCTGCGGCCGCTGCGATCGCTGCCTCTCCAGCCCCGCCCTGGTGGACTGGTCTGAACAGGCGGGCCAGGTGCTGGAGTTGCTGGAGCAACGCAGCGGTACGGATCTGCGCAGCCTCGGGGAAGACCTGGCCTCCGCCGAAGGTGCGGAGGTGGACCGCTGGCGTTGGCTGGCCCGGCGGCTGGTGCAGGAAGAGCTGATCAGCGAAAGCGATGACGGCAGCCAGCGGCTCTGGCTCAAGCCGGCGGGCCGCCGGTTCCTGCGGCAGCCCTGGCCCCTGAAACTCGCGGCCTGATCAGCTCTGCTTGGCCTTGCAGAGGTCGGTGATCAGTTGCTCCTCAAAGTCGCTCTGGGGGGCATCCCAGCTCTTCCAGGTGCCGGACTGACCGGTGGCATTGAGGCGGCGGGCACTGCAGTTGATGGCCAGGTAGAGGGGTTGTCCATCGCTGTTGAGGCTGGGGGCCACAAAGCTGCCGCCCATGGGCTGCCAGTTCGCCCAGTCCACCTGCAGGGGGCCGTAGCTGCGCCAGTCGGGGGTGCTGGGCTTGGCGGCCACGGGCGTCGCCGGGGCGGGCTTGGGGGCAACGGCCACCGGTTTGGGCTGGGGCTGGGGCTGGGGCGTGGGTTGCACCACCGGCTTGGCGGCCACGGGTTGCACCACGGGTTGAACAGTTGGCTGGGCGGCGGGCTTCACAGCTGGTTTGGCCGCCACGGGTTTAGCCGCCACGGGTTTGGCTGCCACGGGCTTCGCGGCTACAGGCTTGGACGTAGCGGGTTTGACGGCCGGTTTCGGCGCGCTGGCCGTGCGCAGCTTCAGGGTTGTGCCGGCCATGAGGGCATTGGGTTTGGCCAGGCCGTTGAGGCTGGCGAGCCGCTCCATGGGAACGCCATAGAGATCGGCGATTTCCGAGAGGGTTTCACCCGGCATCACCTTGTGCTCCTTGGCGTTGCGGTTCACCACGGGCTTGGCGGCGGTGGGGCGCGCCGTGCTGGCCGTTCCTGGCACCTGGATCCTGCTGCCGGCCCAGAGGTCCTTGGCGTCCTTGAGGCCGTTGAGCTGCATCAGCCGTTGCACGGAAACGCCATAGCGCTCGGCAATTTCGGACAGGGTTTCGCCGGGTTTCACCGTGTAGTTGCCTGCGCCGCTGCTGGCAGGGCTGCGGCCGGGGCTGGCGTTACCGGCACCCGGCACCTGGATCCGACTGCCGGCCCAGAGGTCCTTGGCGTCCTTGAGGCCGTTGAGCTGCATCAGCCGTTGCACGGAAACGCCATAGCGCTCGGCAATTTCAGACAGGGTTTCGCCGGGCTTCACCACCACCTCGCCGGCCAGGCCCGGCAGGGGCAGCAGCAGGGCGAGAACCAGGGCGGCAGCGGAGCGGCGCATGGAGGGAGAAGGTGGGCGATGGGCTGAACATTAAGGAGATCCGAGGGCTGCGCCAGTCCCCGGAAGGCACAGAATTCAATTCAGCCCAGCAGGCGGCGGAGCAGCGGTAACCGGTTGCCGTAGGGCGGGTAGCGAAAAGGGGCATCCAGGCGGAAGGGACGCCGCAGCACGGCGCGCTGGTGGGAGAAGGTGTCGAAGCCCGCTTTGCCGTGGTACGCCCCCATGCCGCTGGCGCCCACTCCCCCGAAGGGCAGGTTCGGCACCCCCACGTGCATGATCACGTCGTTGAAGCACACCCCACCAGAACTGGTGCCTTGCAGGAGCTGCTCCTGGGCAGCCCTCTGGCTGGAAAAGAGATAGAGCGCCAGGGGTTTGGGCCGCTGGTTGATCAGGGCGATGGCGCTCCCCAGGTTGGGAATCGAGAGCACGGGCAACAGCGGCCCGAACAGCTCCTCCTGCATCAGGGGGTCGTCGAGGCTCTCCACGGCGATCAGGGTGGGGGCGATCCGGCGCCGGCCGACATCGCTCTGGCCACCCCAGAGGATCTGCCCCCGTTGGCGGGCGCCCTCCAGCAGCCCCGACAGGCGTTGGAACTGGCTGTCGTTCACGATCGAGGCCAGGTCGGGGGAGTCCAGGGGAGCGCTGCCGAAGCAGGCTGTGAGCCGCTCCTCCATCTGGCGGATCAGGGGCTCGCGGATCCCCTCCTGCACCAGCAGGTAGTCGGGCGCGATGCAGGTTTGTCCGGCGTTGAGGGCCTTGCCCCACACCAGGCGCCGCGCCGTCACCGTCAGGTCGGCGTCAGCCAGCACCACGGCTGGGCTTTTCCCCCCCAGCTCCAGGGTCACGGGGGTGAGGTGCTGGGCCGCGGCGGCCATCACCAGTCGCCCCACCCTCTCGCCGCCTGTGAAAAAGATGTGATCGAACTGCTCCTGCAGCAGTGCCTGGGCCGTGTGGCCATCGCCCAGCACCACCTGCACGGTGTCCGGGGGGAAGGCGGTGGCGATCAGATCGGCGATCATTTGCGCGGTGGCCGGCGCCTGTTCCGAAGGCTTCAGCACGGCGGTGTTACCCGCCGCCAGGGCACTCACCAGCGGTTGGATGCAGAGGTGGAACGGGTAGTTCCAGGGGCCGATGATCAGCACGCAGCCCAGGGGTTCACTGATCACCTCCGCGGAGCCGGGCTGGAGGCTCAGGGGCACGCCCACCCGGCGTGGGGCCATCCAGCGCCGCAGCTCCCGGCGGCTGAGCTGGATCTCCTGTTGCACGGCCACCAGCTCGAAGTAGGCCTCAACCGGTGGCTTGCCCAGGTCGTGGGCGAGGGCGGCCAGCACCGCATCGCCGTGGGTGCGCACAGCCCGCTCCAGCCGGTCCAGCTGGGCCAGGCGCCAGGCCAGCGGGCGTGTCAGCCCGGCGCTCACCGGTTGGCGCAGGGTGGCGATCGGCGGGAGGGTTGGGCTGGACACCATGGGGGCTGCGAGCTCTGGGTGGGCTCAGAGCAGCCACCTCAGGTCGGTGAGGTGACGGTAGTGCTGCCGATAGGCCTGCTGGATCGACTGGATCAGGTGCGCGACGGCTTCATGGGCCAGTAGATCGGCCCGCACCAGGATCACATCGGCATCCACGATCCCGGTGGCATAGGGCAGTGGGGCCAATTCCAAGTGCGGCTGGAGCCAGGCCCGGCCGATCGGGTTGGTCACCACCAGGTGGCGCTCATCGCTGCAGCTGCCCTCCCACTGCTGCCAGGTGTAGCGGGGGATGGCGTGGTGCGTGCGCCAGAGCCCCAGCCTCTGCAGGGCGCTGCTGGTGTGGGGAAAGTCGGCTGGATTGGCGGCGAGGGAGGGATAGGCGGCAAACCGCGCGGGGCCAAGATCGGTGGCCTGCTGCAGGGGATGCCGGGGGTGGGTGGTGACGGCCAGCTCGTAGTGCACCAGCGGCAGGGCCACCAGGTTTCCCAGGGCTAGGGGCTGCGCCTGCCGGAGGGTGGCGGTGTTCAGGGGGCCCGTGGGCAGCAGATCCAGCACCGGCACCACCGCCAGATCCAGCACGTGCTGTTCCAGCAGCACCAGGGTGCGTCGCTCCCCAAACCAGTGCCGCTCCAGGGCCGGGGGATGCCGATCGCTTGCCCTGGCCTGAATGGCCCCGTTCCAGGGGGAGCCCACCCAGCGCAGCTCCCCTGGCGTCTGCTGGATCCGCAGCTGCTGCGACAAACGCCGCAGATCCTGGAGCAGGGTGTGGTTGGCCAGGGCCCTGTACTGGCCGTCGGGCTGTTTGGCGAAGTTCAGGCCCAGCCGGGCGCTCACCTGCCGGTAGATGCGTGACACCGAGCTCTGGTCGCGCTGGATGCGGAGTGCCACCTCTTGGGTGCTGGGTGTGATCTCCAGCAGATCAATCACGGGGATGCCGTCGAGAAGGATGTCGGGCATGGCGATCGAGCCGGCTGGCAGCCGTGCTGGCCTACGCAGGGAGTATGCAAAGCATGCATGCACTAATGCATTAGCCCAATACCCAGTGGTGGGTAGGGCGCGTCAGCCGGTGGTGGTCGGGGCCCGAAACACCAGATCCACCTGGGCTCCACCCCGTGCACTCGTGCCCAGTTCCACCCTGCCGCCGTGGTTCTCCATGGTGGTGCGCACCACAAACAGCCCCAGGCCGCTGCCGTTGCTCTTGGTGGTGTGCAGCGGGGGGGCCTCGGCTGCCTTGCGCTGGAAGCCTGGGCCGTTGTCGGCCACCCGGAGCCGCCAGTGCTCCTGCTCCCGCAGCAGGCTGATGCCGATCCAGGGGGCGCTGGGGGTGCGTTCCACCAGGGCTTCCGCCGCATTGCGCAGCAGGTTCACGATGGCGATCTGGATCTGGGCGGCGTCGCCCTCAATCCAGGCCGCTGCGGCGGGGTTCTGATCCAGGCCCGTGCTGTCGATGCCGAGGCGGGCGGCGGCGGTGCGGGCATAGAGCACCGCACTCTGCGCGACGGCCCTCAGGTCGAGTCGTTGGTGCTCGGTCTGCACGTTGCGCAGCAGGCTGCGCATCTTTTCGATGGTGCTCACCACCCGGTTGGCTTCGTCCCGGATGCTGTGGAGTTGCTCGCGCCAGGCCGCGGGGAGTTCGCTGCCCTGGTCGGTCCGGGCCCGCTCCAGCAACAGCTGGCTGTTGAGCAGCAGCACACTGAGGGGCTGGTTGATCTCGTGGGCCACCGCGGCCGCCTCGAGGCTGCTGCGCAGCTTGTCCTTCAGCAGGGCCAGGGCCTGGGCATCGCGGTAGCGCTCGCGCTCCATCAACTGGCGCAGGCTGTCTTCCCGTTGGCGGAGCTCGCCGGTGAGGGCGTTGAAGCGGGCCACCAGCTGGCTGATCGAGGCCTCCAGGCTGGCCATCTCCTCGCCGGCATCGCTGCCGAGCCGGCTCGGCAGGCTCAGGCTGGTTTGGCGGTCGGGATTCTCGAGGCTCTGGCTCAACTGCTGGGCAGCGCCCTGCAGTTGCCGGAGGGGCAGGAGCAGCGATCGGATCAGCCGGCTCAGCACCCACAGGGCCACCGCCAGGGCCGCACTGGTGGCACCCAGGGCCACCCAGGCATCGCGCTCGCTGTTGGTGGCCCTGGAATCGGCAGCGATGGCGGTGAGCAGGAGCCAGTTGAGCCCTTCCGGCTGTCCCCAGGGACTGGCTTCGATGAAATAGGGGTGGCCGCCAACGCTGACCCGGTCCGGATGGTTGATGCGCAGGGCCCGCTGTTCCGGTTGGCGAGCCTCCAAGAAGGCGCGTCTGAGCTCCTGGGCCAGGGGATCCTTGAGGCTCTGGAGCCTGGTGCGGGCCATGCGGCCATCGATGCGCTCCAGGGTGTAGCTGGGTGTTGAGCTGGCGACCAGCGTGCCGTCGGGCTCCACGATCAGGGCCAGACCATCGCGGGATTGCCACACGCCTTGCAACCAGGTGCTCAGTTGGCTGAGCACCATGTCCACCCCAATCACGCCGATCAAGCGCTGGCCTGGCCCATAAATCGGCGCGTTGTAGGAGATCGAGAAGATCTCCGGCTTGTCTTCCCAGGAGTAGATCGCGCTCCATGTGGGCTTGCCGGATTTCACGGTGTCGGCATACCAGGCCTCCTCGTGGAAGGCGTTCATGCCGGCGATCGTCTCCAGCAGCTTCCCGCGTTGGCCGTCGCGCTCCATGGCGTAAACGCCGATGGTTCCCCGGCCCAGTTTTGGGGTGTCTTCATTCAGCAGCAGCTGGCCGTCATCGGTGCGTTCAATGCCGATGAATTCGCCGTCGGCACTGCCGTAGTTGATGTAGGCCACGGGAAACACCTGCATCTGGCGCCAGAACACCTGGCTGAGATGGTTGAAATCCTTCAGGGTGTCGGGGTTGGTGGTGACCTCCAGCAGGTTGAGATCGTTGATGGTGCGGGGGAAGCTGAGCTTCTGTGAGAGCCGTTCCGACAGCTCCCGAATCGAGGCATTGCGCCGGTAGAGCTCGCTCACCTGCAGGCCGCTGCGCTGGCCCAGGGCATAGGTGAGGCCACTGAGGCTGCCTGCCACCAGCAGCAGTTGCAGCCCTGTGGCCAGGCCAAGCCGGCTGGCTAAGCGTTTTGGCCTCAGCCGCTGCCAGCGCTGTTGCCAGCCGTTCATCGGGTGCCTCCAGGCCGTCGGTCCAGCTCGCTCAACAGGGCTGCCTGCCGGATCAGTTCGGCACCACGCACCCCCAGCTTCTGGGCGATCGCCTTGCGGTGGGTTTCCACAGTGGCCACGGTGAGGGCGGTGGCCTTGGCGATTTCCTTGTTGCTCAGCCCCTGGCCGATCAGGCCATAGATCTGCTGCTGCCGCGGGGTGAGTTCCGGCTTCGGTTGGTTCAGGCAGGTGGCGATCACCTGCTGGAGCGTGCTGAAGGCGGCGGTCTTGTCGACCACGCCACGCACCATGGGCTGCAGGTGTGCCGGACAGATGAAGCTGGAGGCCTGGCCGGAGAGCACCACCACCTGGGCCCCCGGATTCAGCTGGGCGAGGCTGTCCGCCACGGCGATGCCATCTCCGTCCGGCAGGGAGAGATCCAGGATCAAAAGGTCGGGTGGGTCGGCCTGGCAGTAGGCCAGAGCTTCAGACTGGCTGGTGGCCACGGCGCTGATCTCGATGCCCGGCAGCGCCTGAAGCATTGAGCGCAGCAGCTGCAGAAACATCAGCTGGTCTTCGACGATCAGACAGCGCAAGCGACGATCTGGGTCCGCTTCATCACTATCGAACGTAGCCAAAGCTTTGGGCTTTCGCTCTAAAGGATGGTCATGATTTGAAAGCCCTTGACGAGACTTGAACTCGTGACCTCTCCCTTACCAAGGGAGTGCTCTACCGCTGAGCTACAAGGGCATGTGGAAGGTGGGCCGGGCTGGATTTGAACCAGCGTAGGCAGAGCCAGCGGATTTACAGTCCGCCCCCATTAACCACTCGGGCACCGACCCGAACCACACCCCAAGAATTTACCAGCCGGCCTGGCGCGCCCCCTGCCTGGCCTGGTCCCTCTCCCTACGATCGCGGCAGTGGAGGCCAGGAGGCTGGCGGTTCCGATGCGCGTGCTGCTGCTGAACGGCCCCAACCTCAACCTGCTAGGCCTGCGGGAGCCTGGGCTCTATGGGGCCCAGACCCTTGCGCAGATCGAGGCGGCCCTGGCGGAGCAGGCCGTAGGCCTGGGGGTGGAGTTGGAGTGCTTCCAGAGCAATCACGAAGGCGCCTTGGTGGACCGCATCCACGCAGCCCGCGGCCAGGTGGACGGGATTTTGATCAACGCCGGCGCTTACACCCACACCTCGATCGCCCTGCGGGATGCCCTGCTGGCGGTGGCGATCCCCTTTGTGGAGCTGCACCTGAGCAACACGCACGCCCGCGAGCCCTTCCGCCATCACTCCCATCTGGCCGACAAGGCCATTGGGGTGATCTGCGGCTTTGGCCCCACCAGCTACCGCCTGGCCCTGGAGGGGCTGGTGATGCGGCTGCGGCACGAGGCGGCGGCATGACGGCCCTGCTGGCGAACCCCACCGCCCGGGTGAAGTGGCTGGCGGCCCCCAGCAGTGCCAGCTGGCTGGAGCAGGCCAATGCCCGGCCGGATTTGGTGCTGATCGATCACGCTCACTGCGAGCGCAAGGCTGCCGGCGTGGCCCTGCAGCTGATGTTCCGCTACCCCTCCGATGAGGGGCTGGGGGCGGTGCTCAGCCCCCTGGCCCGCGAGGAGCTGGAACACTTTGAGCTGGTGCTGCAGTTGCTGCAGCGGCGTGGCATTGCTCTGAGGCCGCTGCCCGCACCCGGGTATGGCGCCCAGCTCACGGCGGCGGTGCGCAAGGGGGAGCCCCAGCGGATGCTGGATGCGTTCCTGGTGGCTGGCTTGATCGAGGCCCGCAGCCACGAACGCATGGCGCTGCTGGCGGTCCATAGCCAGGAGGCGGAGCTGCGCGATCTCTACTCCGAACTGTTGGCCAGCGAGGCCCGCCACTTCGGCCTCTATTGGCTGCTCTGCGAAGAGCGCTATGGCCGCGAGGTCACCGTGGCGCGGCTGCAGGAGCTGGCGGCGCTAGAGACCCAGGCCCTGACAGGCTTCTTGTCCAATCCTGAGGACGTCCGGATGCACTCGTGTGGGGTGGAGCTGGGGATCTAAAGCTGTTCCCCACGCACGCGAGATCCCTTCCCCAGCAAGCCTGTTCCCCTTGCGTTCCCCAAATCCCGTGGGGAAGTGTGCCCGAGATCCTGCTCAACCAGACCCCTGTTCTGGGTGGCGCTGGCACCGTCTACCAGCGGAAGGAGGGCGGGCCTTTCATGGCAGATATCTTTCTTCCTTGTGGGGTTCATAATCGCCCTCGTCCTCAAGCAAGCCGTTTGTGGGCGCGCCCGAGAATCATTCCAATCAGGATCGCGATGTAGAGCTGCCCTGAGATGGTGATCAAGGTGGCCAACACGTGAACCGTCACGTTCGTCGAGTTCAGAACCTCTGTGCCGATGGTTGTGAGCAGCCCGAACGAGGCAGTCATTAGGGCAGCGGCGATGTTTCCACTGGGGTTACCGCTGCCGATGGGCGCCGGCAGAGCCGTCGCCACGAACGCTGACGGCTGCAGCACCCATAGGCCGGTGAGCATCACTCCACCGGCGATGCCTAGCGTGAGATAGCCACAGGCGGCACCCTGCAGGACCGACATGGTGACAAAGGGTTCACGGATCAGGGTCCGAACCCCCCGAACCACAGCCACCAGCAGGAATAGCAGCCAGAAGAACACTAGGGGCAGGGTGATCACGCGCCCCAAGGCAGGCTGCCAGGCCAGAGCCACACGCCAGATCGGCTCAAGGCCAATGGCGGTGCAACCGAGGAGGAGCGTCAAAGAGTTCGTTCGTGGTACGCGACTGAAGCGGATCACGAACACCATCAACACCACGGCAAGGCCAATCAGCAGCAGCGACAGCAGCTGGCTGAACAGCTGCGCCAGCGGCAGCAGTAGTAGAAACAGCAGCTCATACACGAGCGTGATTCGGTAACCGAGGTATCGGTTCCGGATCCTCTGTAGCTGTTCACGATCGATTCTCAACGGATTCTCCCAGACCAGTGCTGAGGACACAGCGCCCACGCCGGCGAAAGTGGCCCGAGAAGCGCTCCCCATGGGATGGGGATTGACACCTTCCGCTCTAGCCACGGCGCTCCACTGTCAGCAACCTTTGGCATTGGCGGAGCTCAAGCCATAGGGGATGCTTCCAGGCGGCCCTGATCAATCGCCTCCACCAGTGCCCTGTGGTCCTACTCCGTCGGATAGGCATGGACGAGGGCCCGTTCGAACAGGTGCGCGGCAAAGCCCTTTGGTTCGCCCATGCAGGAGCTGATGGCTCGCCGCTCACCGCTGCGGGCGTGGGCTTTGGTCAGTATCCAGCCGCACGCATTCGTCGTAGGGGGGGATAATTCTTCGCGTGGCTGTTTTCGACATGGCTGATCCTGGGGCTGCAAGTCAGGGCCTGGGCGCCCTGCTTGGTGAGCTGGCCGCCTTCGGCCTGGCGATCGGCTTCTCGCCGCTGCACATTGGCCTGCTGCTGCTCCTGCTTCTTGGCCCAAGGCCTCTGCAGCGCGGCAGCTGGTTTGTGGCCGGCTGGTTGATCACCGCCGCCCTTGCGGTGACGCTGCTGCTCACCGTCGGCCATGGGCTGTTGCTCAGCATGGACAAGGGCAGCAGCCACCGCACCGGCTTGGATCTGCTGGCTGCCGGGGCCCTTCTGGGGTTGGGGATGAAGGAACTGCTGAACAAGGAGGGTGGTGGCGCTGAGCCACCGGGCTGGACCCGCAAGTTGGATCAGTTCTGCGCCATGCCGCTGCCGCTGCTGCTGGCCATCAGTGCCGCCTTGGAGGTGGCCAGACCCGACGCTCTGTTCCTGTTCACCAAGACGGCCGGAAGCCTGCTGGCCGCAGGGCTTGGTACTGGTACGGAACTGCTGGCCACAGGAGTGTTCAGCCTGGTCAGCGCCAGCCTGCTGCTAACACCGCTGCTGACTCTGGTGCTGGCCGGCCCCGAGCGGGTGCTGACCCTGCTGGAGCGGGGTAAACAGTGGTTATTCGCCAAAGGCGACCTGCTGGTTGGTCTGGTGAGCGTTGCCCTGGCGGCTTATCTGGGCTGGCAGGGCATCGAGGGCCTGCGTCTGGGGTGAGCACGCTGGCCGAACTCGATCAGGTGCTCGATCGCATCGACGCCCATGACGGCGCCGCCTACATGGAGTGATGATCCCCCAACGAGGAAAGCCAACCGATGCCGGAGAGCACCATCGACAGCAGCTACAAGCTGAATACCCCTGCCATATGCAACCGACGGCGTGTGGTGAAGCTCTGCGACCTCACGCATCATTGGCTGCTGACCGACCTGCTGAGACAGAACACCTAGGCAAACTCTGTAAAACTGAGAGCATTCGAGCGCGGAATTCCTTCTGGGATCGCGCGTGCGGATTGCGATAACGGGTGGCAAGTCGTTCGGGTTTGGTGACGACGCGTCGATCACGGCCAAGGAGCATGCTGGATGCGATCTACTGCCCGGTGTTATGGCTTTGAGCCTGAACCTGGGTCAGTTGATCTCCCGCGGCGATCCGGAAGCCCTGAACGCCGAATCCCGTGCCGAGCAGGGCTCCCGCGACCAACGCGTAGTAGAAGGCCTTTTTCAGTTTGTTGCTATTGATGATTAGGCTGATTGCACCAAACACCAGAGCGATCTGCAGCCAGAGGGTGGCTAGATCGAAACTGTCTCCCGCTTCGCCGAGGATGGACAGTTTCTGCTGCCAGGGTTTGGTGCCGAACACCTGACCCTTGACCCCATCGACTTCAAGAATCTGGCCTTTTGGCCCAACAGCGGCGGAACCGAGCAGGATTTCTCGCTTTTCTCCGTCATAGCGGGCAATGCTGGCACGGGCAGTACGTAATTGTTGTTGCACCGCTCTTGATCCATCGGCGGTCACAGCTCCTGCTTGGAGCAGGCCAGAGAGCAGTTGCGCCTCCTGTTCGATGATTGATTGCTTGATGCTCTTGCTCTGATACCACTGATAAAGGCTGGCCTTCTCATTGGTGCCGATGATCTCGTCATCGCCGTATTTGCCGGCACCGAGATCCACAACTGCCAGCACGGCAGCAAAGAGGGCCAGGGTTAGGCCGATCTTGCGCTCGAGCCGATTGGCGTTGGTGGTCTGCGCGTTCTGGCCGGGGTTGTCTGAGTCGGACATGCTGCTGGCAATGGCGATGATGGTCAGATCGAGGAAGCGCAGCCGTCGTGCAATTCCGACGGTTTGGTGCTTGCGCTCGGGGGTTCGCTCAAGCTAAGCATTGTCGAGGCTGGGTTCAGCCACGGTCATACAAGGTCTGCAACGTCGTCCCAGTTCGTGGCCATTCACGTCCTGGATGGCCATGCGTCGCGCGATCATGTCGATCACAAGATTGCGCTGGTCATCGGAGGTCTGGCGGGTGGCTTTCGCCGCCGTCCTTTGTCTGAAGCCGTGGCAGGCATTCCAGCAGCGAAGCATCTGCGGCCGTTGCTGTCTCCGCTCACGATGCCTAAAGCTGTTGTTGGCCTGAACCGGACCTGTCAAGGCCAGTCCCCCTGTGGCCGATGATCACAATCCTCCGCGCCATCAGCCGTTCACGTTTGGCCCTGCGCTGCTGCTGCTGGCGCCACGGTGAGTGATTCGCAAGGGATGAACCGTTTCATGACTGAACCTGTGATGCCACCGCGGGCTTCCCGTGAACTCCACATCGTGCTGGCCCTGATCGGCCTGATCAGCACGGTGGTGGGCTGTGCCTCGGCGACACCCGCCGCATCGGTTTGCCCGCCGCAGGCGGCCCACACCATCACGCAGCTCTACAGCTGGTACATCGGTGCGGGGGATGCCTACCGCGAGCACTTGGATCAGCAGGAGGACTTGTTTGAGCCAGCGCTCTATGAGGACCTCCAGGCGGCCTTTCGTCTGCAGCCCCCGGCGGAGTCTTTTCTGGATATCGATCCCTTCAATGGGGCTCAGGTCAGCTCCTATGGCTTCCGCCTCGTGGATTGTCGTGCCAGCGGTGATCAGTTGAAGGCGCGTCTGCTGGTGAAGGCAGGGCTGGGGCCAGGGCGCACCAGTGAGAGGCCGATTCAGGTTTGGCTGCGCCGCACGGATGGTGCCTGGCGCATCGGCGACCTGCAGTACCCACCATCCTCGGGCCAGGCAGGTAGCAGGCTGAAGCCCCTCCTCCGCAGCCTGCTGAGCCGCGACGATCAGCCATCCCAGGACTCCGCGGATGCCGCCTCGCAAGCCTCGGCTGGTGAGGAGTTGCTCACCCCCAGTTTTCGCGTCGTGGTGGAGCGTCATTGCCCCGAGGGCACTGTGGTGTGTGATCGGGTCAGTTACAGGGGAGAGGATCGTGAAACGGGTGCAGCGATCAGCCTCACAGGCAGCACCGAATACCACATCTGTGCCGATGGCCAGACGCCTTGCCGGTTCCTGGGATATCGCTTTGCGAACGGAAACGTGATCTATGAGGTGAGCGAAGACGGCGTGCTCACGGTTACCCAGGCCGGCAAGGTGTTACTCCAGGAACAGGGGGAATGGCAGCGTTGAGCGCACCATCCAGATCCTTCGCGAGCGGCGAATGGCGCACCTGCAGATCCGCCGCCAGCGATCCTCAATCCAGCAGCGGGAACCGTTGGGCGATGGCATCGCCGCTGAACTGGGCCACCCAGCCCTCGGGGTTGTCGAAGAAGCGGATCGCACAGAACTGCGGAGCACTGCCCATGTCGAACCAGTGCTTGGTGCCGGCGGGCACGCTGATCCAGTCGCCTGTCTCGCAGAGCACCTGCAGCACCTCTTCGCCGATGTGTAGGCAGAACAGGCCGCGTCCTTCCACGAAGAAGCGCACCTCGTCTTCCGCGTGGATGTGCTCCGCCAGGAATTTCTGGCGCAGGGCCGCCCGCTCCGGGTGCTCCGGCGTCATTCGGATGGCATCCACCGTGGGGTAGGTGCCGCTGGCCTGCACGCGCGCGATCTGAGTGGCGTAGGCGGCCAGGATGGCGACTGGGTCGGCATCGGCCGCCAGGTTCACTGGGGCGTCCCAGCGCTCAAAGCCGATGCCCCGTTCCGCCAGGGCTTCGGCGATCAGGGCGGAATCGTTGCTGGCCAGGGTGGGAATTGGATCTTCGGCGGCCATGGCCGGAAAGATCTGCAGATGACTCATCGGGCCGATCCGCACAGCTGCCCCACCCTAGAAAGGGGCCTGCAGTGACCCCCGCGTGAGCTCGGCCGATCCCCTGAGAGCCCCGGCACCGCCGGCTGGCTTGACGCTGGTGGGTGTGGGGCCTGGGGATCCCAACCTGCTCACCGTGGCGGCCGTGCGCACCATCGCGGCGGCGGCGGTGGTGGCCTACCCCGTGGCGCGGCCGCAGGCGGAGGGCATGGCGGCCCGCATTGCGGCTCCCTGGATTCGCCCTGATCAGCGCCGGCTGCCACTGCTGTTTCCGATGGTGAGCGAGGCAGAACCGCGCCGACTCGCCTGGCATGCCGCGGCCGATGCCCTGGCCGCCGAGGTGGCGGTTGGCCAGGCCGTGGTGCTGCTGTGCGAGGGCGACGCCTCCCTGTTCGCCAGCGCCTCCTATGCCCTCTTGGCTCTTGCCGAGCGGCATCCCACCTGTCCGGTGGCGGTGATCCCTGGCATCACGGCGGTGGCCGCCGCCGCCGCGGCTGGCCGCTGGCCCCTGGCTCTGCAGCAGGACGCCCTGCTGATCCGCCCCACCCCTGAATCCCCCGCGCAGCTGGAGGGGTTGCTCGACACGGCCCGGGACTCCGGCACGGTGCTGGCCCTGCTCAAGCTCGGGCACCGCTGGGCCTGGGTGCGGCCGATTCTGGAGGCCCGGGGCCTGCTGGCAACGGCGTTGTTCGCCCAGCGGGTGGGCTGGCCCGAGCAGTTGCTGGCGCCTGCGGCCGAGGTGCCCGGCGAGGAGCAGCCCTACTTTTCACTCCTGCTGATTCGACAGGTTTGGCCGGACGTGTTGCCATGACTCAGGTGTTGCCATGACTGCGATCGACTGGTTCTCCTTGCTGCACCCGGTGCTGGTGATCCTGTTCGTGTATCCGGTGGTGGGGGCCACGATTCGGCTCGGGATCCTGGTGCGCGAGAAGCGCCTGGGGATCACCCAGCAGCCCGCCCTGGTGCCCCGTGAACACGCTGATCACGGCTTCTGGCTCACGGCCGGCGTGGTGGTGGCCGTGCTGGTGGCCTTGGTGTACTCCTTCCTCAGCAAGGCCTGGGAGGTGGAGGCGGCATTCAGTGGGGGGATGGCCCGCCTGGCGCTGCTGCTGCTGGTGGCGGCCGGCACTCTGGTGGCCCTGTTGGCCCTGCTCGCGGTGAAGCGGGTGGCGTTGCGGGCCAGTTTTGCCTGGCTGTGCTGGGCCGGCCTCCTGGGCCTGGGCAGCCAACCGGAGATCTGGCGCCTGTCCGATAACCCCTTCTCCGCCGCCTTCTGGGGGTCTCACTACTGGAGCGGGGTGCTGCTGACGGGGCTGCTGCTGTTCAACCTGGCGGCCCGTCCGGAGATCACTCGCCGGCCCGCCTGGCGGCGGTTGCACATCGCCTCCAACCTGCTGGTGATGGTGTTGCTGGCGGTGCAGGCCATCACCGGCAGCCGCGATCTGCTGGAAATCCCGCTCAGTTGGCAGAAGCCGGTGATTGTTCGCTGCGATTTTCAGAACCGCACCTGTCCGCAGCCAGCGGCTGCGGCACCAGGCTTCGCCGGCCCGGACCCAGGGGCTGCACCGGCCTGACCAACCGCACCAGCCGGGCCCCCGGCCGGCCATACAGCCAGCGCAGCAGCAGCTCTGGGCTCATGCCAGCTGGGCGGCGGCGGTGTGGAGTAGCGCTAGGGCGTCTGCCGGCGTGGGCGCGCGCATCAGGGCGTGGCGCAGCTGGGGGGCACCGGGGAAGCCCTGGCAGGTCCAGCCCATGTGTTTGCGGGCGATCAGCAGCCCGTGGTCGCCCTTGGCAGCTACCAGGGCAGCGAGCTGTTCGGCGGCCAGCTGGATGCGCTCGAGGGCCGCGGGGGTGGGGGGAATGGGCCGGCCGCTGAGGGCCGCATCGATCTGGCCCACCAGCCAGGGGGCGCCCATGGTGCCCCGGCCCACCATCACGCCATCGGCGCCCGTGATCTCCAGGCAGCGCAGGGCATCCTGGGGGCTATTCACATCGCCGTTGGCGATCACGGGGATGGTGAGGGCCGCCTTCACCGCGGCGATGGTGGGCCAGTCGGCCTGGCCCTTGAAGCCCTGCTCGCGGGTGCGGCCATGCAGGGTGAGCAGCTGGGCGCCGGCGTGCTCGAGCTGCCGGCACCACGCCACGGCGCCGGCGTCGGCGGCGCCGCACCAGCCCAGGCGCGTTTTCACCGTGACGGGGATCTGCACGGCCGCGGCCACGGTGTCCACGATGCGGGCCGCCAGCTCGGGGTCGCGGATCAGGCCGCTGCCGCCGCCCTTTTTGGCGATCTTCTTCACCGGGCAGCCCATGTTGATGTCGATCAGGAAGGCGCCGGTGGCTTCCGCTCGCCGCGCGGCCTCGGCCATGGCCTGCGGTTGGTGATCGAACAGCTGCACCCCAATCGGGCCAGCTTCCTGGCGGAGCTCCTCCACTTTCTGCAGCCCGAACCCCAGCTCCAGGCTGGTGGCATTCACCATCTCGGTGAACAGCAGGGCATCGGGGGCCCAGCGCCGCACCAGCCCCCGGAAGATGCGATCGCTCACCCCGGCCAGGGGCGATTGCAGCACCCGGCAGCGCAGGCGCCGTGCCGTGCCGTTTCCCGGCAGCACCAAATCCGGCGAAGGGTGGGGAGGGCTGATCATCGTGGCGCCATTCTGGAGGGGCTCCAGGCCGCCAGCACCCTGTGGAAGCCACCACCACGCCCGATGCCTACCCCCTGAGCCGTGCGCTGCTGGAGGCGGTGCTGGCTGATCGCACCAGTGATCGCTTCGTGTGTGAGCTGATCTGGCCGCGCCTGGGGTATGAGCCCGATGGCTCCGGCGTCTGGAGCGCGGGCCTGGCCACGGGGGCGGATTGGCGGGAGTCGTTTCCGATCGAGCCCCAGTTCATCGCCGAGCGGCCCCCCAGCGTGAAGCTCACCCGCTCCATCGCCCGGGAGCACAAACAACTGCTCAAGGAGCAGCTGGGCTTCGCGGGCTACCGCATCGGCGAGCTCTACCCGCGCCGCACCCGCCGCGCCACGGCGGTGAACTGGCTGCTGGCCCACCTGGCGGAGCGGGGTGAGCCTCTGCCCGCCACAGGGCCGTTGCCGCCCCTGCTGGATCAGCCCGCCGATCCAGTGCTGGGCCATCCCGGCGATCGGCCAATCAGCTGATCACACCTGGATCGTGACCGGTGCACCCACGGGGGTGTTCTCGGAGAGCCAACGGGCATGGGGGCGCCGGTGCTGGTGGTTGTAGGCGTAGAGCTTCTGGCCGGACAGGTCGACCACGCTTGCGGCAATGAGGTCCACCATGGCGGAGACTCGCCATGTCTCGAGCTGAGACGTGCGGAATGAATTCGGCTTCGCCGGCCTGTAGGGTCGACAACAGGACAAGTTGTTGAGATAAGCCGTTTTGGCGCTTCCTGTCGTCGCCATCATTGGGCGGCCCAATGTGGGCAAATCCACTCTGGTGAACCGCCTGTGCAAGAGCCGCGAGGCGATCGTGCACGACGAACCCGGTGTGACACGCGATCGCACCTACCAGGAGGGCTACTGGGGGGATCGCACCTTCCGCGTGGTGGACACCGGCGGCCTGGTGTTCGACGACGACAGTGAATTCCTGCCGGAGATCCGCGAGCAGGCCAACCTGGCGCTGGCGGAAGCCGCCGTGGCGGTGGTGATTGCCGACGGCCAGCAGGGCCTGACCGCGGCCGATGAATCCATCGCCGAATGGCTGCGGGGCCAAAAGGTGCCCGTGCTGCTGGCGGTGAACAAGTGTGAGTCGCCCGATGCCGGCCTGGCTATGGCCGCGGAGTTCTGGAGCCTGGGCTTGGGTGAGCCCTATCCCGTGTCCGCGATCCACGGTGCCGGCACCGGTGATCTGCTCGACAAGGTGGTGGGTTACCTGCCGCCCGTGGAGGAGCAGGAGGGTGAGGAGCCGATTCAGATGGCGATCATCGGCCGCCCCAACGTGGGCAAATCCAGCCTCCTCAATGCGGTGTGCGGGGAGAAGCGGGCGATTGTGAGCCCGATCCGTGGCACCACCCGCGACACGATTGACACCAACATCGTGCGCGAGGGCAAGCCCTGGAAGCTGATCGACACCGCCGGCATTCGCCGCCGCCGCAGTGTCAGCTACGGCCCCGAATACTTCGGCATCAACCGCAGCTTCAAGGCGATTGAGCGCTCCGATGTGTGCGTGCTGGTGATCGATGCCCTCGATGGCGTCACCGAACAGGATCAGCGCCTGGCGGGGCGGATTGAAGAAGACGGCCGTGCCTGCGTGATCGTGGTGAACAAGTGGGACGCCATCGAAAAGGACAGCCACACCATGCCGGCCATGGAGAAGGAGCTGCGCTCCATGCTCTATTTCCTCGACTGGGCCCCCATGGTGTTCACCTCCGCCCTCACCGGCCAGCGGGTGGACAGCATCTTTGCCATCGCCACCGTGGCGGTGGAGCAGCACCGCCGCCGGGTGAGCACGTCGGTGGTGAACGAGGTCTTGCGCGAGGCGGTGAGCTGGCGTTCGCCCCCCACCAGCCGGGGTGGTCGCCAGGGCCGCATCTACTACGGCACCCAGGTGGCCACCCGGCCCCCCAGCTTCACCCTGTTCGTCAACGACCCCAAGCTGTTCGGTGACACCTACCGTCGCTACGTCGAACGGCAGATCCGCGAAGGCCTCGGTTTTGAAGGTTCTCCCCTCAAGCTCTTCTGGCGTGGCAAGCAGGAGCGTGATGCCGAGAAGGATCTGGCGCGTCAGCAGGCCCGCGGCCGCTGAGGCTCGCGGGCTGTCGCAGGGATACGCCTAGATGGACTGGTTGCGGCAGCTTCCCATCGGCCAGTACGTCGATGGCACGGGCAGCTGGCTGCGGGGCCTGGATCCGCGCCTGAAGCTGGCCTGGACTCTCGCCTTTCTGCTCACCCCGATCCTGGCGGGGCCCGGCTGGCGCCTGGCCCTGGTGGGGCTGCTGTTGCTGGTCACCGCCTTCAGCGGGCTGCCCTGGCGCCTCTGGCGGCAGAGCTTGCCGGTGTTGCTGGCCCTGGCCCTGCTGGTGGGCGTGCTGTCGGCTCTGCTGCCGGCAGGGGGCGTGGCCCCAGCCCAGCTGCAGCGCCCGCCGGCGGAGCTGCGCCTGGTGCCGGTGCCGCCCGGTGGCGAGCCCGTCAGCCGCAGCGGCACCCCCTGGGAGCTGCTGCGCTGGGGCCCGCTGCAGCTGGGGCCGGTGCCCCTCGGGCCCCTGGTGATCACGCGCCGCTCCGCGGAGCTCGGCATCAACGGCGCCACTCTGCTGTTCACCCTCATTCAGAGCGCCAATCTGTTGCTGCTCACCACACCGCCGGAGGCCCTGGTGTGGGCGCTGGCCTGGTGCATGGCACCCCTGCGGCTCCTTCGGGTGCCGGTGGATCGGCTGGGGTTCACGCTCTTGCTGGCGCTGCGATTCCTGCCCCTGGTGCAGGAAGAATTCCAGAATTTGTTGCGTTCGATTGCGACCCGCTCGGTGAACTTGCGCCGCCTGGGATGGCAGGCCTCCCTCGGTCTGGTGCTTGCCCTGGGAGAGCGGCTGCTGGCCAATGTGTTGTTGCGGGCCGAGCAGGGGGCTGAATCCCTGTTGGCCAGGGGTGGTCATTGGATCACCCCCGCTCAGCTTCAGCGCAACGGCGTTTCCTCCAAGGGCCTGCAGCTGCTGGTGGGCTTTGGCCTGGTGGTGATGCTGGGACTGCGGTGGAAGTACGGTGCCCTCTGATTGGTATCCCTCCCAACAGAACCCGTGAGCACGGAGCGCTACCTCAACCACCCCACGTTTGGCTTGCTGTATCGCGTTGCTGAAGCCGGAGAAGGGCGCGATCTCTACGCGACGCTCTATGCCCAGCGCATGTTTTTTGTGGTGACCCTGCAGGAGCGCGGCGCCCAATTTGAGGTGCTGCCGCTCATGGATGCCCGCCATCTGGCTGAGCAGAACCTGGCCCGGGCCCGCCGGGAGGGGCCCGAAGCGCACGCCCGCTGGCGACAATTGTTCGACCAGACCTTCATCTGACGCCTTGCCTGAGTTCGCTGCCGCCGCTGCTGCGTTCCTGGCGGAGCGGTACCAGGCCCTGCAGGCCCAGCTCCCTCCCGCCACACGCCTGCTGGCGGTGAGCAAGGGGCATCCGGCGGAGGCCATTCGCGCCCTGGCGGGCCTGGGTCAGCGCAGTTTTGCCGAGAGTCGGCTGCAGGAGGCCATCCCCAAGCAGGAGGCCCTGGCTGATCTTCCGCCGCTGGATTGGCACTTCATCGGCCGGCTGCAGGCCAACAAGGTGCGCCCCGTGCTGCGCCAGTTCGGCACGATCCACTCGCTCGATTCCCTGGCCCTGGCAGAACGGGTGGCCCGCATCGCCGCTGAGGAGGGCTGCCGGCCTGCGTTGTTCCTGCAGGTGAAACTGCGCCCGGATCCCAGCAAAACCGGCTTCTCGGCGCCGGAGTTGCGGCAGCAGTGGCCCCAGCTCCGGCAGTTGCCGGGGGTGCGGATCGTGGGGCTGATGACCATGGCCCCCCTCGGCCTCAGCGCCGACCAGCGCCGCGCCCTCTTCGGCGAGTGCGCAGCCCTGGCCCAGGAGCTGGGCCTGGCGGAGCTGTCGATGGGCATGAGTGGCGATTGGCCCGAGGCGGCGGCGGCCGGCAGCACCTGGGTGCGGCTCGGTTCCGTTTTGTTTGGACCCAAACCTTGCCAGGGCTGACGTGGGACGCTATTCAGGTCAATAGCCAAGCTCGAGGTCCCAAGGTGTCGTTGTTCTCCCGCCTGCGCGCTGTCGTCTCTGGTGACGACTACCTGGACGGTTACGACGACGACGATCTGGAGTACGACCAGGCCGACGTGCCCGAAACCAGCGCCACCACTCGCCCGGGCGCCCTGGCCCTCACCAGCGATTTCAATGCGGTGGACCCCTTCGCCGGCAGCAATGTGATCGGCATGCCGGGGATTTCCTCCTCGGCCGCGGAAGTGACGCTGATGGAGCCCCGCAGCTTCGATGAGATGCCCCGGGCAATTCAGGCCCTGCGCGAGCGCAAGACCGTGATCCTCAATCTCACGATGATGGAGCCCGATCAGGCCCAGCGGGCGGTGGATTTCGTGGCCGGCGGCACCTTTGCCATCGACGGCCACCAGGAACGCGTGGGCGAGAGCATCTTTCTGTTCGCTCCCAGCTGCGTCACGGTGACCACCGCCGCCAGCGAGGAGGCCTCCTCCCCCACCATCGTGTCCCGCGAGACACCCCAGGAGCAGGAAGCAGCCCCCAGCCCCGCTTGGGGCCGTTCGGACTTCGGAGCTAGCGTCGGCTGAGTTCCGAGCCCTGGATTCCTTGCGCAGCTTCTCCCCCACCACCTTCGGGGTGATCGGCCTGGGTCGCATGGCCCAGGCCTTGCTGTTTCCCTTGATCGACAGCGGCCTGGTGCCCCAATCCGGTGTGCGGGCCGTGGTGGCCACGCAGGCCTCGGCGGAGCGCCTTGCGGCGGCCCGGCCCGGCCTTGTGGTGGCCACGGATCCGGCGGAGGCCTGGGCGGCCCCTGCGCTGTTGCTGGCGGTGAAGCCGCAGCTGCTCGATGCCGTGGCTGCGGGGGCTCCGCCCCCCTCCGCTGGCCCCCAACTGCTGGTGTCGGTGTTGGCGGGGGTGACCCTGGAGCGCCTGCAGCGCCTGTTCCCGGGCCGTCGCATCGTACGGGCTGTGCCCAACACCCCCTGTCTGGTGGGGGCAGGCCTCACGGGTCTGGCCTGGGGCGAGGGCGTCAGCCCGGAGCAGCGGGCCTGGGTATTGCAGCTGTTCCGCCAGGTGGGTGATGTGTTCGAGCTGCCCGAGCCCCAGCTGGATGGTTTCCTGGCCCTCACCTCCTCCGGCCCAGCCTTTGTGGCCTTGATGGCGGAAGCCATGGCCGATGGGGCCGTGGCCGCCGGGCTGCCGCGGCAGCTCGCCCAGCACCTGGCCCACCGCACCCTGGCCGGCACGGCGGCCCTGCTGGATCAGCAGGCGTTGCACCCCGGCCAGCTCAAGGACATGGTGACCAGCCCCGGCGGCACCACGATCGCCGGCCTACGCCAGCTGGAGAGGGCTGGCCTGCGTTCCGCCTTGCTCGAGGCGGTGCTGGCGGCGGCCGAGCGCAGCCGCCAGCTGGCCTGAGCCCTCAGCCTTCCAGCTTCTTCTGGCCCAGCCTGGGTTCCGTTCCGGCCAGCAGGCGTTCGATGTTGCTGCGGTGGCGCCAGATCACCAGCACCGCGGCCACGAGGGCGAGGGCGAGGTAGGCCGGGCGCAGGCCGGTGCCGCTGCCGGCAAAGGAGCCCAACATCAGCAGCGGCAGGCTGAGGGCGGCGATCACGCTGGAGAGCGACACGATCCGGCTAAGGCTGATCACCGCCAGGAAGATGCCGAAGCAGGCCAGGCCCACGGGCCAGGTGAGGCCCAGCAGCATGCCCAGGCCGGTGGCCACAGCCTTGCCACCGCGGCCCCCCAGCCACACCGGCCAGATGTGCCCCGCCAGGGCGGCCAGGCCCGTGGCCACCACCCACCAGTCGCTGGTGGGGGTGATCTCCAGGGGTTGCAGCAGGGCCTTGGCCAGCAGCACCGCGGCCGTGCCCTTGAGCACATCCACCAGAAACACCACCAGGGCCGGGGCCTTGCCGAACTGGCGCAGCACGTTGGTGGCCCCGGTGGAGCCGGATCCGAGGGTGCGGATGTCAACGCCCCGGAGCCAGCGGCCCGCCAGATAGCCACTGGGGATCGAGCCCAGCAGATAGCCCGCCACCAGGGTGCAGAGAATCAGGATCACAGCAGGTCGTCCTCCAGGGCGAGTTCGGATGGGGCAGCGGCGAAGGCCAGCCACACGGGGAATTGCAGCACTGGCACATCCACCACCTGCTCGGCGGCATCCACCACGATGAAGGGCAGTTCGCCCCGCTCCTCGAGGCGATCGGCCCGCTCGATCAGGGCGTCGGCCCGCTCGAACAGCACCACGCCACTGTTGGGGCCGAAGTCCTCGCGGTTGAGACCCAGGCAGTCCTGCAGGCCGCGGCGCCATTCCCCTAGCCGCTCGGGCTGCCCCGCCAGCACCAGGGTCTGGAAGCGCTCGCCATAGAGCTCCCCCAGGATGGCGATGGCGGCGGCTGTCACCAGGGCATTGCGGTTGCGGCTGCCGGTGCTCGGCTGGGCACCTCTCCCCGCCTGGCTGAGGAACCAGTTCTCCAGCAGGGCCGCGGCCGAGGGCTCCAGGCTGCGCCGCAGCTTCCAGGGATCGGCATAGAAGTCTGGTTGTCCCTGGAATTCCGCCAGGCGGGCGCGGATCAGGTCTTCGTCCTGGCTGAACAGTCCGGCGGCGGCAGGGGCTGCGGCGCTGGCTGCGGCCTCAGCGGGGGCTGCAGCGGCCGCCTGATCCAGGGGGGAGGGCTGCACC
>CANHMF010000016.1 GCA_947461705.1 Synechococcaceae cyanobacterium
CGTATGGGAACTGGTGGGGGCGGTGCCCGAACAGGAGCTGCTGGCCCTGGCCACGGCCCTGGCCCGCTTTGAACCCCTGGGGGTGGTGGAAGCCTGCCGCGAACTGCTCGACCGGGGCCGGGAACCCTCGGCGGTGTTGCAGGGGCTGACCAGCCTGCTGCGGGACCTGGTGCTGGCGGCGGTGGCCCCAGACCGGCTGGAACTGACCAGTTTTTCCCCCCAGTTCCGGCCCCAGTTACCGGCCCTGGCTCGCAGCATCGGCAAGGCTCGCCTGCTGCAGTGGCAGGCCCAGCTCAAGGGCAGCGAACAGCAACTGCGCCAGAGCGTCCAGCCGCGGCTGTGGCTGGAGGTGCTGCTGCTGGGTCTGCTGGCCGAGGTCCAGGCGGCCGCCCCCCGCGTCACCGCTGTGCCGGTGCCTGCCCCGGTCGCGGCTGCAGTGTCAATACCCGTGCCGGAAGCCAGGCAGAAGCCCCAACCGGAGCCCGAACCGGAACCTGCACTGAACACCACCCCGTTGGCGCCCCCTGCCGACACCACCCCAGCGGACGCCAGCACCCCCAACCTCCAGGAGCTCTGGCAACAGATCCTGGCGGGACTGGAACTGCCCTCCACGCGGATGCTGCTGTCCCAGCAAGCCTTGCTGGCGCGGCTCGACCAACAGCGGGCCGTGGTGCAGGTGGCTGGCAACTGGATGGCCATGGTGCAGAGCCGTCTGCCGCTGCTGGAGAAGGCGGTCCACACGGCCCTCGGCAGTCCGCGTCAGGTGGTGCTGGAGGGGTCAGGGGGAGCCGTGATGGCAACCGCTCCCGCCACAGCAGCCCCCAGCAAGCCCGCGCCACTGCCGCCCCCAGCGCCGGCGCCAGCAGCAGCAGCAACCCCTGAACCGGTTCAGAGCCCCCCCGTCGCCGCGGCTGCGCCGATCCCGATGCCAGCAGCCCCGGAGCCTGCTGCGCCTGCTCCAACGGCGGAACCTGCCAGGTCAGGCCAACCGGAATTGATCGACGACAAGGCCAAGCGGCTGGCGGACTTCTTCAACGGCGAAGTGGTCCAGCTGGATGGCCCCCTGCCCGAGGCGGACGACGCCATGCAGGAGACGGCCGCCTGAACTCAGGACACCTGGGTGGTGAGATCGGCGTCTTCAGGGGGGTCGAGCACGCCATCACCCACATGGAGCGTCTTGGCCCACACCAGCCGCTTGGGCAGGAGCGCCATGCGCAGGGTGGTGTAGGGGATCACCACAAACCAGTGGCTGAGATACAGGATGCCCAGGGCCAGGTTGAAGGGATGCATGGCCGGCAGGGCCGGGCCCTCTGCGCTGCGCCGGCAGCCGGCCAAGATGGCACCCCCGGACAGGCCGAAGGCAACGATCGAGAGCGGCCACATGGCCGGGGCCGTGCCAGTGATCGCGGCACCGATCAGATCCGCCAGCGCCATCACCGGCAGCACGTACTGGAGCAGGAAAAAGCTGAGCAGATCGAGCTTTTTGGTGGCCGTCAGAGCTGAGCCCGTCAGGCTGGGCCAGTAGTCGAAGAAGCGCTGCAACCCCCCTTCCGCCCAGCGCTGACGCTGGCGCCAGAGGGCCGGCAGCGCCGTGACGGCCTCCTCCTGCACCGGCGGATCCCAGAGCAGGCCCACCGGCTCCCCCTGCACCAGGAAGCGAAAGCTGAGATCCAGGTCGTCGGTCACCGTGGCCTCGTTGAAGCCATCACAGGCGAGCACCGCCTCACGGCGCAGTAACTGGCCGTTGCCGCGCAACTCGGTCACACCACCGGAGCTGAGGCGCCCCTGCTGAATCACAGCGTCGAGGGCCATTTCCATGGCCTGGGCCCGGGTCAGCAGGTTGCGATCGGCATTCACCACGGCCTTGCGCAACTGCACAGCCCCCCAGGCGCCCTGCTCGGCGAAGGGAACCAACCGCTCCAGCACATCGCTCTGGAGTTCGGCATCGGCATCGAGCACCATCAACCAGCGGCCCTGCAACTGGGGCAGCACCGTGTTCAGGGCCCCGGATTTGCCGCCGCCCGCCTGGCGGCTGCGACGGACCACCTGCAACTGCGGGTAGCGGGCCTGGTAAGCGGCGAGCACCTCAGGAGTGCGATCTTCACTGCCGTCATCCACCACCCAGAAACGCAGCTTGCCCTGGGGGTAGCGCACCTGGGCCAGCCGCTCCACCAACCGACCGATCACCGCCTCCTCGTCGCGGGCGGCCACCACCAGATCCACCGCCGGCCACACGTCCAGATCAGCGCTGCCGCCAGGCGCTGCCGCCTTGGGAGCACTGCTGCGCAGCAAGGGCACAAACACGCTGCGCAGGGCGTAGCAGCCCAGCAGCAGCGTGAGCGCGGTGGCGGGCACCAGCCGCTGCCCGTCGGGCAGCCAATGGGGTGCCATCCCCGCTGCACCGCAGCCGAGCAGGAACAGGGCAGCCTTGAGACGGCGGGCTCCTGTGGCTGTGCCGCCGGCGGTCATGGCATCCCCGATGATGACGAAACTCTAAAGGCCCTTGCTCAGACTTCCCCACGGCTCCAGGGTCGTGCCCGGGTAGTAGTGGCTGAGGATCTTCTGGAGGCTCCAGCCGCGGCGGGCCAGATCCATGGCCCCCGCCTGGGACAGGCCGGCACCGTGGCCAAAGCCTCCCCCCTCAAACCGCCAAACCCCTGGCGCCGCTGGCGCCACGCTGAACAGGGTGCTGGGCAGTTGCCGCAGGCTGCGGCGGATGGCATCGCGGCGCAGCACCAGCTGGCCCTTGCTGCCCTGGAAGGCCAGGGCCAGGGCCCGGCCACTGGGCCCGCGCTCGATCACCCGCACCTGGCTCAGCTCGCCCAGGCCTGCAGCGGAGGCCCCCAGGGCCCGGCTGATCTGGGCCCGATCCAGACTGCGCTGCCAGCGGAACAGGGGATGGTCGGCGCCGTAGGCCTGGCCACCACTCCGGAGCAGGGAGGCGAGCCCGTTGGCCGACCGCAGCGGCACGGGATAGGCCGCCGCATAGCTGGCAGGACCATCGGGGAAGGCTCTGAGGTAGGGCAGCGGCGCCCCGCCCCAGCTCTCCTCAAACCCCGCGGCCATGCCGCCATTGCTGGCGTGATAAACGGCATGAATCGGCTGCCCCTGCCAGCGCAGCACCCGGCCTTGGGTGGCCTGAATCGCCTGTCGCACAGGCGCGCTGGCCTGGCGTGGATCGCCATACACCTGGCATTGCGTGTCGGCGCAGAGGTGATAACCATCCACCGCGAAGCGGTGCTGGTTGCGCAGGGCCCAGGTGCGGGCCAGCACCGCCTGGGCCGCCAGGGCCGCCGCCGGCGCTCCCGCACCGATCTCGTGGGGCACCACCCCCTGGAGATAGCGCTCCAAGGGCACCTGCTCCACCAGCGTCCAGCTGCCATAGGCATCGCTCTGCAGCCGCAAGGGCCCGGCGTAGACGCCATTCCGCCAGCGCAGTCCCCCAGGGGCCTGGATCTGAATCGGCCCCTTGAGCAACACAGCGGCCCGACCCGGACCGGCCGGCAGCTGCAGGGCGATCCGATGGGTGGCGGTGATGGTTACGCGGCGCAGCGCCTGGCCGGATGGAGCAGGAGAACCCAGCGGGGCCCACACCTCCCAGTCGCCGGGGTGGGCAATCACGGGGGTCACACCCTGGAGACGCCAGGCGGCGGCCACCTGGTCGGCACTCTCAAAACTGGGGAAGGGCCCGGCCACCAGCCGCTGCAGGCGCAGGGGCTCGGCCAGCGGCATGGCACGCCACTGCAGCGACAGACGCTGGCCCGTGGCCCGCTGGCCGGCAGCATCGAGCAACTGCACCGGGGCCGAGGCGCCCTCCAGCACCAGGGGCGCCGTCGTGGCCGCGGCGGCTGCCGTGCGGGGCCCCAGATGCGCCGCCAGCGCCACCCACAGCAGGGGCTGGCGGGCGGACGGGACTGGCGGGGCCGGCACAGGCCAGTGGGTCAGCCCATCGGCACGGCAGGCCGAGAGACCCGGGCCCAGCGCCATCCAGCCCAGGCCTGCCACGAAGCGAGCAAGGTGCAGCCAGGCAGGGCCCATGGAGACGCAGTCACGACTGAAATGACGCTAGGGGAGTTGGCGGAAGGCACTCCCGCGTCGTACCTTCCTTCTTTGTGCCCGAGCGCGTAGACAATGCCGAAGCTCAAGACCCGCAAAGCAGCCGCCAAGCGGTTCAAAGCGACCGGCAGCGGAAAGTTCATGCGCCGCCACGCTTTCCGTAACCACCTGCTCGATCACAAGAGCCCCAAGCGCAAGCGCCACCTCGGCACCATGGCCGTTGTGGACGAGCGCGATGCGGACAACGTGCGCGCCATGCTCCCCTACAGCTGATCGCCTGATCGCTGCACCGGCCAGCTCCAGGCCCCGATTTTCCACCTTTTTCTGAGATCAACCCATGGCCCGCGTCAAGAGGGGCAACGTCGCCCGTAAACGCCGCAACAAGATCCTTCGCCTGGCTCGCGGTTTCCGTGGCGGCAACGGATCCCTGTTCCGCACCGCTAACCAGCGGGTCATGAAGGCCCTCTGCAACGCCTACCGCGACCGTCGCCGCCGCAAGCGCGACTTCCGTCGCCTGTGGATCGCCCGCATCAACGCGGCTGCCCGCCTGAACGGCCTCAGCTACAGCCGCCTCATCGGTGGCCTCAAGAAGGCTGATGTGCAGCTCAACCGCAAGATGCTGGCCCAGCTCGCCGTACTCGACCCCGCCAGCTTCACCAGCGTGGTGGGCGCCGCGAAGGGCTGAAGCCTGGCAAGGTAGGCCCCATGGATTTTTCCCTTCCCCAGGCCTACCTGATCGGTCTGATCTTGCTATTGGGCACTGCAGCGGTTCTTGTCGCACGACAACTCCTGCGGGTGCGTCGCGATGAGGCTGCCCTGGCCCGGCTGGAATCCCAAGGCCAGGATGCCCCTCGCTCGGCGGCCGAGCTCTACGAACTGGGCTCCGTGCAATTGCGCAAGCGCCTCTACGGCCAAGCAGCTGAAAGCCTCAAGTTGGCTGCCAAACGTGCTGGCGACGAGCCCTCGGAAGCCCAGGCGCTCATTGAGAACGCCCTGGGCTTCGCCTTGGCGGCACAGAACAACTACGCCGCAGCCATCAAGCACTACCGGGCAGCCCTGAAGGCCAAGGCCGACTACCCAGTGGCCCTCAACAACCTGGCCTTTGCCCTGGAAAAGCAGCAAAAGCCGGATGAGGCGCGCACCACCTACCAACAGGTGCTTGAACTCGATGGTGCCAACCGCACGGCCCAGAAACGCCTCAAACGGCTCGAGCGCACCGCCGCCTGAAAAAGCCGCCCTTGGGGCGGCTTTTCACTGTAAAACCAGGGGCCCTGCCGCCAGGGCAGTCGTCACCAAAGGCCGCGGATCACCGGACCTGCGCTGGGGGCGGACGCCACCACGGGGGTGAGCACCAGCTGGCCACCGGGGTTGGTCAGCCTCGGGGCCACCCAGCCACTCAGGCCAAAACCCTGCAGGCCCAGGAATTCACCGCCCAGCTCGAGGCCGGTCATCTCCAACTTGCCCAGCAGCAGCAGATCCAGCTGGTCGGACTTGGCGTTGAGATTGCCCTGCACCGGGGCCGACACCGAACCCACGGTGATCTGGCCACGCACATCCACCATCTGACCGAGGGCCGTGGCGGAAGCGAGCGTGAGCTCCACGGTGAGCGGCGCACCGCCGGCAAAGGGCTGATACGTTCCGCTCCACTGGCGCGGCATTTGCTGGGCCAGCACCCCAGCCCGGGCCACGGGATCGAAGGTTTCCACCGGGGCCATCTCCCCTAGGAAGGAGGCCTGACCCGCCAGGGGCGAGGTGGCCGGAGGCGTGAACGGCACGTAACTCCCCACCGGCAGGGGATTGGCGGCAAGCAGCAGCGGAAGCACGTGGAGGATGGAATGGTGGGGGAAGGCTAGAGGGCCTCGCGGCATTGAGCAGTGCCACGCGGTACGTTCGCTGCATGGCCCCTTCTCCCGATTTGTCCGCCCCCAGCCCCCTGGCCGGAACCCAGCCCAGCACGGCCCTGGCCGCCGACCCCCTGGTGATCGGCGGCCGCAGCTTCGGCAGCCGCCTGATGACGGGCACCGGCAAATACCCCAGCCTGGCCGCCATGCAGGCCAGCCTGGACAGCAGCGCCTGCGACATCGTGACCGTGGCCGTGCGGCGGGTGCAGACCGTGGCCGCCGGCCATGAGGGACTCATGGAGGCCATCGACTGGCAGCGGATCTGGATGTTGCCCAACACGGCCGGCTGCGCCACCGCCGAGGAGGCCATCCGCGTGGCCCGGCTGGGGCGAGAGCTGGCGAAACTGGCGGGCCAGGAAGACAACACCTTCGTGAAGCTGGAGGTGATTCCCGACTCGAAGCACCTGCTGCCCGACCCCTTCGGCACCCTGGAGGCCGCCGAACAGCTGGTGAAGGAGGGCTTCACCGTGCTCCCTTACATCAATGCGGATCCGCTGCTGGCCAAGCGGCTGGAGGAGGTGGGCTGTGCCACGGTGATGCCCCTGGGCTCACCGATCGGCTCCGGCCAGGGCATCCGCAACGCGGCCAACATCGCCCTGATCATTGAGAACGCCACGGTGCCGGTGGTGGTGGATGCCGGCATCGGCGTGCCGAGCGAGGCCGCCCAGGCCATGGAAATGGGAGCTGATGCCCTGCTGATCAACAGCGCCATCGCCCTGGCGGGGGATCCCGCCGCCATGGCCCAGGCCATGGCCCAGGCCTGCAGCGCCGGGCGCACCGCCTTCCGGGCCGGGCGCCTGCCGATCCGCGCCAGCGCCAGTGCCAGCTCGCCCACGGCGGGCCGCATCGGCACGTGAAGGTTCCCCGCGAGGGGGAAGCCAAAACCGAGGGAGCTCCGTAACGTCGCGGCAACCACATTCCAGTGCCATGCAGGTCACCCAAGAGGACGGCGGCAGGCTCAACGCCTTTGCCAAGGAACCCCGCATGGAGGTGATGGCCGCCGGTGAGAATCGCAGCGGCAACAGCCGTGTGCTGCTGATCGGTGGAGGCCTGCTGGTGCTGCTGATGCTGGCGGTAGCCGTGGGGATCAGCTGAATCCCTGTAGTAGCTTGCCCTGACGGAGCGATCGCTCGTTCAGCAGGAGTTCAGGGGTGAAGGTTCTCGTTCTCGGCGGCGACGGCTTCTGCGGTTGGCCCTGTGCCGTGAACCTTGCCGACGGTGGCCACGACGTGGTGATCGTCGACAACCTCAGCCGCCGCAAGATCGACATCGACCTGGAGGTGGAGTCGCTCACCCCGATCGCCACCATGGGCGACCGGCTCAAGGCCTGGGAAGAGGTGGGTGGCCGGCCAATGCGGTTTGTCCACCTCGATATCGCCAATGAGTACGACCGGCTGCTGGAGCTGCTGCGCCAGGAGCGGCCGGATTCCGTGGTGCACTTCGCCGAGCAGCGGGCCGCGCCCTACTCAATGAAGAGCAGCGCCACCAAGCGCTACACCGTCGACAACAACGTCAACGGCACCCACAACCTGCTGGCCGCCATTGTGGAGAGCGGCCTCGACATCCACATCGTGCACCTGGGCACGATGGGTGTGTATGGCTACGGCTCCCACCGCGGCGCCACCATTCCGGAGGGCTACCTCAAGGTGGAAGTGCCCCAGCCGGACGGCTCGCGCTTTGAGGAGGAAATCCTGCACCCGGCCAGCCCGGGCAGCGTCTACCACATGACCAAGACGCTGGATCAGCTGCTCTTCCTCTACTACAACAAGAACGACCAGATCCGCATCACCGACCTGCACCAGGGGATCGTGTGGGGCACCAACACCGAGGCCACCGAGCGCGACCCTCGCCTCACCAACCGCTTCGACTACGACGGTGACTACGGCACCGTGCTCAACCGCTTCCTGATGCAGGCGGCCATCGGCTATCCGCTCACGGTGCATGGCACCGGCGGCCAGACCCGTGCCTTCATCCACATCCGCGACTCGGTGAAGTGCGTGCAGCTGGCCCTGGAAAACCCGCCGGCCAGGGGTGAGCGGGTGAAGATCTTCAACCAGATGACCGAGAGCCACCAGGTGGGTGAATTGGCCCGCAAAGTGGCGGGTCTCACCGGGGCCGAGATCAACTACCTGCCCAACCCCCGTAACGAGGCCGTCGAGAACGACCTGATTGTGGACAACCGCTGCTTCATCGAACTGGGCCTCAATCCCACCACCCTCGATGACGGCCTCCTGGCGGAAGTGGTGGACGTGGCACGGCGCTGGGCCGACCGCTGCGACCGCAGTCGCATTCCCTGCGTCTCCGCCTGGACCCAGACCCAGGCCCAGGCCATCCAGGCCACCTGAGCCGGACACCCCCCTTGAAGATCGCCCTCTTCACCGAGACCTTCCTGCCGAAGGTTGACGGCATCGTGACCCGGCTCACCAAGACGGTGCAGCATCTGGTGGCGGCCGGCGATGACGTGCTGATTTTCTGCCCCGAGGGCGCGCCGGACACCTACATGGGGGCCCAGGTGGTGGGCGTGCCGGCGATGCCGCTGCCCCTCTACCCCGAGCTGAAGCTGGCCCTGCCGCGCCCGATGGTGTCAGAGGCACTGGACGCGTTTCAGCCGGATCTGGTGCATGTGGTGAACCCAGCGGTACTGGGCCTGGGGGGCATTTGGCTGGCCAAGAGCAAGGGCTACCCCCTGGTGGCGAGCTACCACACCCACCTCCCGAAATACCTGGAGCACTACGGGCTGGGGATGCTGGAACCGGTGCTGTGGGAGCTGCTCAAGGCAGCCCACAACCAAGCCCAGCTCAATCTCTGCACCTCCACGGCGATGGTGGCCGAGCTGAGTGAGAAGGGCATCCAGCACACGGCCCTGTGGCAGCGGGGGGTGGACACGGAGCTGTTCCGCCCCGAACTGCGCAGCCAGGCCATGCGCGAGCGCCTGCTGGGCGGCCGCAGCGACACCGGCAAGCTGCTGCTGTACATCGGTCGCCTCTCCGCGGAGAAGCAGATCGAGCGCATCCGGCCGGTGCTCGATGCCCTGCCCGAGGCCCGCCTGGCCCTGGTGGGCGATGGCCCCTTCCGCCAGCAGCTGGAAACCCTGTTTGCCGGCAGCGCCGCCACGTTTGTGGGCTACCTGGCGGGAGAGGAACTGGCCAGCGCCTACGCCAGCGCCGATGCCTTCCTGTTCCCCAGCAGCACCGAGACCCTGGGGTTAGTGCTGCTGGAGGCCATGGCGGCCGGCTGCCCCGTGGTGGGCGCCAACCGCGGCGGCATCCCCGACATCGTGAGCGACGGGATCAACGGCTGCCTGTATGAGCCCGATGGGCCCGACGGCGGTGCCGGCAGCCTCACGGCCGCCACCGAGCGGTTGCTGGGGGATGCCAGCCAGCGCCAACAACTGCGCCGCAACGCCCGGGACGAAGCAGCGCGCTGGGGCTGGGCCGGCGCCACCGAGCAGCTGCGCGGCTACTACCGCCAGGTGCTCAGCCAGCGGCGGAGCCCCGCCCTGGCTGGCTGACACCGCGGAACCAGGTGGTCATCAGCGCCTTCACCATGGGCGCTGCCACGGTGCCGCCATAGCCGCCGCTGTTTTCGCCGAAGGCCACGATCACCAGGGTGGGTTTCTGGGCCGGGGCATAGCCCCCGAACCAGGCGTGGTCCGGCCGGGGCGGATCCTCGGCCGTCCCGGTCTTGCCGGCCACCGGAGGCAGGCTGGGGTCGTTGAGGATCGTGGCGGTGCCGTTGGTCACCACCTGGCGCAGGCCCTCGTGCAGCACCTTGAGGGTGGCGGGCTTGAGGCCGATCCAGGTGCGCTTGGTGGGGCGCTCCACCAGGTGAGGGGTCACCAGCCAGCCGCCATTGGCCACCGCCGCGTAGAGCCGCGCCATCTGCAGGGGCGTCACCGTCACGGCGCCCTGGCCGATGGAGGAGGTGATGGTGTCCACGGGTGTCCAGGGCTCGCCCAGCACCTTCTTCTTCCAGGCCTGATCCCCCAGCAGGCCAGGGGTTTCCTCCTCCGCCAGCTCAAGGCCCGTGAGGCTGCCGTAGCCCAGGCGCCGGGCGGCCTTGAACAGGCCATCCGGCCCCACCTTGAGGCCGAGCTGGTAGTAGAAGCTGTTGCTACTCACGGCCAGGGCCATCCGGTGGCCGATGGAGCCGAAGGCGCCATGGTCGCCATAGCACTGGCCGTAGTAACAGAAGGAATTCATTGTGGGCAGCGTGCCGTCCGCCGGTAGCGCCCCCGACTCAATCCCGGCGATGGTGGTCACCAACTTGAAGGTGCTGGCCGGCGGGAACCCCTGCAAGGAGCGGTTCAGCATCGGCGCCTCAGGCCGGCTGAGGGCATTCCACTGGGCCATGGTCGGCCCCGTGGAGAACATGTTGGGGTCGAAATTGGGGCGGCTGGCCATGGCCCGGATCGCCCCGGTCTGGGGATCCATGGCGATGATCGCCCCCTTCCGCACCGTATCGAGGGCCCGCTCGGCGGCCTTCTGCAGCTCAAGATCCAGGGTGAGGCGCAGATCCTTGCCGGCCTTGGCCTGCTTATCGCCCAGCACCCGCTGCACCTGGCCGGCCGCATTCACCTCCAGCTGCTGCCCGCCCCATTCACCGCGCAGGTGCGATTCAAAGGCGCTCTCGATGCCACTGCGACCGATGCGGTCCTGCACCCGATAGCCCTTCTCCTCCAGCTTGTCGTATTCCTCGGCCGTGATCGCGCTGGTGTAGCCGAGCACGTGGGAGCCGAGGCTGCCGTAGGGGTAGGCGCGCAGGTAGTCGACATCCACCTCAGCCCCCTTCAAGGTGGGGGCCTGCTCGCGGAAACGCAGCACCTGCTCCGGCTTGAGGCTGTGGGCCAGCTCGATGCGATAGCCCTCGTCGTTGGCACCGGCCTGGCGCTTCTGATCCAGCAGCGGGGCAGGGATCCCGGTGACGCTGGCGAGCTGGCCACGCAGGGCCGGCCACTGGGCGGCACTCACCTGCCGGGGCTGGATGTAGAGGTTGTAGGTGAGCTGGCTGGACACCAGCACCTGGCCATGGCGATCGAGGATCCGGCCCCGCATCGGGTTGCGGGGCACCAGGCGGATGCGGTTCTCATCGGCGCGGGCGCGGTTCTCGCTGCCCTGCACCAACTGCAACCAGGCCAGGCGCAAGCCCATGGCACCGGCCAGGGCCACCACCAGAGCCAGCAGGATCGCTGGCTGCTGCTGCATGCCGGAATGGCGATGGGAGGTTGGCGCCAGACCCACGGGCCTCAGGCTCCCTCAGCGGCCAGGCGCTGCTCCAGCACCGCCAGCCGCTCAGCGATGCGGCCCAGGGTGCGCTGCAGCTCGCTGTGGTCGCTGGCATCCAGCTCGGGGGACGCCAGGTCCGCAGGAGCATCGGGCACCGTTTCCACGCTGACCTTCATCACGGGATTGCCGAGGCCCGGCTGCAGGCGATCCAATTCATCGCGGACGCTGCGCGCCGCCGCATCACCCTCCTGCTTGAGCTGGCCGAGGGGATCGGCGGTGGTGGTGAAGGCCTCAACCACATCCTTGGCGCCGCCGCGGCGGGCCCGCTCCACCACAGCCATGCCCACGGGCAGCACCTCCTGCATCAGGGCTAGGCGCAAGCTATCGAGGGGATCAGGCGCCATGGTGAGCCGGTCGTGCCGGGAACCTCAGGGAGTCCCAGTCTGCAGTGCCTGGGAACCCGGCGGCACTCAGGGCTGGCGCTCGATGCCGGGCTGCACAATCTGCTGACGGCAGAACTGCTGGCTCCCCAGCCACCAGCCCCCCGCCCCGGCCAGCACAAGTAGGGCACTCATGGGCAGCAGGGCCTGGCGGGTCACAGGCAAGATCAGCCACTCGCCCCAATCCCGCAGCAGCCGCTCCCGGTCAAAACGGCGGCGCTCGTTGTCCAGCTGCTGCTGGCGGCGCTTGAGCGACTTGGCCACCCAGCGCTCAAAGGAGCGCTTCTTGGTGACAGCCATCTTGCGCTCCACCTCGAGCAGATGGCCCGCACTGAGCTCGGGGTTGAAGGTGCTGATCAGCTCCAGGCTCTTGAGGAACATCTCCACGGCGCCATCCTTGATGGCGGCGTCCTCCGGAGCGAGCAGATCCCAGGCCAGCTCGGGATAGAAGCGGGTGCGGTTGCTGCTGATCTGCTCTTCCGGCAGCTGGCCCGGCTCCCGCAACCAGCGGTCGGTGTTGGCGTCAAAACGGCGCCAGTAGAGGAAGGGATTGAGATAGACAACCTTGCCAGCCAGCTCAATGCTGTCCTGCTGAAGACGGCGCTGCAGCTGGAGGTCCTGCTGAGGGGCGGCGGTCAAGGCACCAGGGCTGGGGGACCCGAGGGTAACGGAGCCCTTCCGGCCCCGCCAGCCAGCGGGCTCACTCCCACTCGATGGTGCCGGGAGGCTTGCTGGTGATGTCCAGCACCACCCGGTTCACGCCCTTCACCTCGTTCACGATGCGGTTGGAGATCGTCTCGAGCAGGTCGTAGGGCAGACGCGACCAATCGGCCGTCATGCCGTCTT
The DNA here is from genome assembly GCA_947461705.1 of Synechococcaceae cyanobacterium. Lineage (GTDB taxonomy): Bacteria > Cyanobacteriota > Cyanobacteriia > PCC-6307 > Cyanobiaceae > Vulcanococcus. Next base: position 12,469 of record CANHMF010000016.1, read on the forward strand.
CCGAGGAGACACAGCGCAGCACGATCGGGAAGGCATAGGTGCGCTTATCACCCATCACCCCCACGCTGCGCACCGGCAGCAGCACCGCAAAGGCCTGCCAGATCTCGTTGTAGAGGCCGGCCTGCTTCACCTCCTCCCGCACGATCAGATCGGCATCGCGCAAGATGTTCAGCTTCTCGCTGGTCACCTCACCGAGGATGCGAATCGCCAGGCCTGGGCCTGGGAAGGGATGGCGACCCACAATCTCCTGGGGCAGGCCCAGGCTGCGGCCCACCTTGCGCACCTCGTCCTTGAACAGGCGGCGCAGGGGCTCCACCAGCTTGAACTGCAGATCCTTGGGCAGGCCGCCCACGTTGTGGTGGCTCTTGATCTTCACCGCCACCCGCTCGCCGGTCTTGGGGTCCACGTTGGTGCCGGCGCTCTCGATCACATCGGGGTACAGGGTGCCCTGGGCGAGGTAGTCGAAGGGGCCGAGGCGCTTGCTCTCTTCTTCGAAGACGCGGATGAACTCCGTGCCGATCAGCTTGCGCTTCTCTTCCGGATCGGTCACGCCATCGAGCTTGTTGATGAAGCGCTCACGGGCATTGATGTATTCCACGTTGATGTGGAAGCGCTTGTCGAAGAACTCCACCAGGAACTCGGGCTCGCCTTTGCGCATGAAGCCCTGGTCGATGAACATGCAGGTGAGCTGATCCCCGATCGCCTTGTGCAACAGGAAGGCGAGGGTGGAGGAATCCACGCCGCCTGAGAGGGCCAGCAACACCCGCTTGTCGCCCACCTGCCGGCGCACGTCCTCAACGGCCTCATCGATGAAGGCAGCGGTGGTCCAATCGGCTTCACAACCACAGATGTGGTAGACGAAGTTGCGCAGCAGGGCCATGCCGCAGCTGGAGTGCACCACCTCGGGGTGGAACTGCACGCCGTACAGGCGGCGGTTGTGGTCGGCAACGGCCGCCTCGGGCGTGTTGTCGGTGTGGGCCAACCGCACGAACCCCTCGGGCAGACGCTCCACGGAATCGCCGTGGCTCATCCACATCGTTGAGCCCTCCTCCACGTTGGTGAGCAGGTCGATCGGGTCGTCCACGTGGAGTGGCGCCTTGCCGTATTCAGCGCGGCCGGCGGCCACCACCGAGCCCCCCAGCTGCTGCACCATCAGCTGCATGCCGTAGCAAACACCCAGCACGGGAATACCGAGATTCCAGATCTCCGGATCACACACCGGGGCGTGCTCGGCGTACACAGAACTGGGGCCGCCACTGAGAATGATGCCCCTGGGATTGATGGCCTTCAGCTCCTCGGCCGTGGTGCTGTACCCCATCACCAGGGAGAACACCTCGGTTTCCCGCACCCGCCGAGCAATCAGCTCCGAATACTGGGAACCGAAATCGAGGATCACGATCGCCGGATGGCGGTTCGTTTCACCGATGGCGGTGGGGGTCACGTCAGACATGTGAGCGGATCTCTATCTGCGCTCGTGGGCGTGCCGGCGGCGGTCGCCCGAGCAATCCCTTCACCCTAGATCTCGGGCCAGGAAGCCCCCCCAGAGCTGCTCGGCCACCGGCCCCCGGGCGCAGATGGAGCGGCGGCGGTCGAACAACACGGCCCCGACCGCCATCCGCTCCTGTCCGTAGCGGGCCAGGTAGGCCAGGCTGCGCTGCTCCACGGCAGCGGCGATCCGGGCCCGCAACTGCTCGGCCGCAACCGGGTCCTGGGCGGCCAATCCAGCCAGGGCGGCCTCCACCGTGGGGGCGCCATGCAGGGCCTGAAGGCGCTCCAGCGGCAGCCCCTGCAGGGCCGCCAGCGCCGTGAGCACCTCGGCGCGGCCATCGGCCAGGTGGTGATGGGTGTGGAAAATGCCGCCCGCCAACTTGATCAACTTGCCCTGGTAGCCCAACAGCAGCAGCTGGCTCACCCCGTGCTCAGCGGCGGCCACCAGCAGCGGACCCAGCCAGTTGCCCGCCTTGAGCAACAGCTCCGGCGCCAGTCCCAGCTGGGGTGCCAAATCGAGACCGTTCTCCCCGATCACGAGCACCAGCTGGTGGCGAAAGCCCGGCAGGGTGGCGCGGCGTTCCAGCTCGGCGCGGGCCGCCGCCAGTTGATCTGGGGCGGCACTGCGCTGCACCTCGGCCTGGGTACCGATCAGGGCCAGCCCATCCACCACGCCAAAGGCGGCGTTGCTGGTGCGCTCCGCCAGGCGGCGGCCGGCGGGAAAAATCAGGCGCAGGTGCAGGGCGCGGCCCTCGGGCAGCAGGGGCCGCAGGTTGCACGCCAGCAGCTCCCGCGCGAAGGCGGAGAGGCAGAGGCTGCGGGACTCGGCATGGACCCCCACACCCTCGCCGGCCTCGAGCTGAAGCCACGCCGCATCGGCCGCCAACGGGCACCAGGAGGCCTCCACCCACACCACCAGGCCCCGGGTGAGGTCGAGGCCATCGCCCGGCTCGCAGCGGGCCACCGCCAGGGCACGGCCGCCGCCGAGGGGCGCCGCGGCCACCACCGGCACCAACACCGCACGGGTCTGGCTGGTCTGAGGATCAAGCCAGAGGGGCTGCTCAGCTGCGAAGACCTCCCCCCGCAGCTGGGCCACCGCCGCCCGGGCCGCCGCCGCCACCCACACGGGCAGGGTGTAGGCCTGGTCAGCCATGGCTGTTGCCTCGAAGCACCGTCACAGCTGGGGCCAGAACACCGTTTTTTATGTTGGTCGATTGCGCCGCAGCGGCGACCGCCCGCCCCCTACCCATGCAGGACAAGCTCACCCTGATGATCCCTGGCCCCACCCCGGTGCCGGAAAGCGTCCTGCTGGCCATGAGCCGCCACCCGATTGGCCACCGCAGCGCCGACTTCCAGAAGATCGTCAAGCGCACCACCGAGCAGCTGCAGTGGCTGCATCAGACCAGCAACGACGTGCTGGTGATCACCGGCAGCGGCACCGCCGCCATGGAAGCCGGAATCATCAACGTGCTCAGCAAGGGCGACACGGTGCTGTGCGGCGACAACGGCAAGTTCGGCGAGCGCTGGGTGAAGGTGGCCCAGGCCTACGGCCTGAATGTCCAGGTGATCAAGGCCGAGTGGGGCCAACCCCTTGATCCCGAGGCCTTCCGCGCCGCCCTGGAGGCCGACACGGCCAAGGCGATTAAGGCCGTGATCCTCACCCACTCGGAAACCTCCACGGGCGTGATCAACGACCTGGAAGCCATCGCCAGGCACGTGAAGGCCCACGGCACGGCCCTCACCATCGCCGACTGCGTCACCAGCCTGGGCGCCTGCAGCGTGCCCATGGATGCCTGGGGCATCGACGTGATCGGCTCCGGCTCCCAGAAGGGCTACATGATGCCGCCGGGCCTGGCCTTCGTGGCCATGAGCGACCGGGCCTGGGCCGCCGCTGAGCGCTCTGATCTGCCGAAGTTCTATCTGGATCTGGCCAAATACCGCAAATCGGCCAAGGCCGACAGCAACCCCTTCACCCCGGCCATCAATCTCTATTTCGCCCTCGAGGCGGCCCTGGAGATGATGCAGAAGGAGGGCCTGGAGGCGATTTTTGCCCGCCACGCCCGCCACCGCGCCGCTGCCCAGGCCGGCATGAAGGCCATGGGCCTGCCCCTCTACGCCGCCGAGGGCCATGGCAGCCCCGCCATCACCGCCGTGGCGCCCGACGGCATCGATGCCGAGGCCCTGCGCAAGGCGGTGAAGGAGCGCTTCGACATCCTGCTGGCCGGCGGCCAGGACCACCTCAAGGGCAAGGTGTTCCGCATCGGCCACCTGGGCTTCGTGTGCGATCGCGACGTGCTCACCGCCGTGGCCGCCATCGAGGCCACCCTGCAGGACCTGGGTCTGCACAAGGGCACCATGGGAGCCGGCGTGGCCGCCTGCGCTAACGCGCTGACAGCCTGACCCCAGCGGCCAAGGGCGTTCGGGTTGCCTAGTGTTCAACCCGGACGCCTTTGATTGATGCGACCCTCCCTGCTCGCCGCCACTGCCCTGCTCTGCCTCGGGCTGATCGGCTGCTCCAAGAACCCTGAAAAAGCCGAAAAGAAGGCCGAAGGCAACGTCTGCAGCCAGCTGGCCAACGTGGGGGTCGCCCTGGAGCAGAGCGCAGCCCTCACCCCCACCTCCACGGTGGGGGAGGCGGAGGCCGCAGGCAAGGCGCTGCGCAAGGCCCTCAAGCAGCTGAAGACGTCCGAGACCCAGCTGGAGCAGCTGCGCCTCGACGATTTCAACGCCAAGGCCAAGGCCTTCCGCAAGGACGTTGCGGCCGTGGCCAAGGACAAAAAGATGACACTGGAGGCCGCAGCCGGCACGCTCAAGGCCAAGGCAGCCCCGGTGATCGCCGCCCACAAGGCCCTCAGTGCCAGCGTGAACTGCGACCAGCCGGCAGCAGCGCCAGCCAAGCCCTGAGCCGCAGGGAGCAGGGCCCCGAAGCCAAACTCGGGGCCCAAGCCACACATCCCTCTGTTGCTAGAGTGATGGGATGCGGGTGTAATTCAGCGGTAGAATGTCAGCTTCCCAAGCTGAACGTCGCCGGTTCGAGCCCGGTCACCCGCTTGACCACCTTGAAAGCCAGTCCACACCCATCGGGCGCTGGACTTGCAGCTGGAAGCTTCAGCCCCTGGGCTTGATCAGCTGGAGCACTTGAGGCCCGAGGCTGCCGGCCCTGCGCTCGCAATCGAGGGCCAACAAGATGCGACGCGCCGATTCAGCCAGATCCCCGGAGGCCGCCGCTGCTTCCGCCACAGCTTCATGGGCCGCCGCCTGGCGGATCAGATCGGCCCGACGATCACCGGCAACCGCAGTGTTGATCGATTGCATCAGCTGGAACGTAGCGTCCGTCAAAGAGAGGAATGGGCTGCACAGCCCCTGGCCGCGAAAGCGCGATTGGCGTGAACCCAACAGGGCACTACAGCCAAAGCCGAGAAATCACGACTTCTTGACACTAACTTAAGGCCTGGTCTTCAGAATGCGAAGGCCAGGCCAGCCAAGCTGTGGCGAAATCGACACTCAGGTGCCAGGTTCTTCGCGGTTGCCGCCAAGATCGGCAATCTGAGCCCTCAATTGATCGGCCCGCTGCTGATCACCGCGGGTGATGGCAACGGCGAGGGCAAATTCAAGCTTTTCGAGCTGGTGGCCTCCCTCGGCATAGCCCCCCTGCTGGCAGGCAGGGGTGGGCGGCGCGGCAAGGCGGCTAGCAGGGCGATGGCTATTGAGGTTGGCCATGGTTCGCTTTCTTCCCATTCTGTCACCGTTGGCCAGCCCTCAGGCGGCCATGGGCGATTCGGCATCAGCATCCCCAGACTCGGCCAGCAGTGAACGGCAGTCCGCCAGCAGAGATTCCACGGTCTCGAGACTGCGGAGCTCGTCGGCATCGGGCTCGAGTGGCGTGGCCAGCCCATCCAGCTGCAACTCCAGGGCCGCCAAGCGTTGCTCGAGCTTCACCAGGCGGTGGGAGAGGGCGGTGACGGTCTGGGCGAGATCCTCGGTGGTGCGCGTAATCCGAAAGGACACCGATTGGCTGTTCATCCGCCCAGGGCAACTGGGCCGATGAGACCACACAACAGGGCCTGACTCAAGCCATCCCCTCCCAGACTGATCGACGTCTGCGGACCTGAAGGCCCATGCCACCCCTCCTCACCCTGCTGGTGTACGTGCTGGCCGGCCTGGGCGGAGGGCTGCTGGCCCTGCGCACGGGCATCCCTGCGGCACCGCTGGCCGGCGCGCTGCTGGGGGCCGCGCTGGTGAGCATGAGTGGTCGACTGGAGGTGGCCCAGTGGCCCAGCGGCAGCCGCACCGTGCTGGAGATCGCCATCGGCACGGTGATCGGCACGAGCCTCACCAGCAGCGCCCTGGCCGAACTGCGGGAGCTCTGGCGCCCGGCGGTGTTGATCACCGTGACCCTGGTGATGACCGGGCTGGTGGTGGGCCTGTGGTGCAGCCGACTGCTCGGCATCGATCCCGTGGTGGCCCTGCTGGGGGCTGCACCGGGGGGCATCAGCGGCATGAGCCTGGTCGGCGCCGAGTTCGGCGTGGGGGCTGCCGTGGCTGCACTCCACGCCGTGCGCTTGATCACGGTGCTGCTGGTGCTGCCCCTGATGGTGCGCCTGGTGCTGGGCCATGGCGGCGGCACACCCCCTGGATAGGGGGCACGGGCATCGATACGGTGGGCCCGCAGGATTTGTGCCCATGGCCCGCATCGCAAGCTTCCGCTCCTTGGCCAAGCGCCTGGCCAGCAGCCTTCCCCTCTGCCTGGTAGGCCTGCTGGGGATGCTCCCAGCGGCAGCACAGACCGCCGCTGCGGTCAGCACCCCAGGCGGCAAGGGAGCCCAGGTGTATTGCTATATGCGCAGTGCGGGTAACAGCCATGAGGTGAGCTGGAACGCGGCCTACGCCCTGATGAAGCGGCAGAGCGCCAGCCTGTTCAAGACCTCCCCCGAACACGCGGCCGTGATGATCACCGAGGCGGTGGTGCAGAACCCAGGCACCTTCCCGGATTGCGGCAAGTACCTCGGCAGCCTGTTTGAGAAATCCGCCGCCGCCAGCAGCGGTGCCGCTGCGGCCGAGGCCAGCCCCGCCGCGCCGGGCAGCGGCCAACCGAGCGCAGCACCGCGCTCGGACCGCTACGCCTACTGAACTGGTGCCTCCAACCTCCTTGCCCAGGCCCCTGGCGATCCTGACCCTGGCGGCGCTGGTGCTGTTGGGGGGGTGCTACAACCCAGCCCCCGACCCCCGCCGCAGCGGCCCTGGGGTGGACGACTGCCTGCGGGACGTGAAGCTAAACCAGCTGAAACAGGCCATCCGGCGCTGTGATGCCGTGGTGCGGGCCCATCCCCGAGCACCCCAACCCCGCAATGAACGGGCTCTGCTGCAGAGCCTGGCGGGCCAGCAGGAGTCCTCCTGCAGCGACAGTCGTGCTGCCAGCGCCTTGCTGCAACGCCAGGCCAAGGGCACCAGGGTGGACGCCCTGATGGTGGAGGAGATCCGCCTGCGCCTGCGCAGCTGCCAACCCCTCACCAATCCACCAGCAGCTGGCGCACCATCTGGGCAAACGTCTGGCGCCGCAAGGCCGTAGTGCCCCGCTGCAGCAGCAGATCGATCCGCTGGGCCTTGCTGGCAATCAGGCCATCCACCAGCTGATCCGCCACCCCCAGCTGCAACCAGTGGCAGTGCAGGCTGCCCTGCATGCCGATGCGATGGCAGCGATCCTCGGCCTGCTCGGCATCCCCGGGGGTCCAGGGCCGCTCCAGCAGCACCACATGGCGAGCACGGTGCAGGGTGTAGCCCAGGCCGCCCACCCCGAAGGTGCTCACCAGCAGGGTGTCCCTGCCGGCCTGGAAGCGATCCACCTGCCGCTGGCGATCGGCGGGCTTGAGCCGGCCGGTGAGCAGGCCACCCCCCAGGCGCGCCTGCAGCAGCTCGGCAGTGGCCACGTAAGCCGTGAACACCAGCACGGAATCACCTTCGCGCAGCAACCCCTCCACCAGGGCTGCCGCGGCCGGCAACTTGTATTCCGCACCGATCTGGCGCAGGGCCGTGAACACCGCCAGGGCTTCGGCATCGCGGCGCACCAGACCCGCCGCCGCCCGGCGCCGGTAGTCCTCCACCTTGAGCTGCAAGCGATGCTGAAAGCCCTGGCCCTCGGCCGGGTTGAGCTCCACCGGCACCAGGCGGCGCTGCTTGGGGGGCAGATCCAGGCAATCCGCCTTGCGACGATGCAACAGCAGTGGCCGGGTCAGCCGATGCAGCTCCTCGAGCTGACTGGCCCCCAGGGCATGCCAGTGACGCACGCCGCCACTCTCACTCCAGTGGCCCTGGCAGTAGCGCTCCTCAAAGGCCCGCTGGTCGGCGGCGAGGGGATGGCCGATGGCCGCCAGCAACGGAAACAACTGCACGGGCCGACCGTTCTTCATGGGGGTGCCGGTGAGCAGCCAGGCCGCCCGCAGGCGGGGATGGCGGGCCAGTTTGAGAAAGGCCCGGGTACGCGCGGCCGAGAGGTTCTGGGCGTAGTGGGCCTCATCGGCGATCAGCACCGTGCCGGCGGGCGGCAGCTGGTGGGGCAGGCGCGCCCAGCTGAGCAGCTCCAGCTGCAGCTCGAGGGCCGCCGCCTCCTGGCGCCAGTGGCTGTGCAGCCCCGCAGGGGCAATCACGGCGATGCGGCAATCGGCGCTCCGCACCAGGGCGCGGGCCGCCACCAGGGCGGTAAGGGTTTTGCCGAGTCCCATGGCATCGGCCAGCAGGGCACCCCGGCGGGCCAGCAGCCAACGGGCGGCCACCCGTTGATGGGCGAACAGGCAACGCCCATCCGGCAGCGGTTGCTCCAGAGCGGCAGCGCGCACCAGAACGCGGTGGGGCGGCAGCGGCGGTAGGGGCTGCTCCAGCCAGTCGAACCACTGCTGCAGCTCCGGCTCAATCGCGAAGCGCGCGGCGAACTGCTGCCGCAACGGGATCACCGCTTCCAGGGGAAACTCCCAGCAACGCGACCGCGCGCGCCACACCCCCCGGGGTCGCACCGCCCGCAACTGGGCCTGGGTGACGGCGTCAAAGGGGATCACCACCTCGATGGTGCCGGCTGGCCCCAGACGCATCTGACAGCCAGCCAAAGCAGCCCAGCTCGGCGGTGGTACGGCCCCACGCTAATGGGCCAGCGCCAACGCCGGATCCAAATCTAGGCCGGCCGCAGCGACGCGCAAGGGCCCACAACAAACTGCCAAAACTGCATCCCTCGACACATTGACAACCCAGCCACTGCAGCCAGACTCTCGGCAACCGAGCGAATCGGATGCACGCCAAGGACGCCGTTTTCCTTGAAGATCTGTGCCCCAAACTTCGTGTTCGACGCTGGAGACAATCTCTCCACACTTTTACCAACAAAAGCTGCATTTATTGCGGCAAACCTTCCGAATCCATTGATCACGTTCTGCCCCAGAGCCGCGGCGGCCTGAGCGTGACCGAGAATTGCGTGCCGGCCTGCCTGGCCTGCAACGGCCACAAGAGCGATACCGACGCCTTCGAGTGGTACCGCCGCCAGCGCTTCTACGACCCCCGCCGGGCCATGGCAATCCGGGCCTGGATGGATGGCGACCTGCGGCTGGCCGTACGGCTACTGCAATGGGCCACACCGGGGACCAGCCCGGCCACGATGCTGCAGGCGGCCTGAGTGCTCACCACACCCGACAGGCCGCCGCCCCGTTGTGGCGCTGGCAGATGTCCGCCTGGGCGACGGGCTGCTCCGGAGCCAACAGCACGGCGGCCATCACCAGGCCAGACACCAGGGGCAACGCCAGCGGGACCCGACGAACCCCGGCAGGACGCTGCACAAACGGTGCCGAGGAGGCGAAGGGAGTAGAGAGACAGGACGCGGTCATCAGCCGGGATCGCGGGAAGTAATACAGGTGTACTCATGGCATCCGGGGCTGTCAACCCTCGTGCGCGTGTTCTGGTACTGGGCGGTGGCTACACGGGCCAGCGCTTCGCGGCGGCCATGGCGCAGCGGGGAGCGGCGGTGTGGCTGACCCACCGGGACGACACACCACCCAAGACGGGGCCTGCCGCCCCACTCACCTGGTTGCGCTTCGACCCCGACCATGGCCACCAGCCGGCCCTACCCGAGGGCCTCACCCATGTGGTGAGCACGATTCCCCCCGACAGGGCGGGATGCGACGCAGCCCTTGCGTTGCTGCTGCCGGAGCTGCGTCAGCAGCCCCTGGAGTGGTTGGGCTACCTGTCCACCACGGGGGTGTATGGCGACACCCAGGGGGCCTGGGTGGATGAAACCAGCCCCACCAACCCCGGCCTGCAGCGCAGCCAGGCACGCTTGCGCTGCGAACAGGCCTGGCTGAGCAGCGGCCTGCCGGTGCAGAGCTTCCGGCTACCGGCGATCTATGGCCCGGGGCGCTGCCCGTTTCAACAGCTGGAGGCCGGCACGGCACGGCTGATGCACAAACCCGGCCAGGTGTTCTGCCGCATCCACGTGGACGACATCGTGGGCGCCCTGCTGCACTGCCTGAACCAGCCAGCGGCGCAGCGGCCCGCCCTGGTGAACGTGAGCGACGACACGCCCTGCCCCTCCAGTGAAACCCTCGGCTATGCCGCCCACCTGCTGGGCTGCAAGCTGCCCCCCCTGCAGCAGTTCGCAGAAACGGCCGCCAGCATGAGCCCCATGGCGCTCAGCTTCTGGGCCGACAACCGCCGCGTCAGCAACGCTCGGCTGTGCGAAGAGCTCGGCTACCGGCTGCGCTTTCCGAGCTACAGAGAGGGGTTCCGGGCTTCCCTGGAGGAGGAGCGCGGTTCCAGACTGGTGGCGCCGGGCTGAGCCCCAGGCTGGGCATCCGGATCCGGCACGAACGGCACCCCAACGTCATGCAGGAACTGGTCCCAGTGCAACTCCACCCAGCCCTTCTCCACACCGGTCACCAGCCCGAAGGCGAGTCCCGCAAGCAGCAACCAGCGCACCATGCCCGAACCGGCCCGAGATGCCAACGCTAGGCAGTGCCGCCTGGCCATTCCCCTGGGCGACCCCGCCGGCATCGGCGCCGAGGTGACCCTCAAGGCCCTGGCGGACTGGCCAACGCAGCAGCCCGCGCCACTGCTGGTGGGGTGCCGGCGCTGGCTGGAAGCCCACTACCAGCAGCTGCGGGCCATGACCCCTGCCCCCCTGGCCGATCCCGCCGAGCTGGACCTGCTGGACCTGCCCCTGCCCGAAGCCGTGGCCCCTGGCCAGGCCAGCCCCGCCAGCGGTGAGGCCAGCTTCCGCTGGCTGAGCGCGGCCGTGGAACTGGTGCTGCAGGGCCGCTGCCAGGCCCTCACCACCGCCCCGATCGCCAAGCACGCCTGGCATGCCGCCGGCCACCCCTATCCGGGCCAGACAGAGCGGCTGGCGGAACTGGCAGGAGCAGCGGAGGCCTCGATGCTGTTCACGGCACGCTCTCCCCAGAGCGGCTGGAGGCTCAACACCCTGCTGGCCACCACCCATATCCCCCTGGGGGCGGTACCGGCAGCCCTCACGCCTGAGCGGATCAGCAGCAAACTGGACACCCTGCTGGCCTTCTGCCAGCGGTTCCGCCAACGGCCCCGGCTGGCGGTGGCCGGGCTGAACCCCCATGCCGGTGAGCAGGGCCAGCTGGGCCGCGAGGAGCAGGACTGGCTGATCCCGGCCCTGGCCCAATGGCAGGGGCTGCATCCCGAGGCCGAACTGCTGGGTCCGCTGCCGCCGGACACCTGCTGGCTGGAGGCGGGTCGGGCCTGGCACGGCGCCCAGGACCACCAGGCCGCGGACGGCACCCTGGCCCTCTATCACGACCAGGGCCTGATCCCCGTGAAGCTGCTGGCCTTCGACCAGGCCGTGAACACCAGCCTGGGGCTGCCATTCCTGCGCACCTCGCCCGACCACGGCACCGGCTTTGGCATCGCCGGCCAGGGCCTGGCCCGGGCCGACAGCATGCGGGCCGCCCTGGATACGGCCGCGGAGCTGGGTTAGCCGGGCTTGACGCGCATCAGCACCTGGCCGAATTCCACCGGGGTGCCGTTCTCCACCAAGATCTCCACCACCTCGCCGCTCACCTCGGCCTCCAGCTCATTCATGAGCTTCATGGCCTCGAGGATGCAGACAGTTTGGCCGGCATTGATGCGGGCGCCCAGCTCCACGAACGAGGGTTCCCCAGGGGCGGGAGAGCGGTAGAAGGTAGCCACCATCGGGGCGGTGATCTCCACCAGATCGCTGCGCACCGCCGGGGCAGCCGGAGGGGCAGCGGAGGGGGCCGCTGCCGCCGGCAACACCGGGGCGGCCATGGCGGGAGCCGCGGCCTGCATCACCACCTGGGGTTGGGCCGCCGGCAGGTTGCGGCGCAGCTCCAGGCGGAAATCGTCGCCCTCGAGCTTCAGTTCCTGGATGTCGCTCTCACCCAGCAGGGTGATGAGCTCGCGCAGTTGGGTGTGGTCGAGCTGCATGGCGATCAGTTCTCGCGTCCGAGGTAGCTATCGGTGCGGGTGTCGATCTTGATCTTCTCGCCGATGGAGAGGAACAGGGGCACCATCACCTGGGCACCGGTCTCAACGATGGCCGGCTTGGTCCCGCCGGTGGCGGTATCGCCCTTCACACCGGGATCAGTCTGGGTGATTTCCAGCACCACGGAGTTGGGCAGTTCCACCTCCAGCGGTTTGCCGTTCCAGTAGATGACGCTCACCTCCATGCCTTCCTTGAGGTATTTGCGGGTGTCGCCGATCTGCTTGGCGGTGAGGCGGGTCTCCTCGTAGGAGGCCATGTCCATGAACACGTAGTCGTCGCCCTCCATGTAGGTGTGCTGGAGGGTGGCCTTCTCCAGCACCGCCTGGGGCATGGTCTCGCCGGCCCGGAAGGTCTTCTCCACAACGTTGCCGCTCTGCACCGCCTTGAGCTTGGTGCGCACGAAAGCCGAACCCTTGCCAGGCTTCACGTGCAGGAATTCCACGACGCGCCACACCTGGCCGTCCAACTCAATCGTGGTGCCGGTACGAAAATCGTTGCTCGAGATCATTCCGGCAGAACGGTTCAGGCCGGATTGTACGGCTGTGGCAGAGTCCAGGCAGAGACAAGGCTGCAGCATGGATCTCAAGCGCTGGCCCCCCTTCCGCTGGCTGCTGGCCCTGCTGGTGGCCGTGGGACTCAGCTGGGGCCCTCTGGCGACGCCGGCGCAGGCGGCCCTGCCCCCCGGCAACGCCGTGACCGACCCGGCCGCGATCCTGCGCGATGCCCTGCCGATCCAGCAGGGCGATCTTCAGGACTTGCAACATCGCCTGGAGAGCACCAGCGACGACCTGCGGGCCAAGCGCTGGACCGCCCTCGCCGGCACGGTGCGCCGCAGCCAGGCCCTGCTCACCACCCGCCGGGCCTCGATCCTGGCGAGCCTGCCGCCCGCCACCCAGGCCCAGGGGGCCGAACTGCTCGACCAGCTGGATACCCAACTGCAGACCCTGGCTGGCTCCAGCGACAGCCAGAACCGCGACACCTTCCTGGACGACCGGCGCGCCGCCCTGGCCAGCGTGGGCCAGCTGGAGGCCCTGCTGGTGGGGGACTTCCCCTTCGCGATCCCGGCGGAATTCGACAACCTGCCCCGCCTGCTCGGCCGGGCCACGGTGGCGATCGACACCACCAAGGGCCCCCTCACCGCCGTGGTGGATGGCTACAACGCCCCGCTGACGGCCGGAGCCTTCGTGGATCTGGTGCAGAAGGGCTTCTATGACGGCCTGCCCTTCACCCGCGCCGAGGATTTCTACGTGTTGCAGACCGGCGATCCCAAGGGAGCCGCAAGCGGCTACATCGACCCCACAAGCAAGGCTGAGCGCCACGTGCCCCTGGAGATCATGGTTCCAGGCCAGCCCGCCCCCTTCTACAACCAGACCTTCGAGGATCTGGGCATGTTCAAGGCCACGCCGGTGCTGCCCTTCGCCACCCTGGGCACCCTGGGCTGGGCCCACTCCGATGAAGCCCTCGACGACGGCTCCTCCCAGTTCTTCTTCTTCCTCTATGAAGCGGAACTCACCCCTGCCGGCCTCAACCTGGTGGATGGCCGCTATGGGGCCTTCGGCTATGTGGTGGATGGCTTCGACGTGCTCGAGGAGCTGGGCGTGGACGACGGCATCGTGAAAGCAACGGTGATCGACGGCAGCGAGAACCTCCAGCCCCACGCCTGAGCCCATGGACGGCGAAGCGGCCAGGGAAGCGGAGCTGCTGCGCGACCTGGGGGAGTGGGAGCTGCTGCGCCGGCTGGCGGCCTTTGCCCCACCGGGCCAGTTCGACGATGACGCCGCCCTGCTGCCCGAAGAGAGCGGGCGCCAGCTGGTGGTGAACACCGATGTACTGGTGGAGGGCCTGCACTTCAGCGACGCCACCATGGGGCCCGTGGATGTGGGCTGGCGGGCGGCGGCGGCCAACCTCTCCGACCTGGCGGCCATGGGCTGCCGCAGCGTGGTGGGCCTCACGGTGGGGCTGGTGGCACCGGCGCTGACGCCCTGGCCCTGGGTGGAAGGCGTGTACCAGGGGCTGGATCAGGCCCTGACGCGTTTTGGCGGCACCCTGCTGGGGGGCGATTGCAGCGGCGGCGGTCAACGGCTGCTGGCCATCACCGCCCTGGGGCACCTGGGCAGGGGGGCCATCCGCCGCGGCGACGGGCGTCCCGGCGACCTGCTGGTGAGCACCGGCCCCCATGGCCTCAGCCGGCTGGGGCTGGCCTTGTTGCTGGGGGAGCTGGACGGGGCAGGGCTCAGTGCCACCCTGCGGGAGCGGGCCATCCACGCCCATCAACGGCCCCAACCGCGGCTCGATGCGGTGGCGGCCCTGGAGCAGAGCCAGCCGCCCTGCCAGCC
>CANHMF010000017.1 GCA_947461705.1 Synechococcaceae cyanobacterium
CCACCAGCAGCCGGGTTTTCGGCAGATGGCCGGCGTGGTTGCTGGCCTCCAGGGCCATGCCGCCCGTGAGGGAGCCATCGCCGCTCACGGCCACACATTTGAAGTCGTCTCCCCGCTGATCCCGGGCCAGGGCCATGCCCAGGGCGGCGGAGATCGAGGTGCTGGCATGGCCGGCACCGAAGTGGTCAAAACTGCTCTCGCAACGCTTCAGGTAGCCGGCAACGCCGTCCTTCTGGCGGAGGGTGTGGAAGCTGTTGTAACGGCCGGTGATCAGCTTGTGCGGATAGGCCTGGTGGCCCACATCCCACACAATGCGATCGCGGTCGAGATCGAGGGTCTGGTAGAGGGCGAGGGTGAGTTCCACCACCCCCAGGCCAGGCCCAAGGTGGCCGCCACTGGTGCTCACAACCTCCAGGTGGCGCTCGCGGATCTGGCGAGCGATGCCCTCGAGCTCAGCAGTGCTCAGGCCATGCAGCTGATTCGGATGATTCAGCTCGCTGAGATGCATGCCCTATGTCCTGCGCCTTAATGCGAGGCAATCTACGCGTTCCAGCCCGGGCGTTGGCGTCCAAAAGAACCCTCAGCAGCCCCTGGGACGGCCAGCGTCAGAGGCTTGTCACACTGTGGGGATGACCGACGCCTGCACCCCGGCCACTGCCCCCTGCCCGGACATGCTCCAGCGCATCCTGCGGGCGCGTGTCTACGACGTGGCGATTGAATCGCCCCTGGATCTGGCCCCGAACCTGTCGCGGCGCCTGGGCAACACCGTGCTGCTCAAACGGGAAGACCTACAACCCGTGTTCAGCTTCAAGTTGCGCGGGGCCTACAACAAAATGGCCAGCCTCTCTCCGGCGGAACTGGAGCGGGGCGTGATCGCCGCCAGTGCCGGCAACCACGCCCAGGGGGTAGCCCTCGGCGCCCAAAAGCTGGGCTGCCGGGCCGTGATCGTGATGCCCGTCACCACGCCCGAGATGAAGGTGCGGGCCGTGGCCGCCCGCGGCGCCGAGGTGGTGCTGCACGGCGACAGCTACGACGATGCGTGCACGGAGGCCTACCGGCTGGCCGAGGAGCGGGGCCTCACCTTCATCCATCCCTTTGATGATCCCGAGGTGATCGCCGGGCAGGGCACCATCGCCCTCGAAATCCTGCGCCAGTGCTCGGAACCCCCCGATGCCATCTACGTGGCCGTGGGCGGTGGCGGGCTGATCGCGGGCATCGCGGCCTATGTGAAAACCCTGTGGCCCCAGGTGGAAGTGATCGGTGTGGAACCGGTGGATGCCGATGCCATGACCCGCTCCCTGGCCCTGGGGGAGCGGGTGAAGCTGGAGCAGGTGGGCCTGTTCGCCGATGGCGTGGCCGTGCGCCAGGTGGGTGCCCAGACCTTTGAGCTGGCTCGGCACTACGTGGATGCCATGGTGACCGTGGACACCGACGCCATCTGTGCCGCCATCAAGGACGTGTTCGAGGACACCCGTTCGATCCTGGAACCGGCCGGCGCCCTAGCCGTGGCGGGCATGAAGGCGGATGTTGCCCGGCGCCAGCTGCACGGCAAGACGCTGGTGGCCGTGAGCTGCGGCGCCAACATGAACTTCGATCGGCTGCGTTTTGTGGCCGAACGCACCGAGATCAGCGAAGACCGCGAGGCCATGTTGGCCGTGGAGATCCCGGAAGAAACCGGCAGCCTGCGGCGCTTCTGCACCCTGCTGGGCAACCGCAGCCTCACAGAATTCAGCTATCGCCTGGCCGATCCCAAGCGCGCCCACATCTTCGTGGGTGTGCAGACCAGTGGCTCAGCCGATGAGCAGCAGCTGATCACCGATGTCCAGAACGCCGGCTTTGCCTGCCTGGATCTCTCCAACAACGAGTTGGCCAAGCTGCACCTGCGCCACATGGTGGGGGGGCGCCTGCCCGCCAGTGCCGGCGAAGCCGCCAGTCAGGGGGAGGAACTGCTCTATCGCTTCGAGTTCCCCGAACGGCCGGGAGCACTGATGCGGTTCCTCACCAGCTTGCATCCCAACTGGAACATCAGCATCTTTCACTACCGCAATCACGGGGCGGACGTGGGCCGCATTGTGGTGGGCGTGCAGGTGCCGCCAGCGGAGCTGGGCGAGTGGCAGAGCTTCCTCGATGGCCTCGGCTATCAGTACGAAAACGAAACCGAGAACCCCGCCTACCGGCTGTTTCTGGGCGAGGTGGCCGGTGCCGTAGGGGTGGGATAGCTTGCGTTCAACACAGAGCTGGAGAACCTGAATGTCCAGCCAGGCCGAAATTCAGACCCACGACACAACCCTCTCCCTGCCGGCGCGCATGGAGGCCATCCTCTACTTGAAGGGCCGCGCCCTCACCCTGGGGGAACTGGCAGAGATCGCCGCGGTGAGCCGCGAGCAGGCGGAGATGGGGCTGATCACGCTGATGGCCGACTACGCCCATCGCGACACCGCCCTGGAGATCCGCCAGGAGGGACAGCGCTACAGCCTGCAGCTCCGCGACGGACTGGGTGATCTGGTGCAGAACCTGCTGCCGGTGGACCTCTCCACGGCGGCCCTGCGCACCCTCGCCACCATCGCCCTCAAGAAGCGCATCCTCCAATCGGATCTGGTGGAGCTGCGCGGCTCCGGCGCCTACGACCACATCAAGGAACTGCTGGCCCAGAACTTCATCGAACGCAAGCGCCAGAGCGAGGGCCGCTCCTACTGGCTCACCCTCAGCGAGAAGTTCCATCGCACCTTCTCGGTGAAAACCGAGGAGTTGGTGGCGGCCAAACGGGCGATCACAGCCCACAATCAGCCAAACCTGGAGCAGGCCGCCTGAGCCCTCCATAGAGTTGTTCTTCGATCCCCAGAGCCCATGGACGTGTTGAGCCAACTGCTGAGCGTGCTCGCCAGCACCCTGGAGATCTATTCACTGATCCTGTTGGTGCGGGTCTTGCTCACCTGGTTCCCCAACCTGGACTGGGGCAATCCCGTGCTCTCCACGGTGAGTTCGATCACCGACCCCTACCTGAACGCCTTCCGCGGGCTGATTCCACCGCTCGGGGGGCTCGATCTCTCGGCAATCCTGGCCTTCCTGGCCTTGAGCCTGGTGCAGCAGCTCCTGGGTGCCGCCAGCGTGAGCGTGCTGAGCGCGGGCTACTGATCCGCCACGGCCTGCTCCAGGGGCAGTAGGTCGTCGAATTCGCCGGCCCGGGTGCGCACCGGGGCGCTGAAACCACGGGCCTTCACGTTGGCAAAGCTGAAGGGCCCAGGGGTGCCTGCCGGCACAGCCAGGCGCAGGGCAAAACCGGAGGAGCCCGGGGGGACATCGCCGATCGAGCCCACCCGCGAGCGGTTCTGCAGCACCGGTTCGCCGCTGGCATCGAGAATCTGGGCGAACACGTCGGTGTCCACCACCGGCTTGCGTCCCGGGTTGCTCACCGTGCCCCGCAGGACGAAGCAGCTGGCACCACTGGGGCGGCGCAGCTGGGGTTGGGCCCCGATGTCATCGGCGGGGCAGGGATCGAGGCTCACCTCCGACACCGTGAGTCCCGCCGCCTGGGCCGGAGGAACCAGGGGGCTGAACAGGGTCAGCACCACCAGCACCAGGGCGTAGAAAACGCGTTTCACCGATGGTCGCCGCTGCCGGAGATCACGTTACGGGCGGCGCGGCTAGCCAGTTTGGCCAGATTGGCCTCGGCGATCTCCGCCAGCTCGAAATCGAGCTCACTCGCCAGCTGGGCCACGTACCAGAGCACGTCCCCCAGCTCCAGCTTGAGGGCCTCGCGCACCTCGGCCGAGAACTGGCCGCCCTGATCACGCAGCACCTTCTTCACCTTGTCAGCCACCTCGCCGGCTTCACCGCAGAGCCCCAGGGTGGGGTAGATGGGATTGCTGCCCACATCGGGGTACTTCGCTGTGGTGCGGGCCCCCTGCTGATACGCGTTGAGATCCATTGGCACAACAGGGCTGGTGGCCCACGATGATAGTGTCAGACTCAACTTTGGCCCCGCCGAATGGCCCTGCCCGATCTCACGCGTCGCACCAAGATCGTGGCCACCATCGGCCCTGCAACCGAATCTCCCGAACAGCTGCGCGCGCTGATTGAGGCCGGGGCCACCACCTTCCGGCTCAACTTCTCCCACGGCGACCACGCCGAGCACGCCGCCCGCATCACCACCATCCGTCAGGTGGGCCATGAGCTGGGTATCCACGTGGGCATCCTGCAGGACCTGCAGGGCCCCAAGATCCGCCTCGGCCGCTTCAAGGATGGCCCGATCACCGTGGCCAAGGGGGATGCCTTCACGCTCACCTCCCGGGATGTGGAGTGCAGTCAGACGATTGCCACCGTCACCTACGACCGCCTGGCCGATGAGGTGGTTCCCGGCAGCCGCATCCTCCTGGATGACGGGCGGGTGGAGATGGTCGTGGACCGGGTGGACCAAGGTCAGCAGACCCTCTATTGCAGCGTCACCGTGGGTGGCGTGCTCTCCAACAACAAGGGCGTCAACTTCCCGGACGTTCAACTCTCGATTCGCGCCCTCACCGACAAGGACCGCACCGATCTGGCCTTTGGCCTCAAGCAGGGGGTGGACTGGGTGGCCCTCAGCTTCGTGCGCAACCCCTCCGACATGCTCGAGATCAAGGAGCTGATCGCCGGCCACGGCTTCAGCACCCCGGTGGTGGCGAAGATCGAAAAGTTCGAAGCCATTGATCAGATCGATGCGATCCTGCCCCTCTGCGACGGGGTGATGGTGGCCCGCGGCGACCTCGGCGTGGAGATGCCGGCCGAGGAAGTGCCGCTGCTGCAGAAGGAACTGATCCGCAAGTGCAATGCCCTGGGCATCCCGGTGATCACCGCCACCCAGATGCTCGATTCGATGGTGAGTTGCCCGCGGCCCACCCGTGCCGAAGTGAGCGACGTGGCCAACGCCATCCTCGATGGCACGGACGCCGTGATGCTGTCCAACGAAAGCGCCGTGGGCGACTTCCCCGTGGAGGCCGTGGCCACCATGAGCCAGATCGCCCGCCGCATCGAGCGCGACTATCCCCACCGCAGCGAGACCAGTCAGCTGGCCTCCACCATCCCCAACGCCATCAGCCAGGCGGTGAGCTCCATCGCCCGCCGGCTGGAGGCCGCCGCCATCCTCACCCTCACCAAGAGCGGGGCCACCGCCCGCAATGTGAGCAAGTTCCGCCCCTCCACCCCGATCCTGGCCATCACCAGTGAAGTGGATGTGGCCCGCCGCATGCAGCTGGTGTGGGGCGTGAACCCCCTGCTGGTGCAGCAGGAAAACTCGGCCACCAGCACCTTCACCATCGCCATGGGCCTGGCCCAGGAGATGGGTGTGCTCAAGGAGGGCGACCTGGTGGTGCAGACCGCCGGCACCCTGCCAGGAGTGAGCGGCTCCACCGACCTGGTGAAGGTGGGCATCGTCAGTGCCGTCCTGGGCCGGGGCCTGGGCATCGGCAGCACCTCCGTAAGCGGCAAGGTGTGCCTGGCTACCACCCCTGAAGAGGCCGCCGGCATGCAAAGCGGCGAGATCCTGGTGGTGAAGGACACCACTGCCGACTTCCTCGACGCCATCCGCAAGGCCAAGGGAGTGATCGCCGAGGTGGGTGGAGCCGAAAGCCACGCCGCCACCATCGCCCGGAAGCTCGGGGTGCCCGTGATTGTGGGCGTTGCCAACGCCACCGCCGACCTGCGCCACGGCGAACTGGTGACCCTCGACACCCGTGAGGGCGTGGTGCACCGTGGTGCCCGCAACCACACCATGGCCTCCCGCTGAGCTAGCACCGGCATCACCGCCCCGTTCTGGAGCCCCCATGGCCGCCAAGCTGCCCCTGCGTGAAACCGTGGGGATGGCCTTGAACACCCTCAAGGCCAACCGCTTGCGATCCCTGCTCACCATGCTCGGCATCGTGATCGGCAATGCCTCGGTGATCACCCTGGTGGGTGTGGGGAAGGGGGCCCAGAACCTGGCCGAGGGGCAGCTCAACACCCTCGGGGCCAATGTGCTGTTTGTGGTGCCCGGCAACAACGACAGCCGCCGCCAGGGCATCGACTTCCCCAAGACCCTCGTGCTGGAGGACGCCGAGGCCATCGCCGAACAGGTGCCGAGCGTGAAGCGGGTGGTGCCGCAGATCACCCTGAGCTCGGTGCTGCAGGCGGGATCCAAGAGCTCCACGGCCACGATCTCCGGCATCACGCCGGACTTCATCACGGTGCGCCGCTTTGATGTGGCCCAGGGTCGCTTCATCGATCAGCGCGATCTGGAGGCGGCGCGCAATGTGGTGGTGATCGGTCCCGACCTGCGCACCAAGTTGCTCCCGGTGGGATCGGCCATCGGCAAAACCCTGCGCATCCGCGACCAATCGTTCGAGGTGATCGGCGTGATGGCCCCCAAGGGCGCCGTGTTCGGCCAGAACCAGGACGAGGCGGCCTACATCCCGCTCTCCACCATGGTGAGCAAGCTCTCAGGCCGCGATCCCACCTACGGCGTCAGCCTCAACTTCATCAGTGTGGAGGCGAAGGACGAGGCGAGCACCGGGGCGGCCAAATTCCAGATCACCAACCTGCTGCGCAGGCGCCACAACATCCTGCGGGAGGACGATTTCGCCGTGCGCTCCCAGCAGGATGCCCTCTCGATCGTGGGCACCATCACCGGGGGACTCACGTTGATGCTCGGCGCCATCGGCGCCATCTCCCTGCTGGTGGGCGGCATCGGCATCATGAACATCATGCTGGTGTCCGTGAGTGAGCGCACTTCCGAGATCGGGTTGCGCAAAGCCGTGGGTGCCCGCAGCAGTGACGTGCTGGCCCAGTTCCTGGTGGAAGCCCTGGTGCTCTCGAGCCTCGGCGGGGTGATCGGCAGTGCCCTGGGCCTCTCGGCCGTGGCTGCCCTGGGGGCCCTCACCCCCCTGCCCGCTGCCATTGGCACCGTGAGTGTGCTGATCACCGTGGGGCTCTCCGGCTCCATCGGCCTGATCTTCGGGGTACTGCCCGCCCGCCGCGCCGCACGGCTTGATCCGATCACGGCCCTGCGCAGCCTTTAGGGCAGGCCCCTGCCGTCAGGCCCCGCAAATGTCGAAACCAGCAGAAAGAAAAGCTTAAGAACCGCTCAGGCTGCCCAAACCGTGTTGGATGCAACCATCGCGTTACCGGCAGGTGAGTTTATTAGCCGTTCTGCATAGGACGGATTCTCTTGGCCCAGCTCTCCTGCGGCTACCGCAACGGCACCGATCGCATGGTGATCGTGCGTTGCATCGGCCCGGATGAGTTTTTTCTCGAGCGGGTGGTCTTCCCCTTCGAACTGCTCAGCTTCCTGGCACCTCCCGGCAGCGTGGTGGAAATCTGGACCCACGGGCTGGGGGGGCCTGAGCTGTTGGAGAGCCTGCCGGTTGAACAGCTGTCGCTGGAGCCCGGCGAACCCAGCGCCCCCACGGGCTCAGGCCCCCGCTCCCTCAGCATTGCGCCCGATCCTGAGAACAGCCGCGAGCCGGCGGACTGGCAGAAAGCGGTGTAGGACCCAACTGCGGCGGAGCGAGCCCCGGATCGGCGAGGGCTCGCTTTACACTTGTTAAACATCCAGATCCGGATTTCCACAGCCATGAATCAGCGCTGGCGCACCATCGCCCTCTGGGTTCTTCCCATCGGCGTGGCGTTGTTCCTCGGCTGGCAGGTGCTTGGCAATGGCGGCAGCAGCCGCTTCAGCCCCGCTGGTCCCACGGTGGCCCCCCGCAATGCGGCGGTAGCCCGCATGAGCTACGGCCGCTTCCTCGATTACGTCGATGCGGGACGGGTGACCGCCGTGGACGTGTTCGACGGTGGTCGCAGCGCCGTGGTGGAGGCCGTGGATCCCGATCTCGACAACCGCGTGCAGCGGCTGCGTGTGGATCTGCCCGGCCTGGCCCCTGAGCTGGTGAACAAGCTCAAGGACCAAGGCATCAGCTTCGATATCCATCCGCCCCGGAATGCTCCGCCGGCCCTTGGACTGCTGGGCAACCTGCTGTTCCCGCTGCTGCTGATCGGCGCCCTGGTGTTTCTAGCCCGACGCTCCAACAACATGCCCGGCGGCCCTGGCCAGGCCATGCAGTTCGGCAAGACCAAGGCCCGCTTCGCCATGGAGGCGGAAACGGGCGTGAAGTTTGACGACGTGGCTGGGGTGGAAGAGGCCAAGCAAGACCTCCAGGAAGTGGTGACCTTCCTGAAAACCCCGGAGCGCTTCACCTCCGTGGGAGCCAAGATCCCCAAGGGTGTGCTGCTGGTGGGCCCTCCAGGTACGGGCAAAACCCTGCTGGCCAAAGCCATTGCCGGGGAGGCGGGTGTGCCCTTCTTCTCCCTCTCCGGTTCCGAATTCGTGGAGATGTTCGTCGGCGTGGGCGCCAGCCGCGTGCGCGATCTCTTCAAGCGCGCCAAGGAGAACAGCCCCTGCCTGATCTTCATTGATGAGATTGATGCCGTGGGACGCCAGCGTGGCGCCGGCGTGGGCGGTGGCAACGACGAGCGGGAGCAGACCCTCAACCAGCTGCTCACCGAGATGGACGGCTTCGAGGGCAACAGCGGCATCATCATCATTGCCGCCACCAACCGGGCCGACGTGCTCGATTCGGCCCTGCTGCGCCCCGGTCGCTTCGACCGGCAGGTGCAGGTGGATGTGCCCGACATCAAGGGGCGTCTGTCGATCCTCAATGTGCACAGCCGCAACAAGAAGCTGGCTGAGGATGTGAGCCTTGAGGCCATTGCCCGCCGCACCCCGGGCTTCTCCGGCGCCGATCTGGCCAACCTGCTGAACGAGGCCGCCATCCTCACGGCCCGCCGGCGCAAGGAGGCCACCACCCTCGCCGAAATCGATGACGCCGTGGACCGGATCATCGCGGGCATGGAGGGCAAACCCCTCACCGATGGGCGCAGCAAGCGCCTGATCGCCTATCACGAAGTGGGCCATGCCCTGGTGGGCACCTTGGTGAAGGCTCACGATCCTGTCCAGAAGGTGACGCTGATCCCCCGCGGCCAGGCTCAGGGCCTCACCTGGTTCTCCCCCGATGAAGAGCAGATGCTCGTGAGCCGGGCCCAGCTGCGGGCACGCATCATGGGGGCCCTGGGCGGCCGTGCCGCCGAGGATGTGGTGTTCGGCTACGCCGAAGTCACCACCGGCGCCGGCGGCGACATTCAGCAGGTGGCTTCCATCGCCCGCCAGATGGTCACGCGCTTCGGCATGAGCAATCTGGGCCAGGTGTCGTTCGAAGCGGGCAACCAGGAGGTGTTCCTTGGCCGCGACCTCATGACCCGCAGCGACGGTTCCGACCGTCTGGCCAGCAAGATCGACGACGCCGTGCGTCAGATCGTGCAGACCTGCTATGCCGACACCGTGAAGCTGGTGGCGGAGCACCGCGAATGCATGGATCGCGTTGTGGAGCTGCTGATCGAGAAAGAGAGCCTTGATGGCGAGGAGTTCCGCGCCATCGTGGCTGAGTTCGCCGAGATCCCCGAGAAGGAACGCTTCTCGCCGTTCCTGGAGCGTGCTGGCAGCCCCACGCCGGCCTGATCGGTTCTGAGACTCCAGCACCCAACAAAAAGCCCGCGGTCTGCACCGCGGGCTTTTTTCGTGGGGCCCATGAACCCGATGGGAATGGGCTCAGACGGGCCGGACGGGCCGCTTGTCGATCACCTTGTCGATCAAGCCATACTCCACGGCCTCGGCCGGCGACATGAAGAAGTCGCGGTCGGTGTCTTCCTCGATGCGGGGAAGGGGCTGCCCCGTGCGATCGGCGAGCTCCTGGTTGAGCTTCTTCTTCAGATACAGGATCTCGTCGGCCTGAATGCGGATGTCACTGGCCTGGCCGCGAGCACCCCCCAGGGGCTGGTGGATCATGATCCGCGAGTGGGTGAGGCTGCTGCGCTTGCCCTTGGCACCGGCGCAGAGCAGGAAGGCGCCCATGGAGGCCGCCAGGCCCACGCACACGGTCTGCACATCAGGCTTGATGTGCTGCATGGTGTCGAAGATGCCCAGGCCGTCGTAGACGGAGCCGCCCGGGGAATTGATGTAGAGGAAGATGTCCTTGTCGGGATCTTCCGCCTCCAGGAACAGCAGCTGGGCCACGATCCGGTTGGCGGATTCAGCCGTCACCGGCTCGCCCAGGAAAATGATGCGCTCGCGCAGCAGCCGGGAATAGATGTCGAACGCCCGCTCCCCTCGGCCCGACTCTTCGATCACGATCGGGATCATCGACACGGAGCAGGCAGCAGCTTTGCGGATCCTACTGAGAGTGGGGCATCTGCAGCGCTAGGGTCGCGCAACCTTGAACCCTTGAGCGTGGGCGCCAGCCAGACCGTTGCCGACAGCAAGCGGGCCTTTCATGCGGCGTTTCCCCATGTGATCGCCCCCCTCTACCGCCGCCTGGTGGACGAACTGCTGGTGGAGTTGCACCTGCTGAGCCACCAGAAGGGCTTCCAGGCCGATGGCCTGTTCGCCGTGGGGCTCACCCAGGTATTCGACAGCTTCTCCAAGGGCTATCGGCCCGACGAGCAACGCGAACCCCTGTTCGCCGCCCTCTGCAGCGCCAACGGCTTTGACCCCGCTCCACTGCGCCAGATGGCTGCGAGCGCCGTGGCGAACGTGGGGCACCACAGCCTCGAGGAGGTGAAGGGCTGGCTTTCCAATCGGGGCGACGGTGCCCCGGCCCCGATCGCCGGTCTGCTGTCCGGCGTGCAGCGCTCGGACTTCCACTACTCACGGCTCGTGGCCGTGGGCCTGTTGAGCCTGCTGCAGAGCGCCCGTGGCGCCGAAGCCCTCGACCCCCAGGCCCTGCGTAGCGCTGCCCACGACATCGGGGAAGCCATGGGCCTGATCAAGGACCGGCTGGACAAGGACCTGGGCCTCTATGCCACCAACATGGAGAAGATGGCCCAGGCGGTGGAACTCATGGAGGAAACCCTCGCCGCCGATCGGCGCCGCCGGGAGCGCGCCGAGGAAGCCACCAGCTAGGGCTGGAGATCCAGGCGCCCTGCCAGGGCGCTCTGACGCTCGCCGGCACGGCCGCTGGCCGTGCGTCCCAGCAGCTGCAGCTCAGCGGACCGCCGCACCACCAGGGGCAGGCTCTCCGGCAGCAATGAGGCCTTCACCATGGCCTCGGGTCGCAGCCGCAGGCGCCAGTCGGCCTGGGGGACAGCGGCAACAAGCGAGGCCTGGGTGGGCACAGGCCCGAGGAACAGCAGCAACTGGGAGGCGCCGGAGGCCTGGAACCAGCGCCAGCCCCCCACCACCAAGCCGTCCTCCCGGCTCCAGGTGCTGATGGGCACGGTGGTGGCAGGCCCTGGCGCCTGCAGGGCCTGGGCGCTAGGGCCCAGCTCCTGTTCGAGCAGCCCTTGATCAAGCAGCGCCTTGCGCAGGCCTGCCAACAGGGACAACCATCGGGCACGATCCGTACCCACGGGCACCTGCAGCTCCAGACCTGCCTGGAAATTGCCCGAGGGCACGGCCCTCAGCCGCAACTGGAAGGGCGTGCTCTCCAGAAGCGAGAGCTGCTGCGGGCCGAGGCCATAGGTTTGCGCCAGGGACTGGCGCACCAGCTGGCTGCTGAGCAGTCCGCGGGTGAGCAACTCCAGGCGCCGACCCTGCAACTCCAGCAGCAGGGGTGCGGGCAGGGGTTGCAACACCGGTTCCGGTATCGGCGCGGGGGCTCGGGACAGCAGCCCCTCAGTGGCATCCGCCTCTCCCTGCCAGAGCAGGGCCTGCCGCTCGGAACGCAGCAGCAGGCAACCGTGCTGCACGCTCTGCACCACGGGGGCAAGGGGGCCCAGCATCTGGCCCAGGGCCGTGCCATTCCAGAGCACGGCCTCCCGCTGACGCAACTGGGAGCTGCAGCGCTGTTCCATGCCCCGCGGGGCGCGGCGGGTCACCTTGAGCTGATCCTGCAGCAGCTGGCGCGCCAGGGGGTCAGGCGCCACCACCAGGAGATCATCCACCCGCAGGCCATTGGCAGGAAGGGGGAGGTTGGCTGGAGCGTTCAACACCAGGTAGGCACCGGCATCCCCATGCCCCCCCCAGAACTGCCACCACAGGCGCCGTTGCTGGCGCCACAGCCGCTGGGCCGTGGCCTCGCCCAGGCGCTGGCGCCAGAGGGGAGGAACGGGCTGGCTCGCCGCCGAGGCAAAGCTCTGCACCATCGCAGCAGCCCCCACAAGCCGGTCCAGGCCCGAGGCATTGGTGCGGGGAAACAGCCCGAGAACCAGGGCTGGAGCCAGCACCAACACGGCTGTTGTGAGGGTGGTGAAGGGCAGGGGCAGCGTGCTGAGCTTCAGGCGCATGCCGGCTCCCCGTAGAGCGTGGTGCGCACCCGCACGGGCCGGCCCAGGGAGCGCGCAGCCTGCTCCAATTGCTGCGGCGATTGGCAGGTACCGCCCTGGGCCCCAGCCATGGTGGTGATCGACTCCTCCATGAGCGTTCCACCGAGATCGTTGCAACCCCAGCGCAGGGCTTCCGTGGCTCCCTCCAGGGTGAGCTTCACCCAGCTGGGCTGATGATTCACAAACCACGATCCCAGAAGGAGGCGCGCCTGGGCTGTGAGGGCCAGCATCGCCGTGCGGTCGGGCTGATCACGACCCACCCGCTGCCGCAGGGGGGCAGGTGCGGAGGCCCCGATGAAGGGAAGCAGCACGAACTCGGTGAAACCCATCTGCTGATGCTGCCAGGCCCGTTGCTGCAGGGCCACGAGGGTGAGCAGGTGAGCGGCGCGGTCGGCGGGGTGTTCCAGGTGGCCAGCCATCAGCGTGGCGGTGCTCGGCAACCCCGCCGCATGCACTTCGCGGATCACCGCACACCACTGGCGGGCCGTGAGCTTCTCAGGGCAGAGGCGGCGCCGGATCCGCTCACTCAGTACCTCGGCGGCAGTGCCGGGAACAGAACCCAGGCCCGCCTGCTTCAGCGCTGCGATCACTTCCGCCAGCGGGAGCCGGTCCTGCTCGGCGATGAACAGCAACTCCTGGGGAGAAAAGGCATGCAGATGCAGGCCGGGGGCCGCTTCGCGGCAGGTATTCAGCAGGTGAACGTAGTACTGGAGCGCAGAGCCCTGCAGGCGCGCCTCTGGATTCAGCCCGCCCTGCAGGCAGAGCTCCGTAGCTCCGAGGGCATGGGCCTCAGCCGCTCTGGCCTGTAGGAGCTCAAAAGAGTGCCAGTAGGCCCCTGCCTCGCCAGGATCCCGGCGGAACGCGCAGAAGCTGCAATGCTGCAGGCAGTGGTTGGTGAAATTGAAGTTGCGGTTCACCACGTAGGTCACCGCATCACCCGCCAACTGCTGGCGGCGGCCATCAGCGGCTTGGCGAAGCAAGGGACCGGCGGGCGTCTGTAGAAGCTGCAGGGCCAGGCGAGCAGAATTCTGGGAAGCCGGGTCCTGGCGGAGCTCAGCATCCAGCTGGGGCTGGAGCTGGGTACTCCAAATAGACCCGGGATGACTGGCCTCGGAGGGAGGAGGAACCAACAGATCCCCCGATTCCTGCCAGGCCCAAGCGGATACCGGCTCAGGCCGTTCGGCCTGGAGCAAGGGCGTCAAAGCGAAGCTCTCACAGACGCGTGGTCAACGGCGAGCCTTGCTGACGGCCTTGGTGGACAGGCGCACCGGTTGCTGGCGACGCCGGCGATCGCGCCACTCGATCGTGGAGAGGTAGATCACACTCCCACTGACGAATACCAGCAGAGAAGTGGCCACGATGGCCAACAGGTTGTTGCCGGTGAGGGCGAGGTCGGTCACAGGGGCCGCTACCAGGGGGGCTCAGAAGTTGAGGGTGCCGTCGCCGTTCCGGCCCCACACCACCATGGCAATCGAGAAGGTGAACAGAGCAGCCAGGGAGGCCCAACCCACGGTGATCAACATGACGTGAGAAATTCGTGTGGGCGCAGTGTACCCAGCCTGAAGGCCCCGAGAGGGCCCAGGCCACCCCATGGATCCCCTGTTCTGTTGTTGACCGTCATCCAGCCGTGCTGAAGACCCCCGTGCAGTCAGTTCAAAGCACGTCCTCCAACCCCGGTGGACAGGCCGTGATGGAACGCCAGCGGCTGCAGCAGCCCTACCCCAAAGCACGGGTGATCGTGCTGGACGACGACCACAACACCTTCCAGCACGTGGTGGAGGTTCTGGTGCGCTACATCCCTGGCATGCAGCCAGACCAAGCCTGGGAACTGGCCCACCGGATTGATGACACGGGCTCAGCCATGGTGTGGAGTGGCCCCCTTGAGCAGGCCGAGCTCTACCACCAGCAGCTTGGAGCGGAGGGCCTCACCATGGCGCCGCTGGAGCGGGGCTAGCGGCAAACCCTCAATGATTGCGAGAACGGCAGATCAGCTGGAACAGTGGCCTAGTACGCACCCTCTGCTGCTCGGCCTCCAACACAAAGCTCATGATGCGCCCTGCGCAGACAGCCACGCCACGCAACAGCCGATCTCCCTCTTCCTGAACGGTCACCAGCTGGACCGGGGCCCCGAGTTGATCGGCCAGGCGCTGACCGATCAGGGCATGGCGCCGATCGGTTGGGAAAGGCGCAGCCATGGGTATGGATGAGCGGACGATGTGTCTAGCAGGGTTCCCTAAGGTTGACCAGCTCATGCCACGGCGAGCCCATGGGCAGGTTGGTGATCACCCACAGCACCTACCTAGAAGGCCTGATCCCACTGCTTAGGCGGCTGGTGCGCAGCCCCGAGATCGACACCATCACCCCCGCCGTGATCTCCCGCGTGAGGGGACGAGCCCCGGAGCTTCGGCTACGGGTCTCCATCCCCATTACCGGTGGCTGGAAGCTGGTGGCACGCCGGGGCAGCAGCGCGCAGGAAGTGTTCGTGGTCACAGGCCTGGATCAAGTTGGGCTGGAGGCCCTGATCGCGCAGACCATGCGTGATTGAAGGCCATTCGAATGCGTCAGGATTGATGCAATTCACAAACTCATCTTCAGCACAAGAGAACCGTTAGCCGAGAATTCCGCAAATACGTTCACGGTACACAGCACATGTCGTGAATGACAGCCCTGCTCGACAACGCCACCACCTGGGATGGGCAATCCTCATTCCCACAGTTTGGGGAATCCGGTACCCGCTCTGTGGGGCAGACCTTCTTGGCGCCGGATCAGGGGAATACAGACCTCCGGCGCATCCGTTTTTGGTTGAACGACGACAACATCCTGGGCAGTCCTGTGATGTTCAAGCTGCGGGTGCTGGCCTGGGATGACACAACGGCACAGCCCGCAGGGCCAACACTGTTTGAAAGCGCCATGCTCAGCACAGGCCAGGCCAGCGGCTTTGAGGGGTTTGCCGTCGAGACCGGTCGACTGGTGCTGGATCCCAATCGCCGCTATGTCGCCGTCCTGGAATCACAGAATGATGGAGTGAACGACGCCGCCGAGATTGGCCGCAACGACGGTTACGGTGACGGACAAATAGTGGTTCAACCCGCGGACAATGCGGGGCCCTGGAACGCAGGCCCGGCCCTCACGGATCTTGCCTTCAGCATGGACTTCAGCCCCACCCAGTCGGGGGAAACCCAACCACCAGCCGGGGGTGGGGGGTCGTCAAGCCAAGACTCAAGTCAGACAACCATTGTGACGCAGTCGAACCAGAACGATCGCGTGGTGCTGGGAGGCAATGCACAAGCGGAGCAAAACCAGAGCGGCGGCTCGTCCCTGGGGTCTAGCGAGGGTCTCACTCTCAGGGGAACCAAAAAAAGAGATCGCCTGGTGGGCAGCGACCTGGATGACCGGATCATCGGCCGCAAGGGGAATGACAGGATCATCGGCAGGCTGGGGGCCGACGTGCTCTCAGGAGGGGCAGGCAGAGATCAGTTTATCTACAGCAATGCGCTCGAGAGTGGTCTGCAGCCAGAGGTTCAAGACACGATCACTCGATTCCGGAGCAACGATCGCATCAACCTGCGTAGGATCGATGCTAACAGCCTTGAAAGTGGCAATCAGTCATTCACCTGGATCAAGGGACGCAACTTCGGCGGAGAGGCTGGTCAACTGAGATTCGCGTCAGGACTGCTGGAAGCGGACGTGAACGGCGACAGGGTGGCCGATATGGCAGTCGCCATCAGCGGGGTTGAGCGACTCACAGGCCTGAACATCCTGCTCTGACGAACGGGGTCGAAAGGCCCTCGTCATGCGGAAGAACTCAGAACAGCGCGCTGCCGGCGCAGGATCGATCAGACACCTGCTGACATCAATGGCCAGCCTCAGCAAGCTGACCGAGTGTGCACTCAGACTGTTCTGAGTCCTTCACAGAAGCCATTCTCCTCAATCCAAGCATCTTCCAGCCCCGCCCTCTGGCTTCTGAGACGCATCTGAAGCTGTTCCGTGGCCTTGTCATCAAAGAGCCTGGACTGAAAAAGCGGGAAAGGAAAGGACATCATGCCTCACACCAGAAAGTACACCAAGAGAACCCAGTCCAACAAAAAGAAAAATGTTTCCATGGTTGATCCGCAATCAACCAACAGGTCCTAACTCTGGAACAGAAGGAAGCAGCGGAGTAAATCTGCTGAAGGTGCTCGAAACAACATCAGGGCCATGGCGACAGACAGAGAATCAAGACACATACAGACGCCCAATCAATCTTGACAACTCGTTAATGGGTCATACCACAAGAAGCAAAGACAAGGATCCACCAGCAGCATGCACCTGGGAGCAAGGGCATTAGGATTGATGCAGGCGAATCCTGCTACCCGATGGGGATGATCAACACAGCTGAACGTCGGCCAACGCGAAGCAGGTATCGCATGCCGCTGCCCTTTGCATCCCTGGGAATCCTTCTCGGCTTGTTAACCGTGCTGGCAGTCCCAATGCGAGCTGCTGCGGAGTTCAGCTTGCCACCACTGCCCTATGCAACCAAGGCCCTAGAGCCCGCTATTGATGCGCGCACGATGACGGTCCACCATGACCGTCACCATGCCGCCTACGTTGCAAACCTGAATGCTCAGATCCCTGGGATCCCAGAGCTGGTCGGGATCGATCTAACCAGCCTGCAAACCAGCATCTCCAAATACCCAACAGCAGTTCGCAACAACGGTGGCGGCCATTACAACCACAGCCTGTTCTGGAGCGTGATGGCACCAACGGGCCAAGGCGGAATGCCCTCAGCCCAACTGAGTCAGGCCATCGCTAGCAGCTTCGGCAGCCAAGAAGCGATGCAACAGCAGTTCAACCAGGCTGCAGCAGGCCGCTTCGGCTCGGGATGGGCGTGGCTGATCGTGAAGCCCGATGGCAACTTGGCGATCACCAGCACGGCCAATCAGGACAACCCGCTGATGGATCTACCTGATGTTGAGAATGGAATCCCCATCCTTGGCCTTGATGTCTGGGAGCACGCCTACTACCTCAAATACGAAAATCGCAGACCTGACTACATCACGGCCTGGTGGAGTGTTGTGAACTGGAAGGAAGTGAACCGCCGCTTTGTCGAGGCGACTGGTTAAAGGAGGTAGCGATTGCACCAGATTGCCGCTTGTCTGCTAAACGAAAAAGCCAGTGGCACACAACATCACTGGCCTGGTCTTGATGTCAGGAGATTGCTAGCGCAAGAAACGCAACACCCGTAGGTCGATTAGCAATGGCTCGGCTGGCAATGGCCCCAACCCACGGAGATTTTAGGGAAACAGATCTCTGGGATAGTCACAACCGGGAGGCAGGGGAGGCTGGGGGGCTGGGGATGGCATGGCATCGGAGTACAGCGACCCCAATCACCTCCACCCACAAGGGACTCAGCAGATTGGTCAGTCAAGGTTAGAAACTGGGATTGAGACATGAGACAATGAAGTCCATGGGGACTTCATCAGCCTGCGTACGAGAACTGCAGTGGGCCGCCCGATCTGCTGATTCGCCGCAGAGTCGATGCCGGCACCAGCAGGACCAAGGCAGATGAGTGGGTGGGTATGCCAAGCCCCATGGGATCAGCGACTTGCCTGGTCCGCATCACCGACGTCACCTGCACCTGAAGGTCAAACCACACTGGTTGACGGCTGAGGGGAACGTGGAAGCGGATCCAGCGACAGGTTGGAGAGTCACGAGTCCAGAAGCAGCTGCAGAAGGGCTGAAAGCCTGCATGGTCTCAAGAAGTGGCCGATCCGCGCTGTGGAACGGTTCGCGCACGTGCCTGCAGATGGGGGGTGCTGCCCTAAGGCTCCTAGTGATGGCTTGTTCAGGAAGCCCTACAGACGTCCTTACACCCCAAGTCAGTAAACAACTAAGTGCGAACAGGCGACATCGTTGCTGGCAGAAAGGGCTGAGCGGTGATCCTCCTTGTAGGCAGGCGTGGAAGCCCAGGTTGACTGAGCCGAATCGCTAAAAGACAAGACTAAGCAGAAATATTTTTAAAGTACTTCGGAACAAAAGAGATTCCGATCTCAATGGCTCGCAGGATGGCCTTTTGACGATTATTAACACCAAGACGCTGAAGCAACTGCCCGCTATAGGTCTGGACAGTTCGAACAGACAGATTGAGATGCTCGGCCACCTCGCGATTGCTCAGACCAAGAACGTACGCTTCGAGCAACTGCTGGTCTCGAAGGCTAAGGATAATCCGATCTGGAGGAGGTGAGTCTGTGGCAGCTGGAGAATCTGCCAAATGCCGTACGATCGAAGGGCTACGGTACACAGTTCCAGCAATTAAGGCCATCAAGCCCTGAAAGAGGGGATTAACAGGTAGGAAGATATCCTCATCAGCCACAATCGCATCTGCCTGAGGCACGGAGCCATGATTCAGAGACTTGACATTGCCCAGGATTAAAATAGAGCTAGTCAGAGGGCACGAGCGAGCAATAAACTCGATCACATCACCGTAGAGGGGCTGAGCTTCACTCTCAACGATACAAGCAATTCCAGGCCGAGATCTACTGACAAGATCAATGGCCTCCGATGACGTTTTGGCGTATCCTCGAAAGTCAGACTTTCGCTTGAGTGCTTTATACGCAGTAACAGCAACAAGGCGACTCGCTGAAATGATTACAATCGAAGGATCAAACCCTTTGGACAGGCATGCGTAAAGAAATCTAGATTCACCACCAACAAAAGCTCTCTGCATATGGGGTGCCGACGTCAGCAGGGCCTCAGCAGCCGAACCAGTGATCAAAGAACCAGTTCCCATCAACCCTGCTTCCTGCCGTCGAATGACGCAACAATATCAATGTCTGTCGGTCAACGGCAAGGGCGGGTTGGTTGGTAGCAATGAGATCCGCAGGTGGCTTACAGAAGAAAGTTATCAGCCGTTAAAGCTGGAGCACCAGCAAGCTTAAGGGCAAAGTCTGGCCTGGAATCACCGTTCAGATCTGCCTCCAAGACCCCCTTACTGTAAGAAAGTTGACCAGGCCCAGGATCGTTGAAGGATTCACTGCCACTGAATACAAATGATTGGATACCTGGTCGCGTACGATCTGCATCAAGATCTCGCAGATCAATTCGATCCTCGAGAGGATCAAAATCGATAATTATGTCCCGGTGCGCCATCTTTGTGGAGCTGTCTGACCCCAGGTTATAGCGGAAACGATCAGCATTCTTGCTACCAGTGAGGAGATCAGAGCCTTTCAGCGAATCCTGCACCAAACCATCGCCATCATCAGAACAATGGCCAGCTGTACAATCAGTCGGATCAGTCGAAGCCTGAAGACTGGCAGATTTGCTGCTCTGCAAGGAAGAGGAACCTGAGGCGGCGTAGCCAGCTTTAGCCGCATCATTAAGAGGATAGAACTGTGAACGTATGACGCCAAGTGCTACATCTTCATTGTGGATGTTAAGATAGTCGAGCCCTTGGAATAAGTAATTCTTGAGATTGTAATCAAAACTGACAACGCTCGGATCCTCCTTGGTCCACCGACCAGCAATCGTCCAGTACTTAGTCTTCGGATTATATCGGTATCGAATATCTTTGTCTTGATTGGGATTGATTAAGCCGATGGCTGGATCACCAACCTGCCCAGCAGGAGCGTGATGAACATGCATACCATTCACATCATCGCCAGTAGCCTTAGTTGTCGGGCCTATGCCCGCAAGTTCACCAAAGTCAAGTCCTATAATTCGAAACTTGTAACTAAGAGCTGTCTGCTCAGGGCTGAGAACTACCCTAGCTGTTCCGCTAGCGGGGTATACGGTTGGCCAGATTTCTTGTGCAGCACTTATGGGCCCACCAAAGACAGCCCGACCGCTGGTCTTGGTATTAACCGAACTGGTGCTCGCTGAATCAGCTTGATCGGATCCAGAAGCAGACGAATGGTAATGACTAGCATGCGCACTCGACTCGCTCTTCACAACATTGGTTGCAGAAGAGACCAGGGCAGTGGATGCCGATATGGGCAGGGCGGCTAAGCGAAAGCCAGTGCCATAACCAATATCATTAGGCATCAGCCCGTCATCACGACGGCTGCTTCCTGGTGTGCCCGAATAATACATTGCCCCATGCTTAGAACGTGTTGCATTGACAGATCGATTCCAATTACCAAATAAAGCAGTCTTATCATAGATCGTCTCTGTCCATTCAGTAACATTGCCATCCTGGTCAAAAGTACCGTAATAGCTCGGACTACTGGTGAATGAACCAACCGCTGTGAGCAGATTAGGACCTACGGAAGGACTGATATTAGGATTCAGGGGAGTATTGGCAAAGCGCAAGTCGACGTAACTCGGTATATTGGCCTGATTGGGCAGGGCGCCAACACTGTTGCCGGGATAATCGTTGCTCCGAGTCGCCCAAGTGTAGTATCCACCAGTGCCATTATTTAGACTGGGATCGTAATACGCTGCTTTCGTCCATTCGTCTTCACTTGGGATCCAGACTCTCGCATCTTCAGAATGGCTTGCAGAAACTGCCACTACTTTTCCACGACCTCTAGCAACAGCATCTGGGTAATCGTTGGCCGAGGAGAAGAACGTCACACCATTGCGAGACTTGACATCCTTAATGAGACTGCGTCCAGAAAAACCAATGCCCTTAAGGCCGCTTATTGTAATCTGATCGCCAGCCTGGAGGTCAAGCTTGCCTTTTGCCATATAGGTGATCACGCCGTCCTTCCTGACTGCACCCTTCAGGTTAGCCGTAGTAATTGTATAGGAACCCCTTTCAGTACTGGAATTACCCTTGCCATTATTAAACCAGTTAGTATAGCGGGCTGCGTCTGTAAAGTTCACAAATGCGACAGGAAGGTCCGCCGAAGCATCACTCAAGAGTGAATAGCTATAGCCTCCATCACTGCCACTCCTGGAAATCCCGTTGGCAATTTTGTCCATTGTCATACTGGGGTCATAGAGCCCAGTAGGGTCGCTTTTGGCTTTAGCATTTAAAAACTCTATATATTGACCATAGGTAACCTCATACCTGCCAATTCGGTACGTGTAATCAACTCCGCCATAACGCGAACCGGAGTCATCGGATGGGGCATCTTCGTTGCCAGGGTTACCTACAGTGACGAATTCAGGTTCGCGGGCCATCAGTCCTTTTATGCCTGTCCTGCAATTACACACCAATTCAGAGGCTCTGCCTATCGACCATGGTCGATAGGGAGCTCGAGGCCCCCTGGCTATGTGATTGCTAACCGACTGAGAGCTGTTGTCCTGTTGACGTGACACCTGTACTGGTCCAGATCTTCTAGGACGGCTCTCAGCTGCTGGAAGACCTCGGAGGGCGGACTCCCTTGAAGCACTGAATGCTGTCTATCGGTGTACTCCTAGAGTCGGTGCTGCTCGGCCAGCGACCTCGAATCCTGCACCGTCGTGAACAGATCAATGGATGGCCTCCGGCCGGCTTCGCCTACAGGAATTGATCCGTGGTCCTGCAATTGAACGACTCCAGAAATGGTTTCTCCCAGGGTGGTCTTGGCAGGATAGAGGCGGTGCCGGACACGATCCCTGTGCATGAGTCCTGCAAGGGGAGGGACATGAAGGCAGGCCCATTGTCCTGTAGACGGTGGGTCGGTACTGGAGACAGCATGAGCAGCTCCTCGATCACGTCGCTCACATTCACAGCTTTGCGACGCCGGCCGACACGAATGGCCAAGCAGGCACGGTTGTATGGATCCAGCACGTTCAGGACTGTGAGCGTCCGGCCGTCCATGATCTACTCAAACTGAAAGTCGATTGCCCAGACGTGGTGCAGATCCTCCGCGCGCAGCCCCTCCTCCCGCCAGATCCGCTGCACCCGCTTGTGATTGACGCTCCAGCCCTCAAACCGCAGCCGGCGGTAGACCAGCCGCCGGCCCCACCGCACATGGCGGCGGGCCAGTTCACGGATGCGCCGGCACAGCTTCTGCTCCTCGATCGCTGCCACCGGCATGGGGCGGCGTTGCGTGTTGCGATTATGGCCGGCCAGACGGCAGGCACCTCTCTGGGAAACCCGGAATTGATCCTGCAGAACCATCACGGCCCTGCGGCGGCGTTCCGGGCTCAGAAGTTTCCCTCGGCAAGCTCCTACGGCTTCGCCGGGCCTGCGGCTAGAGCATCGCCTTGTCGAGCTCGGCGTCAGCGAGCAGGCGCTTGAGGCGGTTGTTCTGCTGCTCCAGCTCCTTGAGGCGTTTGGCCTCTGTGGCTTTCATGCCGCAGTAGAGCTGCTGCCAGCGGTGTTAGGTGGAAGCCGATACCTCTAGGGCTCTGGACACATCGGCGACGCTCTGGCCCTGGTTGAGGAGCTGCTCAGCAGTCCGCAGCATACGGATGATCTGGTCGGGAGTGTGACAATCGCGGTTCAAAGAGCGTCTCCTAGCCAGGTCTGGCGAGCTCCGAAGTACTGAACAAGACTGGTTCAGTTTCCAGAGTCCACGACACTCGATGGCCAGATATCTGACTAGACAACGTTCCGCGACTTCAGACAATGACTGGAAAAACAAGACCGCGGAGAAGATCCCCGCACGGATGTATCAGAGTGATAGGGAAGGCCATGATGCTAAAGAAACACAAGATTCTGGATGAAACGATCATCAGGGACCTCAGTTCTATCAAGAAAAAGAAGAGAGAGCCGAAACGTGGGTTAGCGTCGATTATGAAAGAGTGAGCTGGGTGCCGTGACATGACTGCGAGCATCTAGACCTGGATCGATAGATACATGCAGCGGCACAACCCGTGCACACCTAGCACCACACTGGAGACGAAGAACGAAAAGTCCTTAACCGATAACGAGCAGGCAAGGGCTATTTGCCGAACCACTTGGCATGCAATGAATTAGAGAACCCCTTCTCATTTAAACGGAGCATCGCTTGGTTAATACGTTCGCGAAGAGGACTGCCAGTCTTAACCGCAAAACCATAGTTTGATCTCTCAAACAAATCGCCAACTAGCGAGAAGTCCTCAGCACTTGAACTATGAATATAGTATTCAAGAATGGGAGCATCATAAACAATCGCATTCACCAGGCCTGAGCGAAGCGCTTCTAGACTTGGCTGGATTCCTGGGTAAGACTTGACAACAATACTCTGGCCGCCAGTACTCACTTGTTTCTTGAGCCAGCTCTCTGCAACACTACCCTCGATTGTTCCAGTTACCTTGCCATAGAGATCGTCTGGGCCATTAATATCCCCTGGCATAGAGTTAACCGTCAAGACAGCACTCAGAGATGCGGTGAGCAGTGAAACAGCAATGACGCTGGCAAACATCCAGACCGTTGCGACAATACGGCCACCCTTACCAACAGGCCCCTTGTTATCTGCTCCGCCAACCAGAAAGATACTTATTGTCCACCAGAAGGATTCACCGATACCCTGCCAATAGGATCTTGGCCACATTTCTTCGTTGATTGGGTGCTCATACTTCCATACGAGATGAGAAATACCGAACATTATCAACAACGCAACAACCAATCCGCCAACTAATTGGGGCGTCAATAGATTTAGAGCTATAGCATGGAAGGCAGATGCCGCATCAGGTCTACTTTTTCGAACGAGTACCTGAAGTCCAGACTCAAAGAATGGCTGCGAAAAGTCAACCTCTTGTTCACGATCAGAGGTAATAGATAGGGCGCCAACGCCAATATCTGCTTTGCCAGCCTTAACAGCTGTGATCATTTGCTTTGCTGTGCCAACCTGTATGGTTGAGTAGTCCAGCCGGAGGTCATCTGCGATTGCTTTCCAGAGATCGATCGAGTAACCAACCCTATTACCATCTCTGACAAACGAAAACGGCTCGATATTTCGGGTAGCAACGTTATAGACTTCTGCCTTGGCACTACCAATGCCATTAGAAATTGCGATAAGCGCACAGGCAAGCAATGGCACAAGTCTTGACAATGCTTTTCTATTAAGAACCCTTTTCACGCCACATGCTTTCCAGAAGCGACGCAGTGCAGTTGGCTTTGAGATCACTTCTTTCAAATGGCTATGCCTACTTAATCATATGACAAGCATGCCTGCAAGCGTCTTGGGCTGGCAAACTGATGAGTCTTTTCACTTTGCTCGTACGACATGGCTAGATAGCTTCAAATGACAGATCGGAGAAGAGTTACGTCACAAATGCTCAAATAATGAGGGAAAGTCAAAAGAAAGACCTACGACAGAGCCGGGTGGCGGTGGATCACGTAGGTGCTAGGGGGGGGCTGGTCTAGTGGCATAGGAGCAAGTCAGCAGGTGTCACTGTTGTCGGTCCTGGGAACCAAATCAGAGGCTTTCGCTCAGAATGCTCCGTATGGTTAGATCAGCTTCCTCAGACCTATGCTCGACAGGTGTCACTGCCAATGTGGTATTTAATCGAGATTTTGCATGTAGGTGGCACCATCAGTCGAGGGGGCTGCACCTTGCTTCAGCAGCCAGCGATCGGGGCTGTCCAGAAGAACAGTGCAAACCATTGATCAACTTTCCCGTCCTATACCTTGGTTGCAAATGAACATCAATCAGTCCAGGGATAATCGTGGATGCTTTCTTGATTTGGCTATGTGTCGGTCGTTTATAACCACTACGGCTAGCAGACAGCAAGCCTCGCCACGCCTCTTCCAGATCTTTCAGTAGCCGATCTTTACGGGTCTCATTGCAAGTGATTGGATGATGCATAGCAACAGCCGACTCGCAAAAGAAGCCTGCACTCTCTTGATTCCATGACTCGAGTCATAAGGCATAAATGAGCGAGGCACAATGCTCAAGGTGGCTATTCAGATCGAGTGTCATGGCCTTGGCTCGTTGAATGCTGGGACCGGCCCACATGGAGGTCTCCGACCTTGGGATTGAGCAGTTCAGTCTTCCTATGCATCAACAAGGCATGTAGTGGCTGAATGAAACGAGGTCCTGACGCCAGGGGGCATTCCCTTCTTTTGCAAATCGAGTAGTGCAGATGTGCCATCCAGAATGTTCCTCCTGAAGGGTCGGAGGTATCCTTTGTAGGATATGGGATTGAACGATGATTTCTACAGGCCTCTGCACCGACGAAGACAAGCGGCTTTGCACGGTGTCACCAACTATGGAGATTTCCAGAAGCAGAGGCACCTTGAAGTTGTTTCTTATTGCTAGGTCTTTGTAGGCAAAGGCGATGGCGGCATCTTCGCCGAGCTCGTAGAATCGCTCACTGCCATACGCGTCGATACTATGACTGTGGCGCTCAAGGATTTGGCAGCCGCTTTTTAGAAAAAGGCTATATAAGTTCGAGGCAATCAGGCAAAGCCCTCCTCCTACGTCAGCAGCGATCTTACCTCCCACAAAGACAGGTCCGCTCCGAAAGCCATTATTGATCGTCGGTTCACCCAGATGTTGAGAAAGGCTAAATGCTTGCCCTGGCATAATCAGTCGATTGCTTGTCAGGCTAACGGCTCGATCCAAGTTATGCATTCGATTCTCCTGAATCTCCAAGGTCCCTCTTCTGGGGATCGGGGTGATGGATATTTCCCAGGTCAGAAATGTACTGGACAGCTGCTTTGTTCCTTCGTGGTTCAATAAAAGGGACTTTGGGGCACGAGGGTACCTCCTCCATACCGCGATAAGTCTGCAGCCTGCAATACGGATTTGTCTTTTAAGGGTGCTGGGGAGTCTGCCAATCATTTCTGACTACCTAGTCTGTGTTTCTATAGGGAAGTTCAATTACTCACGAATAATCTGAGATCTGCAGAGTGTGGCTTTGAGACTCGCCATACTGACCTTGCCAAGCCTGCCTAAGGAAGGGTTGAATAACAAAATCTCGTGACATCGCCGGGTAGGAGTTTCGGTCCATGCACTGGATAATCCACCAGTTTATCCACCCCGCTCCCCACCAAGAAGCCGCTTACTGGAAACGCCACTGCGACTGGTTAGGGCGGGAATTTCTACCACCTATTGTGGCAACGGACACTGGGGGTATTTACTACGAATCTCTTTGAGTGCATTCTTCCTTGAAGAAGCTGGAATATCGGGAGCTTGTTCAAAAGCACCTATCAAGAAGTCCTTGGCATACTCGCGACTCAGTTGACCCGCCTTGTTGAGCTCGCACGTCGCTGAGGCGGCTCCCACATAGAATCCATACCAGTAGGTTTCTTCCTCAGAAGCATACGCACCGATCGGG